>NZ_JBEZDO010000037.1:0-94149 GCF_040648355.1 Nonomuraea sp. NPDC049152 | reverse complement strand
GTAAATCATGCACTGGCTTTTAACACACTGTTGAGTTCTCAAGAAACGGACGCCAGACCGTCAACCACCCGGCCGCACTCGCTTCGTTATGTCTTCTATTCTTTCAGCCCCCGCGAACCGAGTCAAATTGACTCTTTTCGCGAAACCTGCCGAGAATTTCCAACCGCCCCTTTTTCCCGGGGCAACCCCCTAAACGTACTCCCGCATCCGATTCCTGTCGAACCAGACTCACCGGTGAGGATGTTTGTTGGGTCTCCCTGGACAGCCGACGATGATCGCCGACTGGGTGGGACTGGTGAACTCTATGTACGACTCCGCCAACCGTCAAATCAACGCGCCGCCGTACCGGAAAACCTGTCCTGACCATGGCCTCGATGCAATTCAGCGGTCGGCCTCAGGTGCCGGCGGAGTGTCGAACAGAGCGAGCTCTCCGGCATCCGGAACCTGGAACTGCGTCGCGTATTGAGTCATCAGCTCACGCGAGATGGGAGCGGTGTCCTTACCGCCCTCAGCGGTGCGCGCCTCCACGCGGCGGCACAGTTCCTCGAAGGGGACCTCGAGGTAATGGAGCTCCACCCTCACGCCGAGGGCGCGGGCGGCACGCCGCTTCTCGTCCCTCTCGGAACGTCCCCAGAAGCCGTACTCGAGGACCACGCTCTGACCGAGGGACAGGAGCTCCCGCGCATGCCGCCAAAGCTGCCGTTCGAGCAGGTCGCGCGCCTGCTCGTCGAAGAGGTCGACGCCGAGCCCCGCCATCCACTCATCGGGGCACAGCCGGACGGCGGGCAGATCGGCCGCCAGCCGTTTGGCGAGTGTGGTCTTTCCCGCGCCCGGAAGGCCGCACAGCAGGATCAGCCGTGCGGGCCCGCCACTCGACCGGTACACGCGCGCACCCCTCCCTTTCATCACGCGAACTCCAACGGCATGCGAACTCCACCGGCATGCGACCTCCCAACAGCCGCACCGCCTCCCAACGGCGCCGCGCTCACCAGGACAGGGCAACGCTGCCACTCAACGCCGCCCGGAAAGCCGAAACCCGCACCACCCGACACCACCCGGAAAGCCGAAACCCGCGCCACTCGACACCACCCCCCAAAATCACAACCCACACCACGCGGCACCGCCCAGGAAACGGAACCCGTGCCACGCGACACGGCCCGGAGGCCGGGACCTGCGCCATTCGGTGGTGGCGAGGCTCTCGGGCGTCGTCGGCGAACGCCCCAGGGACGGGGCCTCCGGTGGCGAGCCTCTCAACGATCCGGGTGGAGGGACCACCCAATTAGCGGTGACTCGTAGGCTTTGCGGGTGGATCTCGAGGATGAGTTGTCGCGCATGGCCGGCGAGTACGGCGGGGCGGGCGCGCCGACCCGGCATGAGACGAGGAGCGACGTCGTCGTCGTCCGGCGTGGTGAGGTCGTGGTCAAGGCGCATTCGGCCAGGGACGAGCAGGCCCCCTTGGTGCTGAGGCTCAAGGCCTCGGCGTCGGCAGCGCTGAGCGGGGTGATGCTGCCCCCGCTGGATCGTGAAGTGCATACGCTATGTGGGAGATCGGTGACTGTATGGCCTACTGGTGTACCGGTCCGGCGCGACGACCCTGACGGGGCTCCGTGGGAGGAGGGCGCGCGCCTGCTGGCGCGGCTGCATGCCGTACCGCTGACCATGGTGCCGCCGCTGCCGGAGGCAGGCGGGCCTGAGCGGATGGCGCGGGCGGTCACGAGCATGCCGGGAGACGGAGCGGCTCAGCGGGTGGTACGGCAGGCGTTCGCGGCGCTGCCGGAGCCGGAGCCCGTTCCCCGCCTGCTCACCCACGGCGACTGGCATCTGGGGCAGCTCGTGCATCGCTCCGATCGATGGCTGCTGATCGACGTGGACGACCTCGGGATCGGCGATCCCGCCTGGGACCTGGCGAGGCCGGCGGCGTGGTTCGCCGCGGGACTCCTCGAACCGGAGATCTGGGGGCGGTTTCTCAACGCCTACCTGGCTTCCGGCGGGCCCGCGCTCGACCCTCACGATCCATGGGCTCGGCTGGATGTTCCGGCCAGAGCGGTCACCGTGCAACTCGCCGCCGTCGCCGTCGGCCACGCGCACAGAGAGAACCGGGAACTGGACGAGGTAGAGCAATCGTTGGTCCAGTCGTGCGGCAGGATTGTCGGCCTCAAATAAGGCTGACATAGTGGCGCACGCAAGACCGAGTGACATCCCGCCAATGGGCAAGGAGATCAAACCAGATGCAGTGCCCCAAGTGCCGCGGCAATATGCGGACATATGAGCGCAACGGGGTCCACATCGAGCAGTGTGAGAACTGCCGAGGGATCTTCCTCGACTACGGCGAGCTGGAGACGCTGACTCGCATGGAGTCCCAGTACCACACGCCGCCCGCCGCGCCTCCGCCCCCCGCTCACGGGGCCCCGGCGTGGGGCGCCCCCGCACCGCACTACGGTGGCGGGCACTACGGCCACCGGCGCAGGCACGACAGCTTCCTCGGGATGCTGTTCTCCTCCTGACAGCGATGAGGAAGGGCCGCGACCTCGTTCTGCGAGGGCCGCGGCCCTTCCCCGTTTCTCGGAGCCGACGGGGCAGAAACGCATGTCTGCCACGTGTGTTTGCCCGGACGTCGGCTGCGCGCGGCCCGCCCCGTTTCCGGGCCGATAGGCGAACACTCACGTCGGTCCCATGCGTCCTCCCGGACGCCGCACGGCCCGCCCCGTTTCTCCGAGCCGATAGGCGAACACACATGTCAGTCCTGTGCGTTCTCCCGGACGCCGGCCGCGCGCGCTCTTTTGGTGGAGGGCGGCGGTCGGTGTTTCTCAGGGACATGCTTCTCCCGGCGCAGGAGGGTCGAACCGCGCGACGAAAACGGTCATCGGAAGCGCGGAAAGGCCCGGAGGTCAGGACGGGAAGGAGCCGGGGTCGACTTCTTTCGTGGGAGCGTTCCCGCCGGTCACCGAGTGGAGCGTGACGCGCCAGTCGTGCCACCTGATCTGTGTCGCCGTGTACGTCGTCTTGAACCGCACCGGCTTCTCGAACCGCTCGAAACTGCACGACCGGGTGAACGCTTTGCCGTCCCAGTCCACCCCGTGCGTGAAGAAGATCTCGTACGTCCCGTCCCGCACCCCCTGCACCTTGAACTTCGACTTCTTCCGCACGAAGACGCTGAACGCCTTTCCCTCCCCCCGCAGCACGGTCACCACCGCGTCCCTCGACCCGCCGTTGTCGATCTGCAGGGAACTGCGCCCGTTGAGCCGCTCCGAGCGCAGGAACCGCCCGTTCGCAAGCCGCCTGTTCTGCTTCTTGGCCGCCTTCACCGGCACGATGTCCGCCGGGTAGTCGCCGAGCGCCTTCAACGACCTTCCCGCCTGGTCCAGCGCCTGCAGCTTGTCCGCCACGTCGCTGAAGACGCCGCCTGCCGTACAGACGTCCCCTCCGCCGACCTTGCCGAGCGTCATCCCCAGCCCGGTGGTGAAGTCGTGGAGGCTCGCCACGTACGCCTCGTGCTGGACCCGCGCCTCGACGGGCGGCGCGAGGGCGGACAGGGCGTCGGCTGCGCCGCGGAGGGTCTCTTCGGCACGTTCCATACGATCATTGAGCGTCTTGACCGTTTTGGCGGAGGACACCGAGGCGAGTGCCTTGCGCACGTTCGCGCGTTGCTCGCTGAGCGCGTCGCGGTAGGCGGCGGCGGTGAGGGCGGGCGTCCCGCTCGTCGATGCCGCGACTCCCGGGGAGGTCTCCGCGGGGCCCTTTACGGTGGCGGTGCACGCGGTCAGGGTGAGCATCGCCAGGCCGAGCGCGCAGGAGATCATCCGGGGGGCAACCATCTGCCACACTATCGCCCGGCTGATCCCCTGCCGTCAATTACGGCTCGGTCAGACCGCTGTCCCGATCCTGCCGGAGCCATCGGGTGATCCCCAGCCCCCGCAGGAACGGCAGATCGTGGCTGGCCACGATCAGTGCGCCCTGGTAGGCGGCCAGCGCCTGCGACAGCTGTCGGACGCTGGACAGGTCGAGGTTGTTGGTCGGCTCGTCCAGCAGGAGCAGCTGTGGCGGCGGCTCGGCCGACAGCAGCGCCGCCAGCGTCGCCCTGAAGCGTTCGCCGCCCGACAGCGTGCCCACCGGCTGCTCGGCCCGCGCGCCTCTGAACAGGAAGCGAGCGAGGCGGGCGCGCACCTGGTTGACCGAGGCGCCGGGCGCGTGCGCGCGCACGTTGTCGATGACGCTGAGGCCGTCGTCCAGGACGTCGAGCCGCTGCGGCAGGTAGCCGACGGGGACCGGTGCCCCTGCCGCCATGATGGCTTCGAGCAGGGTGGTCTTGCCCGACCCGTTCGGGCCGAGCAGCGCGATCCTTTCCGGTCCCCGCACCTCGAGGCGTTCCATGGAGCCTTCGGTACGGCACGCAGTGTCGAAGGACAGGACGACCCGCCCCGCGGGGACCGCGGTCTCGGGGAGCGAGATCCTGATCTCGGCGTCGTCGCGCACGGCCTGCGCCACCTCGTTCAGTCGCTCACGCGCCTCCTCCAGCTTCCCCATGTGCATGTTGCGGTGCTTGCCCGCGGACACCTGGGCCTCGCGCTTGCGCGCCTGCATGATGATCTTCGGCTCGCGCTTGGTGGCGTACATCTTGTCGCCGTAACGCACCCTCCGGTCGAGCTTGATCCTGGCCTCGACGAGCTCGCGCTTCTGCTTGCGCATGTCGGCCTCGGCCACCCTGACCATGCGCTCGGCGGTCTCCTGTTCGGCCGCGAGCATCCGCTCGTGGTCGGTCAGGTTGCCGCCGTAGAGGCGCACGACGCCGTCGCGCAGCTCGGCGATCTGGTCGACCAGGTCGAGCAGCGCCCTGTCGTGGCTGACGACCACCAGCACCCCCGGCCACGCGGAGACGGCGGCGTAGAGCCGCTGCCGCGCGTCGAGGTCGAGGTTGTTGGTGGGCTCGTCGAGCAGCAGCACGTCGGGCCGGTGGAGGAACTGGGCGGCCAGCCCCACCATGACGGTCTCGCCGCCGGACAGCGTCGCGACCGTGCGGTCGAGGCCGACGTGATCGAGGCCGAGCGTGGACAGCTGGGCGGCGGCCCGTTCCTCCACGTCCCAGTCGTCGCCGACGGCGGTGAAGTGCTCCTCGCGCACGTCGCCCGCCTCGATCGCGTGCAGCGCGGCTCTGGTCGCGCTGATGCCGAGCAGGTCGGAGACCGTGAGCTCGGCGCGCAACGGCAGGTTCTGCGGCAGGTAGGCGACCTGTCCCGCCACGCTGACCGAGCCGGAGCGGGCGGGCAGCTCCCCTGCGATGATCTTGAGCAGGGTGGACTTGCCCGAGCCGTTCGCGCCGATCAGGCCGGTGCGCCCGGCGGGGAAGGCGGCGTCGAGCCCGTCGAGCACTTGGGTGCCGTCGGGCCAGCCGTACGAGACATGGTCGATCACTACGGAAAATGACATGAAGGAGCTCCCGTCAGAAAGTCGAAATTGCATGACTTGGCGGGAACCACCGCGAAGACGCCCGAGGTCCAGGTGCGCACGTGCCCACGACAGGGCGAGACGGCGCGGTGCCCGCGACCTCAGAACTCCACGTCAACAGCCTCCACGGCTCGGCGATGCGACTCGGAAACTGTACGCGACCTAAAAATCTTGCGCAAGGGCTCTCGCTCGATGCGCCGCGACGTTGACCCGGTTGGCGCACGCCAGCGAGCAGAACCTGCGGCGGCCGTTGCGCGAGGTGTCGACGTACACGGTCCGGCAACCGTCCCTGTCGCAGCGGCCGAGGCGGCGGCCGTCGGAGAAGCAGATGGCCATGGCGAGCCCGCCCGCCGTGGTGTCCTTGGCCCGCGCGACGATGTCGGCGCCGTGGGCGAAGAAGTGCAGGTGCGGCCCGCGGCCGTCGTGCGTGCTGATGTAAGGCGTGGCCGCGGTGATCGCCAGCAGGTCGTTGACGAGCGTGAGCTGGGTTTCCACGTCGGTTTCCCCGAAGACGGGGTCGAGCCTCCTCGCCCACCTGCCCAGTTCGTCGGCCTGGGCGGGCGTGAGCTCGGCGCGCAGCATCTCGTTCCTGGTCAGCAGCGGGGTGATCACCTCGGGGGTGAAGCGGGCGGCGTTCACCAGGTCGGCCGACAGGGCCGCGCCGTTGCCACCGTAAGTGTTGAAATGCATAAGGGCATTACATCAGGTTGGAGGCATGCACTCCATGACACTCGTCTCGTCCCACTCGACCTCCGATGGCGTGATCTCCTACCTGCGCTGCGAGTGCGGCGCGTGGGAGGTGCGCACGGCCGATCACGAGAACGTCGCGACCACTCCGGCCCGACAGGTGATCACCGTGTGAAGATCGTGACCACTGGGAAGCGAACCGCCGAAGGTAACCGATCCTGACCATCGACTGACCCGCTGTGTTCGGCCTAGAGTGCGCACCAAGTCGTCCCCTCACCGGAGGTCAGGAATGTCCAGCATTCCCGCTCTGCTGCGCGATCGGATCAAGGCCACCCCCGACGCCGAGGCCTATCGTCATCCGGCGGGTGCCGGGTGGGAGTCCCTCACCTGGGCCCAGGTGGGCGAGCAGGTACGGCCACTGGCGCTGGGCCTGGCCGAGCTCGGCGCCTCCGCCGAGGCCAGGGTGTCCATCCTCTGCTCGACCAGGCTGGAGTGGGTGCTCACCGATCTGGCCGTGCTGTCCACGGGCGCGGCCACCACGACGATCTACCCCTCGAACACCGCCGCCGAGTGCGCGTACGTCATCAACGACTCCGGCAGCACGCTGGTCGTCGCGGAGAACGACGACCAGGTCGCCAAGCTCGCCTCGGTCCGCAAGGACCTGCCCGACGTCCGCCACGTCGTCGTCATCGACGGTACGGCGAGCGAGGACGGCTGGGTGATCCCGATCGGCCAGGTCCGCGCCGAAGGCGACTATGACGCCATGATCGACTCGATCAAGCAGGACGACCTGGCCACGCTCATCTACACCTCGGGCACCACCGGCAGGCCCAAGGGCGTGGAGCTGACCCACGACAACTGGCTGTACGCCGCGGAGGCCGTCCGCAAGATCGATCTGATCGGCCCCGACGACCTGCACTTCCTGTGGCTGCCGCTGTCGCACTCGTTCGGCAAGCTGCTCGAGGTCGTGATGATCGACATCGGCGTGCCGACGGCGATCGACGGCCGCCTCGACAAGATCGCCGACAACCTGGGCGAGCTGAAGCCGACGTTCATGGCCGCAGCGCCGCGCATCTTCGAGAAGATCCACAACACGGTCGTCGCGACGGTCAGGCGCGAGGGCGGCGCGAAGCTGCGGATCTTCAACTGGGCCAAGGAGACGGGCATCAGGGTCAGCAGGGCCCGCCAGCGCGGCGCGGCGGTGCCACTGACCACGCGCCTGGAGTACGCGCTGGCCGACCGGCTGGTGTTCGGCAAGCTGCGGGCCCGCTTCGGCGGCCGCATCCGCTACTTCATCTCGGGCGCCGCTCCCCTCTCCCAGGACGTCGCCGAGTTCTTCGACGGCGCGGGGCTGACGATCCTGGAGGGGTACGGCCTGACCGAGTCGTCGGCGGGCAGCTTCCTGACCAGGCCGGGCAGCGTCCGCCTGGGGACGGTCGGGCCGCCGCTGCCCGGCACCGAGGTCCGCATCGCCGAGGACGGCGAGATCCTCATCGGCGGGCGCGGCATCATGCGCGGCTACCACGGGATGCCCGACGAGTCCGCCGAGACGCTCGAGGACGGCTGGCTGCACACCGGCGACATCGGCGAGCTCGACGAGGCGGGGCGGCTGCGCATCACCGACAGGAAGAAGGAGCTGATCAAGACCTCGGGCGGGAAGTACGTGGCGCCCACCTACCTCGAAGGGCGCGTCAAGGCGGCGTGCCCGTACCTGTCGCACGTGTTCGTGCACGGGGACAAGCGCAACTTCTGCACGGCGCTGGTGACGCTGGACATGGAGGTCGTACGGCCTTGGGCCGCGTCGGAGGGGCTGCCCGATGATCCCGAGAAGCTGCGGGAGCACCCGCGGATGCGGGAGGAGGTCAGCAAGGCGATCAAGCAGGTCAACCAGGGAATGGCGAGCTACGAGACGATCAAGGAGTTCGCCATCCTGGCGAACGACTTCACGGTGGAGACCGGGGAGCTGACGCCCAGCCTGAAGATCAAGCGGAAGGTGGTCGAGGAGCATTACGGGCAGACGTTGGATTCCTTCTATAAGGACGCCAACGTGATCTGACCGGCCGGGCCCTCTCGGGGTCGCCGGGAGGGCGGGACCCTGCCGGTGGGGTGTGGGGTCAGCGGAAGACGTGGAGGGAGCGGGGGCGTTTGGTGAACGTGAGGGGCCCGTGGGCGGTGAACGTGGCGCCGTCGCGGGCCAGCCGTACCTCTCCCGAAGGAGTCTCCACGCGCACCGTGTCGGCCTGCCACTGCCGGTAGTGCCTGGACAGGCCGAGCCGTGCGCCCACCGCGCTCCCGAACGCGCGCACGCGTGGCAGCCGCCGGGCGGCGGTCATGAGCCTGATGTCGAGCACCCCGTCCTCCAGCCTGGCCCGCCGTCCAGGGGCGGGGCCGCGCGAGCCGTACCGGCAGTTGCCCACGAACAGCAGCCAGGCCCGGTACGGCACGCCGTCCACGATCAGGTCGAAGGGCTTCGCGTCGCGGCCGAGCACCTCAGCCATGCCCCACAGCAGCGCGGGCCACTTGCCGATCCGCTTCTGCCTGGCCTCTCTGCGGTCGGCGAGCGACGGGTAGATGCCGAGGCCCGCGTCGTTGACGAAGACCCCGCCCGCGACCTCGCCGACGTCGACGGCGGCCAGGTCGCCTGCCTGGTAGGCGGCGACGGCCTCCTCCGCGTCGGCGATGCCGAGTTCGGCGGCGAGGTGGCCGAGCGCGCCCGTGGGGACGACCAGCAGCGGCTTACCGTGGTCGAGCGCGGCCTGGGCGCCGCGGTTGACGCCCCCGTCGCCGCCCGCGACGGCCAGCGCCTTGCCACCGGCCTTGTCGATGGCGTCGAGCGGCACGAACTCCGCCCTGGGGAAGGCCTTGCGGAGCGTCTCCGCCGCGTCGTCCGTCGTGGGGTCGACGGCGACGGCCAGCCCTTCGCCCGAGGGATCGACGTCGAAGGCGGGCGCGGTGGCCGAGGCCCGCGCCCTTCCCGCTTCGCCCGCCTCCGGCCAGATGCGGCGGGTGACGAGCCCGGTGGCGACGCCGATGGCCACGCCCGCGAGCACGTCGCCCGGGTAGTGCACGCCGGTGTAGACGCGGGAGAAGCAGACCGCCGCCGCCAACGCCGTCACCGGGACGGCGACGGCGGCGGGTGCTTCGAGCGCGACGGCGGTGGCGAAGGCCGCCGCCGAGGCGGAGTGGCCGGAGGGGAACGAGGCCGACAGCGGCGTCTTGAGCAGCCTGGCCATCGGCAGCGCGTCGGCCACGGGGCGCTTGCGGCCGAAGGCCTGCTTGCCCGCCAGGTTGACCAGGGGGCTGGCGAGGCTGACCGCGAGCAGGCCTCTGGTGGCGGCCCTGCGCAGGCGGCGCCTGCCGCTCAGCGCGAACGTTCCGGCGACGCCCGCCCACAGCAGCGCGTTGTCGGCCGCCCTGGACAGCGGCGGCAGGACGCGCTCGAGGCCCGGCAGCCGGGCCTGCGCGACGGCGGCGAACAGGTGCTTGTCGAGGCGGTGCAGCCGTGATCGGAATCGCATGTGTATCTAGTGCCCAGGTTCGTACGCTTTCAGCGTCGCCCGGACCCCGAGCCGGGCGTGCTCACAGGATCCGCTTGGCGCCTGGCAGCGAGCGCGTCAGGTAGGCGAGGCCCCAGCACAGCGGCAGCGCGAGCGCGGCGACGAGCGCGAACTTGACGATCGCGGCGGCGTGGAGCCAGGCGAAGGCGTAGGCGAGGCCGACCAGCACGAGCGGGTGGATGATGTAGACGGTGTAGGCCTGCTCGGACAGGAACCTGCCGCGCGCCCCCTGAGCGTTGAACCGCTCGCGGAACAGCACGAGCAGACCGATGATCGTGCCGACCGCGAACACCGCCTCCCACGCGGCCTGGGCCAGGTCGGCGAGCGCCCCTCCGGCCATCAGGCGCACGGGAAGCAGCACCAGCGTCCCCAGCCCCGCCGCGGCGAAGCCGAGCCTGCCGGCCCGCCTCGACAGCGTGGCGAACCAGCCGCGCCGGTGGGCGACCACGCCGAGCGCGAACATGCTGGCGTACTGCGGCAGGTGAGACGGCGTGGGCAGGCCGAGCACCGGCACGTAGAGGCCGACGGGCACGAGCAGGCGCCACGCGAAGGTGACGACGGCCAGCGCGAGCATGTAGGCGACGATCGCCGCCGCTCCCGGCGCCTGCTCGGGACCCGATCGCGGGATCCGGCCGTAGCGGCGGATGACGGCGTAGACCGCGCAGAAGACCAGCAGCACCTCCACGAACCACATCGGGCCCGGGTCCCACGACCCCACGTAGAACATCCAGTACGGCATGTCGTAGTCCTGAGCGATGCCGAGCATGGCCAGGGGGCGCAGCAGCAGGAGGAAGGCCAGCAAAGGGATGCCGAGCCGTACCAGCCGGTCGCGCATGAAGGCGCCGCCGCCCTTGCGGTCGTAGGAGCCGGGGGTGAAGAAGCCGGAGATGAGGAAGAAGAAGCCCATGAAGAACGCCTGGTCGAACATGACCAGGATGTCGAGCGCCTGCCCCGACGGGTCCTTCGCCTGCTCGAAGTAGTACCAGGCGTGGATGTCGCCGTAGGTGAGGGCCACGTGGTGCAGGATCACCATGACGGTGAGGACCACGCGCAGGTTGTCGACGTAGGCCAGCCTTCTCATTGCGGTCCCTTCGTGGCGCGGACGAAGATCTCGGCCAGCTCTCTGGCGTGGGCGTCGAGGTCGTGCTCGGGGTGGACCGACCAGTAGGCGAACATGTTGTCCACCGCGGCCGAGTGGGTGATCGCCATGACGCGCGGGTCGAACTCCCGAAACTCGCCCGTGGCGTGGCCGAAGCGGTAGATGTTCTCCAGCGCCTGGTAGAGCTCCTCGTTGGCGGCGATGCCGTACCTCGGGGAGCCGTCGGGGAGCCTGAGGTTGTTGAAGATCTCGCCCAGGGCCTTGAGCTGGGTGCGGTGCTCGCGCATGTGCTCGGCGACGGTGAGGATCTGGGTGCGCAGCAGCTCGGTGGCCGTGGTCTTGCCCTCCATCCTGGCCAGGACGAAGTCGGCGATGCCGGTGTAGACGTGGTTCACGACCTCCTCCATCAGGTCGTCTTTGCCGGAGAAGTGGTAGGAGATGACGCCCTTGCTGATGCCCGCGTGCTTGGCGATGAGGGCGAGCGACGCTTTGGCGAATCCCACCTCGGCGATGACCTCGATGGCCGCGGCCATGATCTGGGCCCTTCTGGCCTTCTCGATGAACGACCGCGGCTTCTGGCCGGTTGCCTCATTTTCTGACCGCATGGCCAAAATCTAGCACAATCGGCCAGGACTCAAGGCTGCCACGCTGAGGGTGAAACAATCTTAACGACCGATCGGTCTTATTGTGTTAGTCTGAGCGCATGGCGGACGGACGGAAGGTGCGCGGGCAGCGCAGCAGGGAGGCCATCCTCGAAAGCGCCGTGGCGCTGGCCTCGGTCGACGGCCTGGGCGGTCTGACGCTCGGCCGTCTCGCCGAGGCGGCGGGAGTCAGCAAGTCCGGCTTCTTCGCCCACTGGCGCGACAAGGAGCAGCTGCAGCTCGAAGCCGTCGAATGGGCGCGGCGGCAGTGGGTGGAGCACGTCGTCACCCCCGCCCTTGCCGTGCCGAAAGGCGTTCGCAGGGTCCTGGCCCTGCACGAGGCCAGGCTCGCCTTCTACGAGGAGGGCGTCCTGCCGGGCGGCTGCTTCTTCTTCGTCGCCCAGGTCGAGTTCGACGACCGTCCGGGACCCGTCAAGGACAGGGTGGCGGAGGCGATGAACGACTGGCTCGGCTACCTGGAGAAGTCCGTCCAGGAGGCCGTCGACAGGGGCGAGCTGCGAGCCGATCCCGCACAGCTCGCCTACGAGATCGAGGCGCTCGGCGAGGCCGTCGTCACCCACTCCCGCCTGCGCGACAGGCCGCAGGCCTTCAGCCACGCCCGCAGAGCGGTCCTCGACCGCCTGCGCGCGCTCTCACCCGATCCATCGCTCCTCCCGGAGGATTGACCTTGTCCCACACCCGTCCCGTCCAGGTGCACTTCGACGACCTCGACGCCATGGGCCTGCTGCACAACGCCCACTACTCCGTGCTCGTCGAGCGGGCCATCACCGCGTTCTGGACCGAGCTCGGCTGGAACTTCGACCCCGCCCGCTCCCGCTTCAAGGACGTCTTCTTCGCCGTCCGCGAGTTCACCATCACCTACCACGTGCCGATCATGGGCGTGGGCGAGCCGCTGGTGCACTTCTGGATGGAGCGGATGGGCAACACCAGCGGCGTTTACGGCTTCCGCGTGCTCTCCCCCGACGGCCAGACCGTCCACGCCGAGGGCCGCAGGGTGAACGTCAACCTCGACCCCTCGACGCTGCGGCCCACCCCGTTCAGCGCGGAGATCCGCGACGCGGCGAAGGTGCTCGCCGCGTGATCAGGAGCCGGTGGATCCCCGGCCCGGAACCGAGGGGCGAGGGTCCCGTCGTCGTCAGCGTCACCGACTTCCGCCTGCACAGCGCCGCGCACCTGCCGAGGGCGAGCCGTACCGGATGGCGGCTTGGCAGGCTGTGGCCTGAGCTGGACGGCGCGGTCGGGCTGTGGCTGTGGGCCGAGCCGTGGGCGCGCCGGATCGGGTCGGTGTCGGTATGGCGCTCGGAGGCCGACCTCAGGGCGTTCGTCCGGTTGCCCGCCCACGTCGAGATCATGCGCGCGTACCGGAACAGGGGCGCGCTGGTGTCCGCCACCTGGACGAGCGAGGCGGCGGACCTCTGGGAGGAAGCCTGGTCCCATGAGGTAGAGGATTCCGCACCCGCGTAGTGACAAATGCCGCCCGATGAATCGGCGGCCACCACCGCGTCATGCCAAGATGACGGCACTCGAGGCGGGAGAGGCCATGTGCGGTGATCCGATGCTGCCGGTGACGGTCGCGGGCGCGCTGAGCGAGTACGGCGGGCTGCTCGGCGAGCACGGCATCACCTGGGGTGAGCCGGAGATCCACTACGTCAAGCTGTTCGCCGTCAGGGCGGTGCTGCCGCCCGAGCTGATGGACCGCTTCTGGGGGCTGGCCTTCACCCGGCTGTCCGAGCGGCATCCCGGCGCGTCGTTCATGGAGCTCGGCGCCCGCCTGGGCGAGCCCGACTACGACATGCTGCGCGCCGAGTTCCCGCACCTGCGTTCCCGACTGCCCACGTTGTGGTCACGGTCCTCCTTCGTGGCCAGCGTGGGTGCGGTCTCTGCCGCGACGATCCAGCGCTACATCGAGACCCAGTACGAGCGCGTCCCGAAGAAGGCGGGGGCCGATCGTGCGTAGGTCATTCAAGTTCGTGCTCCGCCCGACCCGGCATCAGGAAATCTCACTGGCAGCGATGCTGGACGATCATCGGGCGCTCTACAACGCGGCTCTCGAAGAGCGTCGGGAAGCCTACAAGCGACACAAGGTGAGCATCGGCTACGGCGAGCAGTCCGCCCAGTTGAAGGAGATCCGAGCCGCTGATCCGGAGGGTCAGGGGCGGTGGTCGTTCACCTCCCAGCAGCAGACACTGCGCCGCCTGAACCGGGCGTTCGAGGCGTTCTTCCGCCGCGTCAAGGCCGGGCAGAGGCCCGGCTACCCCCGGTTCAAGGGCCGGGGATGGTTCGACACCGTCACTTTGGTCGAGGGTGACGGAGCCCGCTGGGACTCCCAGCCCCACCACCCGGCCGCGACCTATGTGCGCGTTCAGGGCGTCGGGCATGTGCGGGTCCACCAGCACCGCGCGGTCGCCGGGCGGGTCAAGACGGTCGAGGTCAAACGCGAGAGCCGCCGCTGGTACGTCATCCTGTCCTGTGACGATGTCCCGGCCCAGCCGCTCCCGGCGACGGGTCGCCAGGTCGGCATCGACATGGGTGTGACGCATTTCGCCACCACCTCCGAGCCGATCGAGGGCATCACCGACGAGTGCGGGCATCTGACCAACCCCCGGTATCTGAAGACCTCCGAGGGGGGCCTGGCCGCTGCTCAGCGAGCCTATGCCCGTACCAAGCGTGGCTCCAAGCGGCGCAGGAAAGCCGCACAGAAGATCGGGCAGATCCACCGCCGGATCGCCCGGCAACGCGCCGACCACGCGCACAAGACCGCCCTGTCCCTGGTCCGGTCGGCTGACGTGATCGTGGTTGAAGACCTACGCATCGTGAACATGACCAAGAGTCCTGCTCCACGCCCGAATGGCGACGCAACGTTCGCGCCGAACGGTGCGAACGCGAAGGCCGGGCTGAACAAGGCCATCTTGGACGCGGGTTGGGGGGTGTTCCTGGGTATCCTCACGCACAAGGCTGAAAGCGCCGGTCGAGAGCTGATCGCGGTGAACCCCGCCAACACCTCCCGCACCTGCCCCGACTGCGGGCACACATCTGGGGAGAACCGCACCAGCCAAGCCGACTTCGCCTGCGTCGGCTGCGGATACGCCGCGAACGCCGACGTCGTCGGCGCGACCAACATTCTCAGGGCCGGGCTGGTCCTGCGCGAGGCCGCACCAGCGGCCTAGCGAGAAGCCACCCTGTTTACAGGGTGGAGGAGTCACCTGGACCGCCAGTCGAGCCCGCCGGGGTGGGCGCGGGTGTACGCCAGGGTGGAGGGCGCGCTGAGCGCCGCCTCCTTCGCCGACGCGATACGGCGGGGCAGGACGTTCGCCACCACGGGGCCGTGGCTGGAGCTGTCGGTCGACGGCCATGAGCCGGGCGCCGTGCTGGATCCGGCGCCAGGGACGGAGATGAGCGTCACCGCGCGGGTCGTCGGGGCCGAGGTGTCGGAGCTGCGCCTGCGTACGGCGGACGGTGTGCTGGCGGCCTCGGAGGGCCCTTCGCTGACCGCCTCGCTGCGGGTCTCGTCGCCGACGTACGTGCTCGCGGAGGCGGTCGGCGGGCCGAGCTCGCGGTCGATGACCGGGGAGACGTACGCGCTGACCAGCCCGGTGTACGTGGAGGTCGAGGGGGTCGGCGTGGCCAGGCGCGAGGACGTGCGGTGGTGCCTCGACTGGCTGGACGCGCTGGAGGGGCTGCTGCGCGACCACGCGGTCCTGCGCACGCCCGAGCAGCTCGGCGACCACCTGGGCCTGCTGGAGCGGGCCCGCGAGATCTACCGGGCCCGCCTTCGAGAGACCTGACCACCGGCGAGGGCCCGCCTTCGAAAGGCCTGGCCACCGGCGACGGAGCGGAGCATGAAGCCGGGGCGGAGGTCAGAGGCGTTTGAAGACCGACAGCAGGCGTTCGGCCGCCAGTGAGGGGGTCAGGGTCCCTTCGAGGACCTCCCGCTCGACCTCGGCCGTGATGGCCGCCACCGAGGGGTTGCCGCGCAGCTCGGCCAGCAGCCGGTCGCGCACCAGCGTCCACGTCCACTGCACCTGCTGGCGGCGCCGCCTGGCCGCCACGTCGATCCGGTCCTGGTGGGCGATGACCTGTCCCCACACCTCGTCCAGTCCGCCGCCCGTCAGCCCGCTGCACGTCAGGACGGGTGGCGGCGGCCCCTCGGAGCGGAGCATGCGCAGGGCGCCCGCCAGCTCGCGGGCCGCCTTCCTGGCCGCCAGTTCGAACTCCCCGTCCGCCTTGTTGATCGCGATGACGTCCGCGAGCTCCAGCACACCCTTCTTGATCCCCTGCAGCTGGTCGCCGGTGCGGGCGAGACTGAGCAGCAGAAAGGTGTCGACCATGTCGGCCACGGCGGTCTCCGACTGTCCGACGCCGACGGTCTCGACGAGCACGGTGTCGTAGCCCGCGGCCTCGACGACGACCATCGCCTCCCTGGTGGCCTGGGCGACGCCGCCGAGCGTTCCGGAGGTCGGCGAGGGCCGGATGAAGGCTTGCGGGTCGGTGGACAGGCGGGACATACGGGTCTTGTCGCCGAGGATGCTGCCGCCCGTCCGCGTGGACGACGGGTCCACGGCCAGCACCGCCACCCGGTGGCCTCGCTCGGTGAGACGGGTGCCGAGCGCGTCGATGAAGGTGGACTTGCCGACGCCTGGCACGCCCGAGATCCCGACCCTGCGGGCATGGCCCGCCAGGGGGGTGAGCTCGACGAGCAGCCGCTGGGCCAGCTCGACGTGGTCGGCCCTGGTCGACTCGACGAGGGTGATCGCGCGGGCGATCCAGGCGCGGGAGCCCGACTTCACGCCTTGCGCGTAGTCGTCGAGCGTCCTCATCGGCGCCACCCGCCCGACCCCCGAAGCTCGAGGGGCGAGCCGTGGGGCATCAGTGGCCCAGGCGCGAGGACAGCTCGCGCACCAGGTCGAGGGCGGCGTCGGCGATGACCGTGCCGGGCGGGAAGATCGCGGAGGCGCCGGCCGCGCGCAGCTCCTCGAAGTCGCCGGGCGGGATCACGCCGCCGACCACGATCATGACATCGTCCGCGCCCAGGGCGGCCAGCGCCTCGCGCAGCGCGGGCACGAGCGTGAGGTGGCCCGCCGCGAGGGAGGAGACGCCGATGATGTGCACGTCGGCCTCCACGGCCTGCCGCGCCACCTCCTCGGGCGTCTGGAACAGCGGGCCGACGTCCACGTCGAATCCGAGGTCGGCGAAGGCGGTCGCGATCACCTTCTGGCCGCGGTCGTGGCCGTCCTGCCCCATCTTCGCCACCAGGATGCGCGGCCGCCGCCCCTCGGCGACGGCGAAGTCGGCGCAGGCCTGCCGTACCCGTTCGATGCCTTCCACCGGACCCGCCTCGTCGCGATACACCCCGGAGATGGTACGGATCTGCCCCGCGTGCCGTCCGAACACCTTCTCCAGCGCGTCGGAGATCTCGCCGACGGTCGCCTTGGCGCGGGCGGCCTCGACCGCGAGCGCGAGGAGGTTGTCGCCGCCCGCCGCGCCCTTGGTGAGGTTCTCCAGCGCCTGCCGTACGGCCTCGCCGTCCCTGTCGGCGCGCAGGCGGCGCAGCTTGTCGAGCTGCTGGGCCCGCACGGCGCTGTTGTCGACCTTGAGCACCTCGATCGGCTCGTCGGCCTCGGGCCGGTACTTGTTGACGCCGATGACCGGCTGCCTGCCCGAGTCGATGCGCGCCTGGGTGCGGGCCGCGGCCTCCTCGATGCGCAGCTTGGGCAGCCCCGCGTCGATCGCGCGGGCCATGCCGCCTGCCGCCTCGACCTCCTCGATGTGCTGCCACGCCTTCTCGGCGAGGTCGTGGGTGAGGCGCTCGACGTAGTAGGAGCCGCCCCACGGGTCGATGACGCGCGTGGTGCCCGACTCCTGCTGCAGCAGGAGTTGGGTGTTGCGGGCGATGCGAGCGGAGAAGTCGGTGGGCAGCGCGAGCGCCTCGTCGAGGGCGTTGGTGTGCAGCGACTGGGTGTGGCCCTGCGTGGCGGCCATGGCCTCGACGCAGGTGCGGACGACGTTGTTGTAGACGTCCTGGGCGGTGAGGGACCAGCCGGAGGTCTGGGAGTGGGTCCTGAGCGAGAGCGACTTGGGGTTCGTGGCCCCGAAGTCCGACACCAGCCTGGACCACAGCAGGCGGGCCGCCCGCAGTTTGGCGACCTCCATGAAGAAGTTCATGCCGATGCACCAGAAGAACGACAGCCTGGGCGCGAACGTGTCGATGTCGAGCCCCGCCGCCGTGCCCGCCCGCAGGTACTCCACGCCGTCGGCGAGCGTGTAGGCCAGCTCCAGGTCGCAGGTGGCTCCGGCCTCCTGGATGTGGTAGCCGGAGATCGAGATGGAGTTGAACTTCGGCATGTGCGTGCTGGTGTAGGCGAAGATGTCGGAGATGATCCGCATCGACGGCCCCGGCGGGTAGATGTAGGTGTTGCGGACCATGAACTCCTTGAGGATGTCGTTCTGGATGGTCCCCGTCAGCCGCTCGGAGGCCACCCCCTGCTCCTCGGCGGCCACGATGTAGAGCGCGAGGATCGGCAGCACCGCGCCGTTCATGGTCATCGACACCGACATCCTGTCGAGGGGGATGCCCTCGAACAACTGCCGCATGTCGTAGATGGAGTCGATGGCGACGCCCGCCATGCCGACGTCGCCCGCCACGCGCGGGTGGTCGGAGTCGTAGCCGCGGTGCGTGGCCAGGTCGAAGGCGACCGACAGGCCCTTCTGGCCCGCCGCGAGGTTGCGGCGGTAGAAGGCGTTCGACTCCTCGGCGGTGGAGAAGCCGGCGTACTGCCTGATCGTCCACGGCTGGTTGACGTACATCGTCGGGTAGGGACCGCGCAGGTACGGCACGGCGCCCGGATAGGTCTCCAGGAAGTCGAGCCCTTCGACGTCGCCTGCCGTGTAGACCGGTTTGACGGCGATGCCCTCCGGCGTCTCCCACGGCTCGCCCTGGGCGCCGCCGGTCGAGTCCACGGGCGCCAGCGGGATGTTCGTGAAGTCCGGGATCATCGAGCCACTCCCAGGTCGTCGAAGGTCGTGCGGAGGACGTCCAGCGCGTCGCATCCGGCGTACAGGTGCGCGTCCACGCCCTCGTGGGTCCCCTTCCCCGCCAGCCAGATCCTTCTCGCGCCCGCCCGCCTGAGCGCCCTGGCGACGGCGGTGGCGTGCTCGCCGTACAGCTTGTCGGTCGAGCACAGGCACGCGACGGCGGCCCCGCTGGCGGTGAAGGCGCGCGCGATCTCCTCGGGGTCGGTGCCCTGGCCCGACAGGACGGTCTCCAGGCCGCCGGCGTGGAAGAGGTTGGCCGCGAAGGACGCCCTGGCGGTGTGGGCCGCGACGGGCCCGATGGTGGCGAGGAAGACCCTGGGCCGCTCGGGCTGGGCGTCGGCGAGATCGCGCAGCTCCTCGTACGGCCGCGCGTAGCGGACGCCTTCGGGCGGGGTGGACGACGGCCGCAGGGGTCGCTCGCGCGGGTCGGGGAACTCGCTCACACCCGTGATGGGGAAGCGCCGATGGGCGATGTCGTCGTCCCTGCGCGCCCTGGTCTCCGCGATCCTGCCCGCCACCAGCTCGCCGGCGGCCTGGACGCCGCCCGCCGCCTCGATCTCCTGGAACCACGCCCACGCCCTGGCGGCCAGGTCGGCGGTGCGCCGCTCGACGTACCACGATCCGCCCGCCGGATCGGCGACCCGCCCCACGCCCGACTCCTCCAGCAGCAGCGCCTGCGTGTTCCGCGCGATCCGCCGCGCGAACGCGTCGGGCGCGCCCATGGCGGCGTCGAAGGGCAGCACGGTCACCGCGTCGGCCCCGCCCACGCCCGCGGCGAAGCACGCCAGCGTGGTCCTCAGCATGTTCACGTACGGGTCCCGTGCGGTCATCATCGCGGAGCTGGTCACCGCGTGCTGGAGCTGGACACCCTGCCCGCCGCAGACCTCGGCCACCCGCGCCCACAGCAGGCGCGCCGCCCGCAGCTTCGCGATCGTCGCGAACTGGTCGGCGGTGGCCGCGTAGCGGAACTCCAGCTGGCCGAGTGCCGCCTCGACGGGCAGCCCCGCCGCGGTCAGCGCCCGCAGGTGCGCCACCCCGACCGCCAGCGAGCAGCCGAGCTCCTGCGCGTCGCCGCCGCCCGCGTCGTGGTACGGCAGGCCGTCCACGACGATCGCCCGCAGCCCCGGATGCCCGGCCGAGCACCGCAGGGCCAGTTCGACGGCGTCGTCGCCTAGACCGGCGCCCAGGTTGCCCCTGACCGGTGCGCCGAGCCCGAGCAGGACCTCGGCGGCCTCGGCGGTGCGCTCCCCCGCCTCCAGCACGACGGGCGCCAGGTCGAGGTGGACGCCGTCGAGCGTGCGCGCCAGGTCCTCCACGGGGACCGCCAGCCACAGCGAGGTGACCCCGTTCTCCAGGTCGGCCAGCACCGCCTCGTTGTCGGGTACGGCATGCCGCTGCCGCACGTCCCAGCCCCGGTGCGAGACGCGGGGGGCGCGCAGCTCGGGCAGGTCGCCCGCGTCGTAGAGAGGGGCGACGCGCACACCGTCACAGGTGTCGGCGCCCAGCACGGCCTCGGGCGAGTCCGACTCCACGCCTGACTTGCGCAGCACACCCAGTGCCAGGGCCCGCCAGTCGTCCCGGGTCGTCGACGGAAAATCCGCGGCGAGTCTCATGCCTTGGATGGTAAGCGCAGCCGTACCGGAACATTGATCCGGGGGGCGGGTAGCCGCGCCCCGCACCGGGTCAGGGCAGCGGCGCTTCCCAGGCCAGCCGCCAGGTGGTGGGGCCGACGATGCCGTCGTCGGGGATGCCCTGGTTGCGCTGGAACCGGCGGCACACGTCGCGCGAGTCGGCGCCGTAGGCGCCGTCGACGCCGATGTTCCAGCCGCGCTTCTTCATCTGCTGCTGCCAGGTGCGCACGTCGTCGCCGCGCATCACCGGCGGGAACTTCAGCAGCCGCCCGGGGAAGGCGGGCGCCCGCGGAGGCGTCGGCGGCTCCTGCCCGCCAGGCCTGGGGGCGCCGCGCCTGACCCAGCCGTAGATCGGATCGCCTGGGCAGTCGGTGTTGAAGCCGTCGCGGTGCCCCTTGATCTCGCGCCCCGCCATGCCGTTGTCGCGCAGGTGCACGATCGCGTCGAGGATGGCGTGGAGCACGCCGTCGGGCGGCTGGATCAGGCCCGCGTTGCCGACCAGGCCGAGCACCGCGTAGTGCCCCGAGTTGAGCCCCGCCCCGTTGGCCGCGGGCAGGTGGTGCAGCCCCCGCCCCTCGAACACCTTGCGATGCGGACAGCCCAGGTAGGAGTAGCCGATGTCGATCCAGCCGTTCGAGTCCATGTGGAAGTTCTGGATGGACTGCACCAGCGCCACGCACTTGGTGTGGTCGCGCACGATGCCCGGATCGACCCTGCCGCCGGTGTAGTGGACCTTGACGCCCCTGGTGGATTCGAGCTGGGTGTAGCTGCCGCGTGGGGCACGGGCGCGCCAGTCACGGCGCGAGACAAGATCGATGGCCACGACGATCTCCCGGGTGAGGACGGTGACAACCGAGCGTAACGCGGGGTGTACGGACAGATCCCGGGAATGTCGATTATTGGGCTAGGGCCTGAACACCCGCCGGTCCGTAACGATGGCGGAGATCAGGTCGTGGGGCGTCACGTCGAAGGCGGGGTTCAGCGCGCGGGTGCCCTTGGGCGCGATGCGCACGCCCCGGACCTTGACCACCTCGTCGTCGCCCCTGTCCTCGATCTCGATGTGCTCACCCGAGGGAGTGGCCGGGTCGATGGTCGACTCGGGGGCGACCACGATGAACGGCACGCCCGCGCGTTCGGCGCCCAGCGCGAGCGAGTAGGAGCCGATCTTGTTGGCGGTGTCGCCGTTGGCGGCGATCCTGTCCGCGCCGATCAGGACCGCGTCCACCCCTCCCCTGGCCAGCAGGTACGGCCCGGCGGAGTCGGCGACCAGCCGGTACGGCGCGCCCATCCGCTCCAGCTCCCACGCCGTGAGCCGCGCCCCCTGCAGCAGCGGCCTGGTCTCCAGGGCGAGGACCTCGGCCAGGCGGCCCCGCTCGTGCAGGGTCTGGATGACGCCCAGCGCGGTGCCGCGCTCCACGGTGGCGAGACCGCCGGTGTTGCAGATGGTCATGACGCGCAGCCTGTCGCCATCGAGCAGGTCGGCACCGCGCTCGCCCATGGCCACGCAGGCGGCGATGTCCTCGTCCCTGATCCGCTTGGCCCTGGCGAGTACCGCCTTGCGTCCCTCCTTGAGGTGCGCGGCCGCCTGGTCGACGCCCCATGCCAGGTTGACGGCCGTCGGCCTGGCGGCCCGCAGGCGGGCGATGGCCTGCCTGTCGCCGTCGGCCAGCACCACGCCGAACGCCCCCGCCACGCCCAGGGCGGGAGCGCCTCTGACGGCCAGGCGCTGGATGGCGTCGACGAGCTCGTCCACGGTGGTGATGCGCAGCTTGACCAGCTCGTCCGGCAGCAGCGTCTGGTCCACGAGCTCGATGGCCCCGCCGACCCAGTCGATCGTCCTCACACGCGCACGGTACCAATCTCGCGGGCCGTCACAATTCCCGACCGCCGATCGTCATCGAGGTGGACCACGACTCGACCGAGGAGAAGGACGACCATGAGACTCGCCGTCATCGCCGCCACAGGAGGCATCGGCAGGCACCTGCTCGAGCAGGCCGTCGACGCGGGACACGACGTGAAGGCGGTCGTCCGCGACCCCGCCAGGCTGTCACGGCCCGTCAGCGCGTTCACCGCCGACCTGTCGGCGGCCGACTCCGCGGCGCTGGAGCCCGCCTTCGAGGGCGTCGACGCGGTGGTGTCCTGCCTCGGCCCCCGCTCGGGGTCGGAGGCGGGCGTCACGTGGCGCGGCACCAGGGCCATCACGCTGGCGATGAAGACGACGGGCGTCAGGCGCCTCGTCGTGGTCAGCGCGGCCCCCGTCGGGACCGTCGCCTCGCCCGGCCGTCCCAGCCCGCCGCGGCACGACCCCGGCGACGGGGTCGTCATGCGCAACCTGCTCTACCCGGTGCTGAAGGCCGTCCTGCGCAAGACGTACGCCGACCTGGCCCGGATGGAGGATGTCCTGCGCGACAGCGGCCTGGACTGGACCGCGGTGCGGCCCGTGCAGCTGACCGACAAGCCGCTGACAAGAACCTACAGGACGGCCTTCGACCGCAACCTGAAGGGCGGCAGGTACATCTCGCGCGCCGACGTCGCACACTGCCTGCTGAACCTCGTCGACCGGCCGGAGAGCGTCGGGAGGAGCGTGGGCCTCGCGTACTGATCACGGCACGGCGTGACGGCGGGGTCCGGAGTCCCGCTGGAGCACGCGTGATGGACGGGCGGCCACCGGTGACCGCGGTGGCCTGGACCCGGCTTGCCGTAATGGAGTCAGCGCTCGGACAGGACGATCACGGAGTCGCCCGCGGCGAGCGTCACCGGCTGGGTCCTGCTCGGGTTGAGCACCACCCCGTAGTGCGGCGCCTGGTTGATGCCCGACGCGAGCCGGTAGCCGATCGCCGTCTCCCCCCGCCGCCTGGCCGACTCGATGACGGTCGAGAACGACACCTGCGCCCCCGGCGTCACGTACGAGGCGGCCGGCCTGGGGTAGATCTCCGAGCCGCGCGAGTCGAAGAGGTAGCCGAAGACGTCGGCCAGGTGCCTGTTCTCCGCGAGCTGGGCCAGCAGCAGGCCGATCACCGTGTCGCTGATGACGATGTCGTCGGCCTCTGTCACCTCGGCCAGCGAGCGGTTGTTCTCGTCGTGCATCTCGCTGACGATCGAGTACCGCTCGCCCGTCGCCGTCTGCATGTCGCGCAGCTGCAGCAGCGTCATCAGGGTGCGGGTGTCGGCGTGCTGCGGCTTGAACCTGTCGTCGGACAGCACGATCACGTGCTGGTAGAGGCCGACGCCGAGCGCCTCGAGGGCGTACCTGTCGGTGGTGTCGCACTCCTTGACGTTCACGGTGAGGTTGCGCAGGCCGCTCAGGCCGGTACCCGCCTTCGGGTGGTCGGCCGCGACGTCGAGCACCGAACCCGGCGCGACGTAGCCGTCCAGGTAGCGGACGATGTGCTCGGCGCGGGCGTTCCAGTTGAGGATGAGCGTCCGCTCGGTCTCCGGCCGTACGGCCCCGGCCTTCGCCATGTCCTTCTCCTCGTACGAGGCGGCGTCCGACGCGAGGTGGATGAGCGAGTCGTCGTGGGCGATGACGATGACCTGGTCGTCTTTGCCGATGACGGTGTCCATGGGCGGGTTGAGCACGACGCCGGAGGGGCGGCGAAGGCCGATGACGGTCGCCGTCTGGTAGGCGTGCAGCCCCTCGCCGTACGACTGGCCGATCAGCGCGGCGTCGGAGCGCAGGTAGATCTCGCCGCCGTCGAAGTTCAGCAGGTCCATGCAGACCACGGACATGCCCGACTGCCTGGAGGACTGGACGATCAGGCGGGAGGCGGTGTCGTCGGAGTCGACCAGGTGGACCTGGCCGCCTCCGGCCAGGCGGGCGGCGGCCAGGTTGCGGCTGGAGGTCAGCGAGGCGACGACCGGCGGGTGGTCGCCCGCGCGCTTGGCCAGGGCCAGCAGGATTTTGATGACGTGGGCGTCGGGGTCCTCACCGTCGGGCGATAGGACGACGATGGAGCGGGCCTCGCTGAGGTTCATCAGGCGCAGGTCGCCCGGCTCGGTGGGCCGTCCCGTGCGGCAGACGAGCCTGGTCCTGCCGGTGTCGCCGATGCGTTCCCTGATCTCCTCCTCCATGTCGAGCTTGTCGCGGTCGGCCATCACGGCGATGACCGAGCCGCGCTGGCTGGCGTGCGCCTTCACCAGCTCGCCGACGATGGTGAAGATCTGGTCGGACCAGCCGAGCACGACGGTGTGACCGCTCTCCGCGATCATCGAGCGGCCCCTGCGCAGCCGGTCGATCTTCTGCTTGAGCCCGTTGGACAGCAGGCCGACCAGGATGCTGACGATGAAGATGCCCGCCAGCGAGCCGATGAACATCACGGCGAGGAAGGCGGTGCTGCCCTTGTCGCTGGCGACCTTGCTGGGCGTCATCGCGTGCATGAGCGCCAGCCACAGCACCTCGCCTGGGCTGGAGCCCTCGGGCTCGTCGGTGAGCCAGACGGTCAGTCCCGCCACGATCAGCACGATCGCGACGGACACCACGGCGAGCCAGCCGATGAGCGAGGCGGTGCCCTTGGACATGGTGTTGTCGAACCAGTAACGCATGCGCTCGCGCACAGACACCGATTACCTCCCCGTGAATGAACATCGACCAACGGCACAAGCTACAGGGGCTTTCATGTGACGAAAAATCATGACGGAGGCCGCCCGTACGCTTGTCCCGTGACCACCGCGAACCTGGCCTACGAGACGCTCAAACGACGCATCGTCGAGGTCGAGCTGCGCCCCGGCGAGCGGCTGATCGAGCGGGATCTGGCGGCCGAGCTGGAGGTGTCGAGGATCCCGCTGCGCGAGGCGCTGCGGCGGCTGGCGGCCGAGGGCCTGGTGGTGCTGGTGCCGGGCAGGGGCGCGCTGGTCAGCCCCTTCACGCCCGACGACGTGCGCGATCTGTTCGACGTGCGGGAGAGTCTGGAGGCGCTGGCCGCGCGCCTGGCCGCCGAGCGGGCCGACGCCGAGGGGCTGGCCAGGCTGCGCTCGTGCATGGAACGGGCAGGCGAGGCGATCGCGAACGACGACAGGACAGGCATCGCGGCCGCGAACGCCGACTTCCACCACGAGCTGGTGGCCGTCTCGGGCAACGCGCTGCTGGCCGACCTGATGCGGCCGCTGGACGCCCGCCTGCACCGGCTATTCCGCCTCACCTCCGACCGCGATCCCGGACGGCAGAGCCAGGAGCACGCCGAACTCTACGAGGCGATCGCGGCGGGCGACCCCGACACGGCGGCGGCCCGCGCGCTGCGCCACGTCGCCGACGGCAGGCAGGACTCGCTGGCCGTGGCGCGCGGCTGGTCGGTGGAGGACATCGACCCCATTCAAGCCACCCATTCCCGGCGCAGGGCTCGGTAGTGTAGCGCTCGTGCTCACCCGCCTCACGCCTGACGACCCTTCGGAGCTGGGCGAGTTCAGGCTGGCCGGCCGCCTGGGCGAGGGCGGTCAGGGCGTCGTCTACCTCGCCCACGACCGCTCGGGCCGGTCCGTGGCGATCAAGCTGCTGACCCACAGCGACCACGAGACCCGCGCCAGGCTGGCCAGGGAGCTGGCGGCGCTGGAGAGCGTGGCTTCCTTCTGTACGGCCGCCGTGCTGACGGCCGAGGTCGAAGGCCGCCGCCCCTACGTGGTCAGCGAGTACATCGAGGGCCCTTCGCTGTTCGAGCGGGTGCGCGACAGGGGCCCGCTGAGAGGCGGCGACCTCGAGCGCCTCTTCGTGGGGACGGCCACTGCCCTGGCCGCCATCCACGCGGCGGGCGTCGTGCACCGCGACTTCAAGCCGTCGAACGTGCTGCTCGGCCCCGACGGGCCCAGGGTGGTCGACTTCGGCATCGCCAGGGCGGAGGGCTCCTCGACGCAGACCTCCGGCCTCATCGGGACGCCCGCCTACCTGGCGCCCGAGCAGATCGGCGGCTCGCCCGCGTCGTTCGCGTCCGACGTGTTCGCGTGGGCGGCGACGATGGTGTTCGCCGCCACGGCGGTGGCGCCCTTCGGCGCCGACACGGTGCCCGCCGTCCTCCACAGGGTGCTGCACGCCGAGCCCGACCTGGCGGCCTTACCGCCGCGGCTGCGCGGCATGGTGGCGGCCGCGCTGGCCAAGGATCCCGGAGGCCGCCCCTCGGCGCGCACGCTCATGATGTCGCTGGTGGATCCGCGGTCGGGCCCCGTGCCCGGCTCGGCCGTCCCTCCCCCTGCCGGCGGCGCGCCGTACCTTCCCGACGGTGGTGCCACGGATCCGGGGCGGGCGTCGCTGACGACCCAGGACGGCGCGCGGCGCGGACGGCGCGGCCTCCTGCTCGCGGCCGCCGCCGTCACCGTGGCCGCGCTCGCCGGCGGCACGGTCGTACTGGTCAACCTGCCCAGCCTCCGGGCGGGCGACGGGGGCGGTCCTTCGCCCACGGCCTCGCTTCCCTCCACCGGTCCCTCCCCCGGCCCTGCCTCCTCGACCGATCCGGCCTCCTCGACCGGCCGGACCGCTCCGGCCGATCCGGCCTCCTCGCCGCCGGCTTCCGAGTCCGCGAAGGGCCTGAAGATTCCCGCCGCCTTCGCCGGCAGCTGGTCGGGACACACCGACAGCACCAACCCGATGGACCCCGACGGCGCCGACAACACCGTCGAGCTGCGGGCGGGCGCGAGCACCGCGGCGTGGAGCGAGAAGGACGCGCAGGTCGACTGCGAGGCCGACATCGAGCTCACCAAGGTCCAGAAGACCAAGCTGACCTTCCGGCTCGCCCAGGCAGGCGGCTGCATCCCCGGCACGATCGAGCTGACGCTCGACGACGGCGTCCTGCGCTACCTGTGGCGGGACGTCCCGGGTCTCGGCGTCGTCCAGCAGACAGGAGACCTGCGCAGAGGCTGAAAAGCAGTCGACGTGCGCGGGACGAGTCTGGATCATTGACAGCATGTCCGTACTGAAGGAGGTCCGCTTCCCCGCCGCCGCCGAACTACCGATGAACATCTGGGTCGACGACTCCGACTCCGCCGTCGACATCGTCGACGCGCTCGCGCTGTCGCCGTTCGCGACGGGCACCCAGCCGTGGGCTCGGCTGGCCAGCCTGGAGCGGGTGCGCGCCGATGCCGTGCTCACCCCGCCCGACGGCAGCCTGGTGCGCACCGCGCACGAGGAGGACGGCTCCGAGGCGCGCCTGTTCTGCGGCGACGGCTGGACGCTGCGGGTGGTGCGCTACCGCAACCGCTGCGCCACGGTCAGCGTCACCGCCGTCAGTGAGGAGCTGGCCCGTTCGGTGCTGGCGAAGACCACCGAGGGCGCGGTCGAGGCGCCGCCGGAGACCGACCATGTCGAGATGGGCTTCTGGTGGTTCGGCCAGCACGGCCCCCGCCGTTCGGACAAGCCCATCACCTCGCCGTCGTGGGAGCAGATCAGCGGCAACTACTCCGCGCGCGTGCGCGAGGCCGTGGGGCGGGTCATGGCCGTAACACCCGCCGAGGTGAGCGGCAGGCTGCTCCTGCTGCACGGGCCGCCAGGCACCGGCAAGACGTCGCTGCTGCGGACCCTGGCGAGGGAGTGGCGGGAGTGGTGCCAGGTCGACTGCGTGCTCGATCCCGAGCGGCTGTTCAACGACCCCGGGTACCTGATGGAGGTGGCCATCGGCGACTCGGGCGAGAACGGCGAGCGCTGGCGGCTGCTGGTGCTCGAGGACTGCGACGAGCTGATCAGGGCGGGGGCGAAGGAGGCGACGGGGCAGGGGCTGTCCAGGCTGCTGAACCTCACCGACGGCCTGCTCGGCCAGGGCCGCGATGTGCTGGTGGCGATCACCACGAACGAGGACCTCGCGCGGCTGCACCCGGCGACGATCAGGCCGGGACGGTGCCTGGCGCAGGTCGAGGTCGGACCGCTGTCGCGCGAGGAGGCGGCCCGGTGGCTGGTCGAGGGCGGCGCGGAGGAGTTCGCGAACCAGGTGGGCGCCGATGGCGCGACCCTCGCGGAGCTGTTCGCCGCCCGCTCGGGCCGCGCCTCCACGGCGCCCGCCGCCCCGGAAACCACCGGCCTGTATCTCTGACCCACGGGGATCCTTAACCTCCCCCCGAGGGATCGGTGACCCTGGACAGTCGGTGTTCGGGTGGGTTCAGGTGGTCAGGGTGGTGTGGAGGCGGCGGGACTCGGTGACGAACCGGCTGGAGCCCCTGCCGGCCGCCACCGCCGCCAGCCCGCGGATCTCTCCCCGCGCCCCCGCCCACCCGGCGACCAGCCCCGCCCGCTCGATCAGGTAGGCGAGACCGGCCATCGGCCGAGCCCCCTGGACCGGCAGCAACAGCGGCAGCAGCTCGGCGAACACCTCCCACACCTGCAGGTGCGCCCCCTTCCGCGCCGCCGGCTCCAGCACGTCGGCCACCGCCTTCAGAGACACCTCTCCCTCGCCGATCAGCTCCGCCAGCCGCCGCCCCAGCGCGGCCGACGGCACCGCGCCCACGGCGGCCAGCTGCCGCAGCGCACCCACCGCCTTGTCCCTGCTCTGCGCGTCCACCAGCGCACCGGCCAGCAGGACGGCCGTGGCAGGCCCCGCGGGCCCGTCGGCGCGCACGATCGCCTCCAGCCACCGCCCGGGGCCGACCGGCCACCGCGACGTCAGCCTGGGAACGAGGTGCGCGGCCAGCACCTCCCGATGCGAGGGCAGCATTCCCGGCCACCAGTCCATCGCCCCGACGACGAAGGCGTCGTGCCAGGTGCCCCTGGCGAGCGCGTCGATCTCGGGCAACCCCGTCGGCGCCCCCTCCAGGGTGCTCACCAGCCGGTGCGTCGGGTCGTCCCGGTACAGCCGGCTTTCCGACACCAGCGTGGACACCGTGGAGGCCGGGTCGGCCAGGCCGCCGGCCGCCAGCCACGCCGCCGCCGTACGGCCGGCCGGCGAGGTGAGCCCGGCGGCCCGCTCGACCACCCCGGCCGGGACCTGCCTTGGCAGCCTCAGCAGCGCCTGCTGGAAGTCGGCGAGCAGCGGTTCGCCCACGGCCTCCAGCCGGTCGAGGAACACCCACGGGTCAACAAGCCCGTCGGACCTGGTCGGCGTGGCCAGCAGCAGCGGCGGCAGCGTGTCGTTCCTCAGCGCGTCGTAGACCTCGGCGCACCGCCGCAGCACCAGCGCGAACGGCGGCGCGGCTGCAGAGGCGGGATCGGTCAGCCAGTGCCGCCGCCGCTTGAAGATCCGGCGGGGTTTGACGAGCTCGACGGCCAGGTCGACGAACCACAGCGCCTGTTCGGACAGGCCGCCGCTGTATCTGTCATCGAGTTTCGCCACGCTCTCCAGCGCCGTCCTCAAACCCGCCCTGTCGCTCGCCGCGAGCCTGACGAACCCGGCGAGGAACCGTTCGGCCGCCGCCCATCCCGTGCGGTGGAAAACGGCGACGAGCGCCGTCGGTGTCGCGGGGATGTCGGGAAATGCGTCCAGCACCGGCAGCGGGGGCAGCTCGGCCGGTGTGAACGGCTCCTCCGCCACGACCTCGCCGCCGTACCCCTCCGCCAGCCGGGCCGACAGCGACGGCGGCAGCAGTTCGCCCGCCGTCCTGATGGTTTCGGCGGCGATCGGGCTGAAGCGCGCGGCGTGCTTGAGCGCGACCCGCGTCGCGTGTTCCTGTACGGGCCGCGACTGGTGGCCCAGCGCCATGGCCAGCGAAGGGATCAGCTCGTCCGCGCGGTCAGCCGCGTGTCTCATCGTCTGGTCGAGCCAGGTCAGCCCGCTCCTGACCAGGCCGCTCTCGGCCCTGAACAGCACGGCCTCCAGCGCCTCCGTGATGGTGGCGGGGTCGAGTTCGGCGGCGCGCAGGTGGGCGAGCGCCACCTCGGCGGCCGGTCCCGCGGCCGAGGGCAGCAGCCGCAGGTAGTCGCGCAGGCGGGGCTGGATCTCGTCTGGCGCCGGGGCGAGCGTCTCGTGCAGGCGGGCGAAGAAGCGCAGGTCCTGAGGGGCGCCGCCGCGCAGGAAGCGGCTGACGCACCCGTCGAGCAGCAGGCGTCTGGTGGTAGGGCTTCCCGCCGCCAGCTCCCGCAACCCGTCGAGCCATCCGGCCCGTGCCTGAACGCCTCCACCGAACGACCCACCACCCGCCGGAACGCCTTCAACGAAGGACCCGTCACCCGCGACCACGCTTCCCCCGAGCGACCCGCCACTCGCGGTGAGGCCTCCTCCGAGCGGCCTCGGGGAGCCCTGGGCGCCCGTGAGGGGGGCCGGGCCGCGGGACACGCCACCGGAGGACGTGGCGCCGAGTGAGATCGCCTGTGAGGAGGTGGCCGGCGAGGGGGTGGTGGCAGTGGTGGGCTTGACGTGTTGGAGGCGGCGGCCGACGCCCTCGGCCTCGAACAGGCGCGGCAGGAGCGCTCCGAGCAGCGGGTCGGCGCGCAGGGCGGCGGCGCTGTGCGGGACGTCCTCGGCCACCCACGCCACCACGAGCGGATCGTGCGCGGGCGGCGTCACCCCCGTCCTGCGCAGCAGGGCGAGCGCCAGGGGCACACCGGGATCGTCGGCGGCGCGGATCCGTAGCGCCGTCCGGGTCGCCAGGTCGGCCAGCCAGGAGTCGCTCCGCGACGACAGCACGTCAAGCAGCAGCTCCGTGTCGTGGAGAACCGCCCACCGGGGAGCGAAGTCGCGCCGGTGCAACCATGACACCACCCCCGCCGCCCCGCCGATCGTTCCCGCCCCCGCGACCCGCAGCGGCGTGGCCCACTGCTCCACATGGGCGCGGGCGCGCAAGGCGCTCAGATAGCCGGGCAACTCCCCTGCGACCGCACGCCTGTCGTCCGGGTCCATCTTCATGACCAGGGCGGCGACCGCGGCGGCGTCGTCGCGTTCGATGTGCCGTCGCACGTTGTCCCATGCGCTCATCGCGTGGCTCCTTCCAGGAGGTGGTGGAGGTCGCGGGCCGTACGGGAGAAGCCGCTCGCGCCCTTGCGCGCGGCCGCGCGGGCGACGGCGGGGAACGGGCCGCGAGCGCCGCCCTCCGCCTCGAAGATCCTCGGCAGGAGGGCGGGCAGCAGCGGGTCGTGGGGCAGGGCGTGGGCGCTGGGCTGCCTGGAGACCCAGGCGAGCACGAGGGGGTCGTGCTCGGGCGGGGCGGCGCCCGTTCTGTGCAGCCGTTCGATGGCGAGGGGCAGGTTGCGGTTGCGGGCGGTGCGGGCGCGCAGGGTCAGCCGGACGGCGAGGTCGGCCTGCCAGTCGAGCGGGCGCGCGGCCAGGACGTGGAGCAGGGGCGCGAGGTCGTCGTCGGCGCTCCGCCACGATTCGAGGTCACGCCTGTTGAGCCAGGAGACGACCGCGGTGACGCCGCCGAGCGTGCCGGCGCCCGCGACCCGCATGCCCTCGGTCCATCCCGGTTCGCCGAGCCAGAAGGCGCGGCCTTCGCGCAGCGCTCCGGGTAACGCGGCGGCCACCTCTCTGCGTCCGTCCTCGTCGAGGCGGGCCACCCTGGCCGCGACCGTGGCAGGGTCCTCGGCGCGCAGCGCCGCCCGCACGACCTCCCACGCGCTCACACGGTCACCTCGGGCGTCTCGACATCGGAGCGGACGGCGATCCTGGCGGCGAGCACGTGCTTGCAGGGCCCTCGGGAGCCGCGGTGGTCGAACCACCACTCGCAGGTGCACGAGCCCTCCTCGATCCGCACCCGCCGTACGCCTCCCGAGGTGGTGACCTCGGCGGCGTCGGCGCCCGTCAGCCGTACCGCACCCGTCTCCAACAGGCGGCGGGCCGCGGTCAGCCGGGGGTTGAGCTCGGCGACGTGGACCTTGTCGTAGGGCAGCTCCCTGTGGAAGTGGCCGGCCTCGTGCAGGTCGTAGCCGACCCTGCCGGCCGTGCCCAGCTGGGTGAGCGCCGCCCGCACCCGGGGGACGGTCAGCCCCGACCGCTCGGCCAGCAGGCCGAGCTCGACGGAGGGCTCGAAGTTGAGCAGCATCCCCACCACGTCGGCGTCGTCGGCGGCCGTGTCGCTCGACAGGTCGTCGAGGACGGCGCCCTCGCCGGAGAAGCCGCGGTACGGCTGCGGCGACACGCACAGCGTGTAGCGCATCTCGGGCAGTTCGAGCTCCCACGCGCTGGCCATGTGGTCGGCGGCGGCGGGGCCGTACACGCGCAGGGCCTTGGTGAAGCGCAGCAGCGGGTGAAGGGTGGCCAGGCGTCCTGCCCCTGCCAGCCGTACCGCGCCGGGGCCGGGGGTTTCGGAGACGCGCAGGTCGCGGCCCGCGGGTACGGCCCACACGTCGGCGCCCGCGCGCTTGGGAAGCGAGCGGAGGAAGCGGACGGCCAGCGGCCCCTGCAGCTCCGCGCGCAGGTCGAACCCCGCCGCGATCACCTGCACCTCGGCGAAGCCGCGCAGCCAGCGGGCAGGCAGCGGCACCTTCTTCTCCACCACGGCTCCGTCGAGCGTGGTGACGGCCAGTTCGTCGGGGCCGACGCCGAGGTGGAGCGGGTCCCTGCCGCCGACGCGCGCGAGGGCCTCGCGCAGCGGGCCGTTGACGTCGACGTTGGTGGTGCCCCTGTCGACCACCTCACCGTCGAGAGCGGGAGCGAGCACGTCGAGCCTGGCGTAGACGCCGCCGCAGGCGGAGAACGACTCGAACCTGAGCCGGTCGCCGTCGCAGGTCACCACGGGGTCGCGGGTCCAGCCCGGGCGCGGCTGGTGGTAGCGGGCCATGGCGACGTCCGCCACCGCGAGCAGCGCGGCGGCGGCCGGCGCGGCCTGGGTGAGCAGGCCGCTGAAGAACCTGGGGTGGGCCTGCGGGCCCGTCAGCGCCCTTCCGCCCGAGGTGGAAAGGCCCAGCTGGCCGTGGGTGAGGGTGGAGGGACCGGCGTAAGAGTACGCCTGCACCGCGTTCGTCATGCCGGGGACGATAGAGATCGTCTCCGACAAAACCCCGCGGTCGCGAGTACGTAAACCTTCCGATGCGCCTCACCTGGCCTTCCCTCCACAATCGGCTGGGTGATATCCCGTGTCGCCTTCCAGCCGGTCGCGCCAGCAGAGCGCGGCTCCCGCGGCTATCACGACCCGTTCGGCGACGGCGCTGCCGTCTGGGACTACGCCGCCTGGACGAGCCCGGAGATCGAGACCGGCTTTCCCGCGGCCGAGCTCGTGCCGTCGTGGACGGCGCGTACCCCGGCGGGCAGCTGGCTGGAGGTCGAGCTGCGCGGCAGGACCGCCGAGGGCCGCCGCACCCGCTGGTACGTCATGGGCAGGTGGGCGGAGACCGCCGCCGACATCCGCCGCACGTCGCTGCCGGGGCAGGGCGACGAGGACGGCGACGTGGCCGTCGACACCCTGGTCGCCAAGCGTCCGCTGGTCGCCTACCAGGTGCGGATCACCCTGTACGGCACGGGCGCGAGCGTCGGCCGCGTCAGCGTGATGGCCTCCGGCGCGCCCGGCCCCGTGCGGTCGACGACTCCCGGCGTGGCGAGCGGGATCGAGCTGCCCGTGCCGCCGCTCTCGCAACGCGTGCACGCGGGCCACTACCCGGAGTGGGACGGCGGCGGCGGGTCCTGGTGCAGCCCCTCCTCGGTGACGATGGTGCTCGGCTTCTGGGGCAGGGGGCCGTCGGCCGAGGAGCTCGCGTGGGTCGATCCCGCCGATCCGTGCCCCGCCGTCGACCACGCGGCCCGCGACATGTACGACCACAGCTACCAGGGGTGCGGCAACTGGCCCTTCAGCGTGGCCTACGCCGGCCGGTACGGGCTCGACGGGTTCGTCACGCGGCTGCGGTCGCTGGCGGAGCTGGAGCGGCTCATCGCCGCGGGCATCCCGGTGATCACCTCGCAGTCGTTCAAGGAGCACGAGCTGCCCGGCGCGGGCTACTCCACGACGGGTCACATCATGGTCGTCACCGGATTCACCGCGACCGGCGACGTGATCGCCAACGACCCCGCGACCGAAGGCGTCCGGCGGATCTATCCGAGGGCTGCCTTCGAGAACGTCTGGCTGCGTGGCTCGGGCAGCGCGGGGATCGTCTACGTCCTCCACCCACCGGAGGTCCCCCTTCCACCATCCGACGGCAATTGGTGATCGATGAGGGTCAGCGGGACGAATGGGGTTGGGGTGGAGTACGGCGGGCAGCGGGCGTGGCTGCCGCGCGACAGGTGAGACATGTCCGAAACTGTCGTCGCCTCCTGCTGGAACGACCTTTGTGGGGATGATGTGAAGAGCGTCGCCGAGATCTGCTCCGACCTGATCAGGTTCGACACCACCAATCCAGGCTCGGGTGAGCGCCCGGCCGCCGAGTATGTCGCCATGTTGCTGAGCGACGCGGGGCTGAAGCCCGTCGTCTTCGAGTCCGCGCCACGGCGCACCACGGTCGTGGCGCGCGTCGAGGGCGACTCGCCCGACGCGCTGCTCATCCACGGCCACCTCGACGTGGTCCCCGCCGACCCGGCCGAGTGGGAGATGCACCCCTTCTCCGGCGAGATCGTCGACGACTGCGTCTACGGCAGGGGCGCGGTCGACATGAAGGGCTCGTGCGCGATGACCATCGCCACCGTGCTCGACCTGCAGGCCAGAGGGGTGCGACCCAAGCGCGACCTGGTGCTGGCTTTCCTGGCCGACGAGGAGGCGACCGGCGACTACGGCTCCCGCCACGCCGTCACCGAGCACCGCGAGCTGTTCGACGGCGTCACCGAGGCCATCAGCGAGTCCGGCGGGTTCAGCGTGACCTCGGGCGACGTCCGGGTCTATCCGATCGCGGTCGGCGAGCGCGGCACCTCGTGGATGGAGCTCACGGCCCACGGCATCGCGGGCCACGGCTCCAGGCCCGCGGTCGACAATCCGGTGGCCACGCTGGTGCACGCGCTGTCGCGCGTCGCCTCCTACCAGTGGCCGGTACGGCTGACGCCGTCCGTCGCCGCGCTCATCCAGAACCTGTCGGAGATCACCGGCCAGCCGATCGACCTCGACCGCCTGGACGAGGAGGCGGCCAGGCTCGGCCCGCTCGGCACCCTGTTCAAGGGCCAGATCCGCAACTCGGCCAACCCGACGATGCTGTCGGCCGGGTACAAGGTCAACGTCGTCCCCTCGACGGCCTCAGCCCACGTGGACGGCCGGTACCTGCCGGGGTTGCAGGAGGAGTTCCTCTCCACGATCGACGAGCTGCTCGGGCCGCGGATCACCCGCGAGTTCGTCAACCTGGAGGACGCGCCCGCCGCCCCCTACCCTTCGGCGTTCTTCGACGAGCTCGGGGCCGCGCTGGTGGCCGAGGACCCCCGGGCGCGGCCGGTGCCGTACGTGATGAGCGGGGGCACCGACGCGAAGTCCTTCGCGAGGATCGGCATCAAGGGGTACGGCTTCGCGCCCCTGATGCTGCGGCCCGACCTGGACTACTTCGGCATGTTCCACGGCAAGGACGAGCGCGTGCCGGTGGAGGGCCTGGAGTTCGGCACCCGCGTCCTCACCCGCCTCCTCACCGACGCCTGACAGGGCGGGGCGGTCGACGGGTTTTCCTGTTGGACCGCCCCAGAGCGGCATCCCTCGCTAGTTTTACGACCCATGATCAAGATTGTGCGGGTGTGGGCGGGTCTGCTGGTCTTCGCGGTTCTCCCCGGCTGCACCGGCTCCCCGCCGAAGGCGGCCGCGACGCCTGCTCCCGCCACCTCGCCCGCTCATGAACCCTCCTCGACCGAGCTCGCGCCCGTACCGGGGCCGATACCGACTCCGGCGCTCCCCAGCGGCAATCCGTGGCGGATCGATTTCGTCGGCTCCATGCCGGACTGGCGGTTTTACGACATGACCGCGACCGGGCCGAGGGACGCGTGGGCGGTGGGCAGGGAGAGCGGGAGCCTCGAGGGCGCGCCGTTCCTGGTCCGCTTCGACGGCGTCTCCTGGCGCGAGCAGGAACTGCCCGCCGACATCCGCTCGTTGACGGACCACTACGTCCGCGTGGCCGCCTCCGGCCCCGACGACGCCTGGCTGTTCGCCCGCTCGAACGACGGCAGGCGGGCCTTCCACTGGAACGGCGCGACGTGGCGGGAGGAGCCGCTGCCCCCGGCGTCGGAGGACGGGTACGGCTTGGCCGTCGTCGCCTTAGGACCCCGCGACGCCTGGGCGGTCGACGGCACCCGCTCGGCCCTGCGCTGGGACGGCCGCTCGTGGCGAAGGGTACGGCTGCCGGCCGTCGCCAACTCGATCAGCGCCGTCTCACCAGGGGACATATGGGCGGTCGGCTCGAAAGCCCCTGGTCCCGGCCAGCCCCGCTACCCGCAGATGGCCGGCATGCACTGGGACGGCCGGTCCTGGCGGCTGGTGCCAATGCCGACGTTCCGCTTCCCCGACCCGGTGCCCTCCCTGGCATTCGCCGTCCTCGACAGCGTCGTCGCGCTGGCTCCCGACGACGTGTGGGCCTCCGGCAAGCACGACTACGACGCCCACGGGGAGAGCGACGATGAGCCTGAGCCGGAGTCCGTGCTGCTGCACTGGGACGGAGACCGCTGGCGCAGGGTCGCATCGCCCGCATCCGAAGACTGCTGCTTGTGGATGATCTCCGACGGCGCCGGCGGGCTGTTCCTCAAGGGTGATCTCGACGAGTACAGCGGCTGGCGCAGGACCGGGCGGTCGTTCACCCCTGTCGAGCAGGTGCCGTACGTGTTCGGATCCGAGGACAGCTCCCTCATCGTCGGCAGCATGGCCGCGGCCCCTGGGACCGGCCCGCTGTGGATGGCCGGCTACGCCGACGCGGGACGCTACGGCGAGCGCCCGGTCATCGTGCGCTACCGCTGAGAACCTCAGGATGGACCTCGCCGACACGATCGACCCGTTCTCGCGGGTCTGACAAGCGGCGGGAACGGCGCTGCCTGGGGATGGTCAGGGCACCGTCAAATCGGACATAAGGGCTATATCGCTACTAAACGTGCTGTTAGCATCACATACTGTGACTAATCCGAAACGCGTAGAAATCGGCTGGCCCGGACTAGGCATCACGGTGACCGCCGAACTGGACGAGCGCAACGCCGCTCTCGCGCAAAGCCTGTGGGACGCACTGCCGTACCGCAGCCTGCAGGGTCACGCCCTGGTGGCGGGCCACCACCTCTACCACGTCGCCCCCGTCCACGGCCTGCTGCACCAAGCGGCCACCTACAAGGTCGAGGACAGGCGCTTCGAGCCCGACGGCACGATCTTCGCCTCGCGCCTGCAGCACCTCGGCATCAAGTACGGCGAGCTGACCGAGCCGATGCCCGCCACCCCGATCGGCAAAATCCTGCCCAGCGATCTCGACTCGCTCGTCGAGGCGGGACACGCCGTGTGGGAGGCGGTGTACACGACCAAGAAACCCGTCATCGCCGAGGTACGGCGCGCGGACGGCGTCAGCGGCCACAGCCTGCCCCGCCTCACGGCCGCCGACCCGGTGACCGACGCCCTGATCGGCGACCTGCACGCCGAGACCGAGCGGATCTGGCTCGAACCGCCGCAGGAGCTCGTCGACCTGCACGAAGGCCGCATCGCCTCTGGGGCGGGCAGCTTCGAGACGGTCCTCACGACGGTGCTGTTCGTCAACGGCGAGACGCGCCCGCTCGGCTACGCCAGCTACGGCGGCCTGGTGCGCGCCGCCTACGAGGACATGTCGATGGAGGCGCTGCGCCACATGGCGCGCCTCCTGATCGCGGTACCCGGCGAGTTCCTCGGCTACTGCGGCCTGGAGAAGGTGTGGGCCTTCACCCAGCGCGTCCTCGAGCGCGTCGACAGGCTCGACGACCGCGACGACTTCGTCGCCCTCATGGCGCACATGGCGCTCTACGTCAACTGCCTCGGCGGTTGGAACCTGCACCTGTTCCCGTGGCAGCTGGGTGACCACCTGCGCCGTGTGAGCGCGAGCGCATGACCGCCCACGCACAGGTCGTGGTCGTCGGCGGCGGGGTGATCGGACTGTCGATCGCCTTCCATCTGGCCGAGGCCGGGATAGGCACCGTACTGCTCGAACGCGACGAGCTCGGCTCGGGCGCGTCGCGGGTCACGGCGGACGTCGTGCGCTCCTACTTCGCCGGCAACCCGGTGAGCTCGGCGCTGGCCGTGCGGAGCCTTGCCGCCTATCGCGACTTCTCCGTACGGCCGGGCATCGACCTGCCGCTGCGGCGGGTCGGCTACCTGGTGCTGTTCACCGAACAGCAGCAGGTGGCGGCCTTCGAGGCCGACCTGCCCGCCCAGCGGGCGGCAGGGGTCGACGTCGAGCTGATCGACGCGGACCTGGCCAGGCGGCTCAACCCGCTCATCGGCGGCGACCTGCCGCTGCTGGCGGCCGCCTGGTCGGCCCAGGCCTACGTCTCCGACACCGCCGCCATCGTCGGCGGCTACGCGCAGGCGGCCAGGCAAGCGGGTGCGCAGCTGCGCACCGGCGTCCTGGTCACGGGCATCGACGCCGAGGCGGGCAGGGTGGAGACCGCCGACGGCGCCATGACGGCCGATGCCGTCGTGTGCGCCGCCGGCGCGTGGTCGGCCCCCCTCGCCCGCTCGGCGGGGGTGGACCTGCCGCTCACCGAGCCGATCGTCCAGGAGCTGCTCACGACCGATCCGCTGCCGTCCATGCCGGACATCCCCGTCACCCTGCACGCCGCCAGCGGCCTGCTGGTACGGCTGCGCGGCGACGGGCTGCTGATCGGCATGGGCTACCCGGGACCCGACAGGGGCGCGTGGCGGCGGCGCGTGGCCGCCCAGCTCGCCATCGTCTATCCGAGCCTGGCCGGCTCCGGTCTGTACACCGCCGCCACCGGCGTCCGCGACGCCAGCCCCGACCGCACCGCGTTCATCGGCCATCTGCCGGGGCCTCCCGCGTTCCTGTACGCGGCGGGGTTCTCCGGCCACGGCCTGTGCAACGCGCCCGCGGCGGGCGAGCTGGTCCGCGACCTCTACCTCGGAAAGGATCCAGGGCTCGACACGACCACGCTGTCCGCAAGGCCAGAGCGAGTGGGGTGACATGGACACCGAAAACGCCGAATTCGTACTCGACCCCGCCACCCCCGACGTGCACGCCGACAACGTGCGGCTGCGGGAGGCGGGAGCGCTGATCCCGGTGGAGGTCGAGGGGGTGCGAGCGTGGGCGGCCACCCGCTACGCCACGCTGGCCGCCGTTCTCACCCATCCGGACCTGTCCAGGGACGTCAGCCACTGGGATCCGGCGGCCAAGGCCGCCGCGCCTCCCAACACCGCGGTCAGCAAGCTCGCGTCCGACACCTCCATGCTGAACGCGGAGGGCGACGCCCACCACCGGCTGCGCGCACCGGTGTCCAAGTCGTTCAGCGCACGCAGGGTGGAGGACCTGCGCCCGAGGGTGGCCCGGCTCGCGGCCTCTCACGTCGACCGGCTGGCCGCCATGCCGCCTGGCCCCCTCGACCTGCGGCTGGAGTTCGCCTATCCGATACCGCGCGACGTCATCTCCGAGCTGATGGGCGTCCCGAGCTCCCTGAGAGAGGAGCTCCACGAGCTCACCGACGTGGCCGCCAGGGTCGGCGACGGTCCCGACGACGTGGCCGACGCCCGGCGGCAACTGTGCAGGCTGCTCGACGAGATCATCGAGATCCGGCGCGACACGCCGGGAGAGGACCTGATCACCGACCTGATCGCCGCCTCCGAGCAGGAAGAGGACCGGCTCACCCGATCGGAGGTCCGCGACACGGTCGAGCTGCTGTTCATCGCGGGGCACGTGACGACCGTCAACCTCATCACCAACGCCGCCCGGGTCATGCTGACGCATCCCGACCAGCTCGCCGCGGTCCGCTCGGGGGCGCGGCCGTGGAGCGCGGTGGTCGAGGAGACCATGCGATGGGACTCGCCGATCGCGCACTTCCCGATGCGGTACGCCGTACGGGATCTGGAGATCGAGGGGATGCCGGTGCGCAAGGGCGAGGCGGTCATCGGCTGCTTCGCCTCGGCGGGCCGCGACCCCGACCGTTACGGGGAGCGGGCGGAGCGGTTCGACGTGACCGCTCCCACGCAGAGCCACCTGTCGTTCGGGCACGGACCGCACTTCTGCCTTGGCGCGCCGCTGGCCAGGCTGGAGGGCGAGGTGGCGCTGGCCGCGTTGTTCGCGGCGTTCCCCGACATCAGGCTGGCCAACCAGGAGAACGGCTGGCGGCCCCTCGGCACGGTGCTCGGCAACAGCACCAGGAACCTGCCCGTGGTCCTCGGAAGGAGGGCGGAATGAGCCTCGGCCACAGCGTCTTCGCGGGAGTGCGCGCGGCCGGGCCGAGAGAGGTGCTGGTGTGCGGGCGGCGTCGGCTGACCGGCGACGACGTACTGGAGATGGTGGCAGGCGCGGCGGCCGCGCTGCGGGCCCGCGGGATACGGCGCGGCGACACGATCGCCTGCATGTCGGGCCGGCAGCCCGAAACCACCGTCGCCAGGCTCGTGATGCTCGCGCTCGGCTGCCCCGTCGTCCACCTGCTGCCGGGGGTGCGGATCGAGGCCGCGGCCAGGACCATGCGCACGCTCGGCACGACGGTCCTGCTCCACGAGCCGTGCCGTCAGGAGGACGCCGACCGGCTGCTCGAGGCGTATCCCGTGCCGATCGTCTACCGTCTCGACGCCGACCTGTTCTCCACGCCGCACGGCGGGCTCGTCAGCCCGCCGGAGGTGCTGCCCGACGAGCTGTCGGCGGTGGCGTTCACCAACGGCACGACGGGCGGCGCCAAGGCCGTCGCCTACAGCCAGCGGGCCGAAGCGGCGCACCTGGCGGCGGCGCGGGCGACGTTCGGACCCGAACCGTGGCGCTTCCTCATGCCGCCAGGCCACTACGTGCCCAACCAGCTCGCGCTGTGGGCGCTGGCGACCGGCGGCACCGCGGTCCTGGTGGACGACACCGAGGTGGGCCACGAACCCGAGGTGATCGCCAGGGAGCGCGTCACGCAGGCTCTGGCGGGACGGCCGATCGAGCTCTACGACCTGGCCGGCCGGATGGGCCCCGTGGCGCTCGGCACCGGACCCGGCACCCTGCGGCTGTTGCTGTACGGCGGCGCGGCCGCGGTGCCGACGCGCAGCATGGAGGTCGTCATGGGGCTCGGCCCCGTGGCCCTGCAGTGCTACGGGCTCACCGAGGCGGGCTTCGTCACCGCCCTGTCACCGCTCGACCACCTGCGCCCCGACCGGGTGACCTCGGTCGGGCAGCCCGTCGAGGGCGTGGAGGTGTGCGTGCGCGACCTGGAGGGCCGCGCGCTGCGGGTCGGCGAGATCGGCGAGGTGTGGGTGCGTTCGCCCCAGCTCATGAGCGGGTACGTCGGCGAGCCTGAACGCACCGCCAGAACGCTGCGCGACGGCTGGGTCCGTACCGGCGACCTCGGCCACCTGAACGCCGACGGCTACCTGTTCCTCGTCGACCGCGTCGAGAACAGGCTGGCCGAAGGCGTCTACGCCCACCCGATCGAGCACGTCCTGACCAGCCATCCGGCCGTGGCGGACGCGGCGGTCTTCGCCGTGCCGCACGAGGGAGGACACGTGGTGGCCGGCACGGTGGTCAGGCGCGCCGACGGCGAGGTGGACCTCGACGTGCTGCGCGCCCTGGTCCGCGACTCGCTCGGCGCGCGGTGCGAGCCGCTGCACCTGTGGCTGATCGACAAGGTGCCCCGCACACCGGGCGGCAAGCCGGACAAGGCGGCGTTGCGCCTGCGGTACGAGCACACCGTCCCTGCCGCCACCGAACCCATCCACATCGCACCCATCACCATCGAACCGATCACCATCGAACCGATCACCATCGAATCCACCACCGAACCCGTGGCCACCTGACCGCGGCCACCTGACCGGCACAGAGATCCCGCGATGACGACGCCCGCCCGTCGTCATCGCGGTCTGGCGTGGAGCAGGGGTCAGACGCCGAAGGCGGCCAGGGTGCCCCAGGTGGTCGCCACACCCACCAACGCGCCGGCGATCACCTGTCCGGGGGTGTGGTGGGCGAGGCGGACCCTGGCCCAGCACACCAGGCCTACCAGGGCTCCGCCGACCAGCGCCGTCGGAGCAGGTGGCAGCACGTGGGCCAGGACCACGGCGGTCCCCGCCGACACGGCCGCGTGGAAGGAGATCTTCCAGCGCAGCGTCACCGGCACCGTCACCGCGAGGGCGGCGAGCATCGCGGTGACGGTGGCGACCAGAAGGGTGGGGGCGCCCAGCAGGACCAGCAGGACCAGCGCGACGAGCACGGCTCCCACGGCGGCCAGCAGAGGTCCCGTACGGCGGGCCCTGTCGACCAGGTGACGGGAGTCGAGCCGTCCCCTGCGGACGCCGACGGCGATGACGGTGGCGGGCACGCCGCCGCAGAGGGCGGAGGCGAGCAGGCCCCAGGCGGCGCCGGACCAGCCCTGGGCGAGCAGCCCGACGACGGGAGGCATGGCGATCACCAGCACCTGGGGGGCGAACACCTCGGTCACCCAACCGGCCATCCTGGTCATCACCGGCACGTACCCCCGACTCGTTTCATGGTCATCCAACCTGCCATGAGCCGGACGGTGGAGGCAATCAGCGCGGGCCCGCCGGCTCACGTGGTGGCGGGGCGGCCTCGCGAGTGCTCTCCGGCGATCGAACCTCGGACAGCGGGCATCGGCGGCGATGCGACATGATGGCGCGGTGGATCAGATCACGCTGAGCGCCTGTGCCGAGGTGGGGTTCCAGGTGGCGGGCCGCAAGGGGGCGCACGGCGCGATGCGGGCGTTGAGCCGGGTGATCCCGCTGGACGCCTACGCGTTCGTCGCCTTCGACCCGGTCACGGGACGGCACCGCAGCCTGGTCTCCGACGGGCTGAGCGGCGTCCCTGTCATCAGGGAGCGGCTGGGCGACGGCCGGGAGCCGTACCCGATGGATCCGGCGCAGCTGGCGGCCTTCGGCTGGCGGCAGGGGCTGACGACGCCGCTGCTGCTGGCAGAGGGCCGCTACACGGGGCTGCTGCACCTGTCGGCGCCCCGCTTCCCCGCGCACGCGCGGACGGTCATGGCGGCGCTGTCGCCGACGCTGGCTCATGTCACCGATCTGACCAGGTGCGTGATCGACCCCGTCGGGCTGCCGAGCGGCTTCGCCGCGGTGGCCTTCGACCGCGGCGGCGTGGTGCGCGACGTGGCGGGTGCGGCCAGGTCGGAGGTGGTGGCCGCCGATCCGGCCATGGCCGCCTGCGCCAGAGCCTTCCTCGACTCGCGGGAGCTGAGCAGGCGCGGGCTCTGGCAGGACCCGGGCGGCCAGTGGCGGGAGGTGCGGATGCTGCGCGCGGGCGTCGGCTCGCACGGCGCGCTGCAGGGGGCGGTGGTGGCCGAGCGGGCCTGCTGCCTGCCGTACGAGCTGACAGGGCGGGAGGTGCAGGTCCTGACCAGGGTGGCGGCGGGTGACTCCAATCCGCAGATCGCCGCCGCCCTCGTGCTGAGCGTCCGCACGGTCACCACCCACCTGGAGCACATCTTCGCCAAGCTGGGCTGCGACAGCCGTACCAGGGTAACCACGAAGGCCCTCGCCGAGGGCCTATGCGTGATCGACCTCTAGACGCCCGCCACCGCCCAGCCCCAGGGCACGGTGACGAGCACCAGCTCGAACCAGACGGTGTTGACGCCGTTCTCCCTGCTGTAGCCCCAGCGATGGCTGAGCGCCTCCAGCAGCGGCAGGCCGCGCCCGCTCTGCGCGGTCAGTGAGGCGGTACGGCAGGCGCACGGCGGCCCGTCGGAGCCGCCGTCCTTGACGCAGACGCGCACCTTCGACCCGGTGGACAGCACGGTCAGGGTGAAGGTGCCGCCGTCACGTGAGGCGGAGTGCACGACGGCGTTGGTGACCAGCTCGCTGGTCAGCAGCACGCTGTCGTCGTGAAGCGGATGTCCTGATCCGAGGGCGGTGGTCACCAGGCGGCGAGCCGTGGCGACCTGGTCGGGTGCTCCTGGAAGGGTCCAACTGTCGTACTCCGGCGGTTCCACGGCGACCTCCCCGACTGCGGCGACCCTTTAAGGACGCGGCGCCCGGCGAGCAGGAGGAGTCACGAAAAGGTAGGAATGTTCTTGCTGGACGGAACCGGATCAGGTCCGGTGCCATCGCGCTTCGGCCAGGCAGTACACCGCGAACAACACCAGTCCCACGGCCACCGCGACCAGCAGCCACGGGCCCGCGGGCGTGTCGGCGAGCGACTTGAGCGCGCCGTCGAGGCCGACGGCTCTGTCGGGGTCGTAGGTGATCGCCGCCTGCCCGATGAGGGCGCCCGCGGTGATGGCGATGACGCCCCGGGCGATGTACCCTGCCTGCCCGAGCCTGCGGACCGTTTCGCCGCCGCCTGTCATGTCCTTCATGAACTTCTTCGTCCAGCCCTCGTGGATCCAGTGGACGCCGAGCGCGATCACGCCGAGCGCGACGATCCCCACCAGCACCTGCCCCGCGGGCAGGGCGAGCAGCGCCTGGGTGACGTCCTGCGACTGGGAGTCGGTGGAGGCGGCCCGCTTCCCGCGCAGCAGCAGGCCGAGCAGGGAGACGACGAGGAGCACGTAGAAGACCGACTTGGCGGCCGACTCCAGCCTGTCGCGCGTCCTTCCCCCGCTGGTCAGCGCCTCGCGTGCCTGCCACACGACCAGCGCGGCCAGCCCCAACGTCATGATCCACAGCACCACCGACCCGAACGGCTGCGCGGCCACCAGGTGGATCGCGCCGTTCTTGTCCGCCTCGCCTGCCTCGCCGAAGGCCACCTGCAGCGCCACGAGGCCGATCAGCGCGTACAGCAGGGCCCTGGCCGCGTGCCCCAGCTTGGTGAGAATCATGGCGTTTCCTCTGCACCGGCGGGCGGGTCGTAAACCAGGGGGGCCGACCGAGTACGCTGCGATCGGATGAGGCGACTGGAAGGGGAACCTGGGCGTGAGCAGCCTCGAGGCCGTCTGGGTGCAGCCGTACGAGCAGCCCGGCGCGGCGATCGTGACGGGCGTCTTCGACATCCTGCACGTGGGGCACGTCCGCTACCTGCGGTCGGTGGCCGAACGCGGCCTGCCGCTGGTCGTCGGCGTGGAGGACGATCCGCGCGTTCGCGCGTGGAAGGGCCCGAGCAGGCCGCTGAACTCGGCCGCCGAGCGCGCCGAGGTGCTGGCGGCGCTGCGTTCGGTGTCGGGGGTGTTCATCGTGAGCGGCCCGCCCGAGGCGCACGGCCCCGAGGACTACATCGACCTGCTGGCCCCGATGCAGCCCGGCGCGCTCGCGCACACGGCGGGCGATCCGCACGCGGGCGGCAGGTGCGCGGCCGCGGCGCTGCTCGGCGCGCACTGCTGGGAGCTGGAGATGATTCCCGGTCGTTCGACGACCAGGATCGTCAACGCTGGGCTAGGATGATCCCCATGCAGCGCGCACTCGTCACGACGACGCCGGACCCGTTCCCGGCGCGCTGATTCCATGCTCCCCGGGCGAACGCCCGGGGATCGCTGGTCGTTCGCCCTCGTTTTCCGAAGGGTTCATCATGAACGACCATCGCAGGCTCGGCCGCGAGCTCGACCTGTTCGACACCCATCCGCTGATCGGTTCGGGGCTGCCGTTCTGGCTGCCCGCCGGCGCGGCCGTGCGCAGGGCGCTCGAGGACTTCGTGCACGAGCTCGAACGCCGCAACGGCTACCAGCACGTCAACTCGCCCGTGCTCGGCAAGCGCGAGCTCTACGAGAGATCAGGTCACTGGTCGCACTACAGCGACGACATGTTCCCCCCGATGGAGGTCGGCGGGGAGCAGTTCGTGCTGCGGCCCAGTCTGTGCCCGCACCACGCGCTGATGTTCGCCGCCAGGCCGCGCAGCCACAGGGATTTGCCGCTGCGCCTGGCCGAGCTCGGCGGCATGTACAGGGGCGAGCTGTCGGGCGTGCTGGGCGGCCTGTCCAGGGTGCGGGCCATCCAGCTCAACGACGGGCACGTGTTCTGCCCGCCCGACAGCGCTGCCGCCGAGGTGTCGGCCGCGCTCGACCTGATCGAGGCCGCACACGGCCAGCTCGGCGTCGTGCCCGCCCGCTACCGCCTGTCGCTCAGGGGCGACGGCGCCAAGTACGTCGACGACCCCGCCATGTGGAGCAGCGCCGAGGCCATCCTGCGCGAGGCGCTGAACGCGCGGGGCCGCGCCTTCGACGAGGAGCGCGGCGAGGGCTCGTTCTACGGCCCGAAGATCGACATCCAGGTCGTCGATCCGCAGGGGCGCGAGAGCACCCTGTCGACCGTCCAGGTCGACCTGTTCCAGCCCGGCCGTTTCGACCTGTCCTACGTCGGCCCCGACCAGGCGGCGCACCGGCCCGTGATGGTGCACAGGAGCCTGGTCGGCAGCCTCGAACGCCTGATGGCGCATCTCGTGGAGATCCACGGCGGCGCCTTCCCCGCCTGGTTCGCGCCCGTCCAGGCGGTGGTGCTGCCCGTCACCGACGCCGAGGTCCCCGCGGCCGAGGAGCTGGTACGGCGCAGCGTCGCCGCGGGCCTTCGCGCGTCGATGGCGGCGCCGGACCAGGGCACCCTGGGGGCGCGCGTCAGGTCGAACAGGCTGGTGCCGTACCAGCTGGTCGTCGGTCCCGCCGAGGCGGGGCTCGGTGAGGCGGCGCTGCGGCTGCGCGACGGCAGCAGGCACGAGGCCAGGCCGATCGCGCAGGTGCTGGCCTGGATGGCGGCTAGAGCCAGTCCCGCTTTTTGAACGCCAGGTACAGCAGCCCCGAGGCGACCAGGATGACGAGCGTCGAGGACCAGAAGCCGAGGCTCGTCCCGTACCCCGGATAGGGCACGTTCTGGCCGTAGTAACCGGTGATCATGGTCGGCACCGCGATGACCGCCGCCCAGCCGGTGAGCTTCTTCATGATCTCGTTGAGCCTGAACCCCTGCTGTGACATGTGGGTCTCGCGCAGGTTGCTCATGAGGTCGCGCAGGTTCTCCGTCCACTCGGCCACGCGCAGCACGTGGTCGTAGAGGTCCTGGTAGTACGGCGTCATCTCCGGCGTGGCCACGTCAAGGTCGCGCCGGAGCAGCGTGTTGACCACCTCGCGCATCGGCGCGGCCACCTTGCGCAGGCCGGCCATGTTCTTGCGCAGGGTGAACATCTTCCTGGAGTCCTCCCTGGACATCGGGCGCTCATCGAACAGCTGCTCCTCCAGCGCCTCGACCTGCTCGTCGAAGCTCTCGACCAGTTCGAAGTGGCTGTCGACGACGTAGTCGAGCAGGCCGTGGAGCAGGAAGGGGACACCGTTCTTGGCCAGGTCGCCCGCCGCGTCCCACCGGGCGGTCACCCTGTCGATGTCGAAGTGCTCGTTCTCTCGCACGGTCACCAGGGCGTTGCGGGTGGCGAAGATGTTGATCTCGACGGCGTCGAGCCCGCTGTCCTGCATGTGGAGCCAGTAGGCCGTGATGAACAGGTGGGTGTCGTAGACGTCGACCTTGGGCCGCTGGTGTTCCTGGAAGACGTCCTCCACCGCCAGCGCGTGCAGCCCCAGTTCCTCGGCGATGAGCTCCAGATCGCCCGCGCTGGGCGCGCACAGGTCGAACCAGACGACGTTGCCGGGGTCGCAGACGTGATCGGAGACCTCCGCGATGGGAAAGCCCTCCGACACGAGGGCACCGTCGCGATAAAGGCGGGTTCGCACCATGACCGTCCACCCTAGACGAGCTCCGCGAACCGCGCCGCGTTGTGCACGGCGGCGCCTCCCGGATCGTTGTTGAAGTAGACGTAGGCCTCCCGCCATCCGGCCTCGCGGACGCGTCGCGCCCACGATCGGAGCGCGGCCTCGCCGTACGCGGGCCTGGGGGTGGCCCTGCCCTCGTGCAGCCTGACGTAGCCCCAGCCCGTGGTCCGCCACGGCGGGTTCAGGATTCTGCTCTCCCTGTCGGCCCAGCACAGCGCCGCCTCCCGGGCCTCCAGCACGCTCCTCACCTCGTCGCTCCACCAGGAGGGGTGCCTGAACTCCACCGCCACCCGCACCCTCGGGGGGAAGCAGGCCAGACAGCGGTCGAGCTTGCCGGGGTCGGCGTGGAGCGTGGGCGGCAGCTGCAGCAGGATCGGGCCGAGCTTGCCCTTCAGGCCCTCGACCGAGGCCATCAGCCGCTCGACCGGTTCCTCGGGGTCGGTCAGCCGCTTGATGTGGGAGAGGTACCTGCTGGCCTTGACCGCCATCACGAACCCGTCCGGTGTGCGCTTGGCCCACGCCTCGAACGTCTGCGTGGGCGGCAGGCGGTAGAAGGCGTTGTTGTTCTCGACCGTGCGGAAGGTCTCCGTGTAGGTCTCCAGCCACAGCCGCTGCGGCACCTTCTCCGGGTACAGCACGCCCCGCCAGTCCCTGTACTGCCAGCCGGAGGTCCCCACGAGCGTCTCCATGCCGGGCACCTACCCGTGCGCGCGGGGGGCAGACAGGCGGGGTCAGCCGGATCCCGCGGGCAGTGACGGCGAACCGCCGCTCTGGAGGGCGTCGGAGCCGTAGGCGGCCGAGAGGATCCGCTCGGCGCGCGTACGGCACTCGGCCGCCGCGGCCAGGTCGTCGAGGCGCTCGTGCACGGCGGCCAGGTCGAGCAGGGCGCGCCCCACGTCGGGATGGCCGGGGCCGAGCGCCCGCTCGGTGCCGGACACGGCTCGCTCGAGCAGTTCCCTCGCCTCGACCACGCGACCGCCGAGGAGCCTGGCCACGCCGAGCCTGCGCGCGCCCAGCTGGGCGTGCGGGTGGTCGGGGCCGAAGACCGCGGAGAAGACGCCCATGGCCCGCTCCTGGTGCGCCTGGGCCAGTTCGTGCTCGCCGATGTCCTGGTAGACCAGGCCCAGGTTGGTCAGCGGCATGCCGACCTCGCCGTGGCCGGGGCCGTAGCAGGCCTCCAGGATGGTCAGCGCGCGCTCGTGACTCATCCTCGCCTCGTCGAAGCGGCCCACCAGGCGCAGCGCGTAGCCGAGCTTGTCGAGGGTGTGGGCCACCTCGGGGTGCTCCTCGCCGTAGACGCCCGCCAGCAGCGCCAGCGCCTGCTCCTGCAGCTTGATGGCCTCCTCCGCGCGGCCGGCGTCCTGCAGCACCAGGCCGAGGCCCGACAGCGAGTGGGCGACGTCGGGGTGGCCCGGGTCGAGGAGGCTGCGCGAGGCGGTCAGCGACCTGGTCAGCCACTGCTGGGCGGCGGCCAGGTCGCCGGCGAGCCACGCGGCGAACCCCAGGTCGCGGCCGATCCTGGCCAGTTCCCTGCCGTCGGCGTCGTCCCGGGCGGCCAGGATGCCGTGGCCGCGCTCCAGTGTCTGCCTGGCCTCGGGCAGCCGCCGCTGGCAGACCAGCACGTCGCCGAGGCGCTTCAGCACGTAGGCGACACCGGGATGCTCGGGGCCGAAGGCGCCCTCGGCCAGGGTGAGCGCCTGCTCCTGGGCGGCCCTCGCGCCTTCCAGGTCACCCACGACCTCCAGCAGCTTGCCCTGCTCGGTCAGCACGGCCGCCAGGTCGGCGTCGGAGCCGCCCGCGCGCCGCAGCAGCGCCAGTGACGTCTCGAACAGCCACGCGGCCCGGTCGAAGGCCGCGCGCGTGGTCAGGTAGCGGCCCGCCCCGCACAGCAGCTGGGGCAGCGCGAGCGGCACGGTGTCGAGGTTGTCCGACTGTCCCGCCAGGTGGATCAGGCCCGGCAGCACCTCGTCCCAGTGCGGCCAGTTCGTCGGGTTCTCCGGGTCGGCCGGCGCGGTCGCCTCGACCAGGTGGACGCCGCGCAGCAGCCACTGCTGCCGGCCGTCCCTCGACAGGGTGGCCATGGCGGCGACGCTGACCATCTTGTGCATGCGCAGCCGTCCCCTGTCACGGTCGACGAGGGAGTGGCGCAGCAGGTGGGCGATGGCGTCCTGCAGGCCGACCTCGTCGGCGACGGCCGCCTCCAGCGCGGGCGGCAGCACCCCGGCCAGGCCGCGCAGCAGGCGCAGCGACAGGCCGTCGCCGCCGAGGCACGCGCACAGGTAGAGCAGCTCGGCGGCCGAGGCGGACGCGGCCCGCACCCGCTCGAAGGCGAGCTGCCACGCCGTGGCGAACGTGTGGTCGCGCTCCCCCGCCCTGGTCAGCAGCTTGTCGGCTCTGCGGCGGAACAGGTCGGCGTACTCCTCGAAGGTCATGCCGGTCTGCTCGCTGTAGGCGGCGGCCTGCTCAAGCGCGAACGGCAGGTCGCCGAGCTGGTCGGCCAGCTCGGGCGCGCCCGTGGAGCGTCCAGGCAGCCCGAGCCGCCGTTCGAGGAAGGCGACCGACTCCTGCCGCGAGAACGGGTCGATCCGCAGCGGCACGGCGTGCAGGCCCCACGCGGGATTGCGCGAGGTGATGATCACGTGACCCTCGCCGCCGTCCGGCAGCAGCCGTTCGAGCAGCGAGGCGTCCTCGACGTCGTCGAGGATGAGCAGCCACCTGCCCATGCCCGCCAGCCTGTCGCGCAACGCGGTGACCAGCTCGCCCCTGTCGGCGCGCTCGCGGACGCCCAGGCGCACCGCGAGGTCCTCCATGGCTCCGGCCAGCGCGAGCGGCTCGGCGGCCGAGGCGCGCCACGTCACGTCGTAGTCGGCGGCGTTCCTGTGGGCGTACTCCACGGCCGCCTGGGTCTTGCCGACGCCGGCCAGGCCGTACAGGGCGACGGCGCGGCTGGTGGCCAGCGCGTGGCCGAGCTCGACCAGCAGGTCCTCGCGCCCGGAGAAGACGCGGTTGCGGGTGGGCAGGTTGGAGACGCGGCGCGGGGCCGCGGGCCTGGCGGGCGGGGCGGGGGCCGCGCCCTGCGTGAGCGGCGGGGCGGTCAGCGAGGAATCGTGGGTGAGGACGGCCTGGTGCAGGGCCTGCAGGGTGGGGGCGGGGTCGACGCCCAGCTCCTCGGCCAGGACCCTGCGCACGCGTTCGTAGACATTCAGCGCGTCGCCCTGCCGCCCGCAGCGGTAGAGCGCGGTCATCAGCTGGGCGGCGGAGCGTTCCCTGAGCGGGTGGCGGGCCACGCGCTGTTCGAGGCGGGGCAGCACCTCGGCGTGGCGGCCGAGCGCCAGCTCGGCGTCGGTGCGGCCCTCCTCGGCCGCGTAGCGCAGCTCCTCCAGCCTGATCGCGTCGAACTGCGCCCATGGGTCGGCGCCGAAGTCGGCCAGCGCGGGGCCGCGCCATAACGCCAGCGCGCTGTCGAGCACGGTGACGGCCTCGCTCCAGTCCTGTTTGGCCAGCTCGTCCCTGCCGCGCGTGACCAGGCTCTCGAAGCGGTGCGCGTCGACCCGCTCGGGGTCGATCATCAGGCGGTAGCCGGGCCCGTGAGACTGCAGCAGCGCTGTGCCGCCCAGCGTCCTGCGCAACCTGGAGACGTGGGCGTGCAGGGTGTTGGTGGCGCTGCGCGGCGGACGGCCCGCCCACACCTGGTCGATCAGCTGGTCGGCGCTGAGCACGTCACCGTGGTGGAGCAGCAGCACGGCGAGGATGGCCGCGCGCTGGTGACCGCCGAGCGCAGCAGGGACGCCGTCGACCAGGACCTCCAGCGTGCCGAGAATCCCGATCTCCACGCGGGCTTCCATGCTGCGCTTCCCTTCTGAATGCTTGCAAGCGACTGTAACGCGTCACACATTGGGCTGAAACCAAACGAATCTGGAGGTGCGCCACATATGGCGACCGTCGAGGAGATCGTCAGCCAACCCGCGCCGCGCAGGATCGGGGACGCTCCGTGGCCTGAGCGGCAGGGTTACCACCCTTCCCCCGCCGACTGGCGGAGTGAGGTCATCTACTTCCTGCTCCCCGACAGGTTCAGCGACGGCAGGGAGTTGGAGCGCCCGCTTCTGGACAGGACCGATCTGTGGGCCGCGAGGCCCCAGGGCTGGCGCTGGGACCGGTGGGCCAGATCAGGACGGGAACGCTACCAGGGCGGCACACTGCCGGGAATCGCTTCGCGGCTGGACTATCTGGACGATCTGGGCGTCACGGCGCTGTGGATCGGTCCGGTGTGGAAGCAGCGCCCTGTCGCGAGCGTGGAGGGCGGCCCGGCCGAGCCGGACGACTACCACGGCTACGCGGTGCAGGACTTCCTCGAGATCGATCCACGTCTCGGCAGCCGCGCCGACCTGGTCGCACTGGTACGGCAGGCGCACGAGCACGGCATCAGGGTCATCCTCGACGTGCTGCTCAACCACTCGGGCGAGACCTGGGACTACGACCTCGGCGAGGAGGGCTCGCCGCGCTACGAGCCGCGCCCGCCGTACAGGGAGAGCCCGCCCTACGCCTTCGGGACGTGGCGTGACGGCAAGGGCGGCAGGCTGCCGCACGGGGCCGCGCCCTCGCTGCCCGACCATGGGGTCTGGCCGGAGGAGCTGCAGCACCCCGACGCCTACACCCGGGCCGGCGGCGACGGCGGCAGTTTCGGCCCTGGCGGCGACGAGGACCCGAACGCCCCGTTCAGGAGGGCCGACTGGTTCAGCCGCGACATCGACATGCCGAGCAGGCTGCAGACGATGATCCAGATCTACAAGTACTGGATCGCGCTCGCCGACCTGGACGGGCTGCGGGTGGACACGCTCAAGCACGTCCCGCTGGAGCACGCGCGCGCCTTCTGCGGGGCGATCAGGGAGTACGCCGAGCAGCTCGGCAAGTCCAACTTCCTCATCGTCGGCGAGGTCGGCGGCGGCGACACGATCCAGGAGAAGTACCTGAAGCTGGTGGGGCAGAACCTGTCGGCGGTCCTGGAGACGGGCGAGACGCGGGCGACGCTGCGCGCGGTCGCCGAGGGGCAGGCCAGGGCCGAGGACCTGTTCGGCCGCTTCACGCTGCCGCTCGACATCACCCACCGGGCGCTCGGCAGCCGGTACGTCTCCATGCTCGACGACCACGACGACCTGGCGATCTCCCCGCAGCTGCGGTTCGGGTCCGCCGAGTCCTCCCCCTCGCGGACGGTGGTGGGCGCGGGCCTGCTGCTGTTCCTCCTCGGCATCCCGTGCCTGTACTACGGCATGGAGCAGGGCCTCACCGGGCCCGAGCAGGAGGAGCGCAAGTGGCTGCCCGGATGGGGGATCAGGGATCTGGCGGGCGACATCTACCTGCGCGAGGCGATGTTCGGGCCGGAGCATCCGCGCGTCCTCGGCGGGCACGCGCCCGACCCTGCTGTGCCCGGCTTCGGGCCCTTCGGCACCTCCGGGCACCATGTCTTCGACCAGGACAACGACGTCTACCAGCGGGTCAGGATGCTGCTGCGGGTCCGCAAGGCGCACCCCGTGCTGTCGGCGGGACGGCAGTACCTGCGCGGGCTCGGCAGGCAGGACGGCTCCTTCACCGCGCCCGAACCAGGAGAGGTGGTCGGCTGGTCGCGGATCCTCGCCGACGACGAGGCGCTGTGCGTGATCAACCCGGGCCACTCCTCCCGTACGGCGAGGCTGCACGTGGACGCGGGGATCAACGCGGGCGTCACGGCGTTCACGGTCGTCGCGAACACGGCGGAGGTGAGCGGCGGCACCAAGCATCCCGTCGGCTCGACGGTGCCGGTGCTGTCCTCACCCGACGGGGCCCGCTACGTGGAGATCCACGACCTGCCGCCGCTGTCGGTCCTGGTAGCCGTCAACCGCTGACGAGCCCGCCGGGGGGCGACCATCATCGCCCCCCGGGAAGGCCTGTCAGCCGTTGACGAGCCTGTCGGACAGGCGCATGGCGAGGGCGGCCAGGGTGAGGGAGGGGTTGGCGGCGGGCGAGGTCGGGAAGACCGACAGGTCGCAGACGTAGAGGTTGCGCCTGCCGTACACCTTGAGGTCGGGGTCGACGACGCCGGTGGCGGCGTCGGCCCCGATGCGCATGGTGCCCACCTCGTGGCCGACCGCGCCCAGCGTGGAGCGCATCGGCCGCGGGTCCAGCGGCGTCCCCCCGACGGCCGCCATCACGGCCGCGCCGACCTCCGCCATGACCTCCTCCAGACCCGGCACCTCGACGTGGTGCATGACGACGCGCGGGCGCGCGCTCCTGCCCTCGCCGCGCACCTCGACGCTGTTGCGCTCCTCCAGCGGGACGGCGGTGAAGAAGACGACCTCGCACGGCATGTCGGCCTCGTCGAGGTCGAGGTCCTCGTCCACGTGGTACTGGTTGAGGTTGACGCCCATCTCGACGACGGCGTTGAACGGCGTCCCGCCCGCCGTACCCCTGAGCAGGAGCTTGGCCGCGTCCCGCGCGCTGTAGCCGGGGGCGCCGTCCTTGACGGAGAACTTCCAGTAGTAGGTCGGGTGGTCGGTGATGCCGCGCCCGATCAGCTCGTGCTCCAGCCCCGCGCTGTGGGCGAGCACAGGGGTGCCGACCGTGCCGCCTGCCATGATCACGCTGCCGCCCTCGGCGAGCCTGTAGGTGCGCGGAACGCCTGCCGCCAGGTCGAACGCCTCGACCGCCGTCACCGCGTCGCCGTCGAAGACGAACCCGCAGACCTGGTGGTGGAGGTTGACGTGCAGCCGGTCGGCCCACGCGGCGCGCAGCACGTCCTCCATGAGCAGCGCCGCGGTGGAGAAGATGCCGGAAGGGATGCCGAGGCCGTTCACCGAGGCGTGTTCGGCCGCCAGCATGGCGTCGTCGTCGGCCAGGTCGGGCAGGTGGCCCTTCAGAAGCGACTGGACCGCGCCGCACAGCGTGTCCTGCGGCATGGCCGTGCCGTTCAGCAGATCCTCGGCCCTGGCGTACCAGGTGCTCTCCAGGTCCTGCCTGATCGGCTCCGGCCACCCGGCGAACTCGGCGGCCGCCATCCGCGGCACCAGCGCGCCCCAGAACAGCGACCTGCCGCCCAGGCAGAACGCCTGGGCCAGGTCCATCGGCTGGTCGGTGTCGTAGCGCCTGACCTTGAACTGGTTCCACAGCTCCCAGACGCTGCGGTTGACGTAGGGGCCGTGGCGCCTGGGCAGGTTGCCGACGTGCGTCGGGAACAGGTAGCCGCCCGCCTCGAGGACCAGCACCCGCGCTTCGCCTTCGCTGTCGACCATCAGGCGGTGCGCCAGCGTGCCGCCGCCCGTCCCGCTGCCCACCACGATGTAGTCGAAGACCTCCTCGGCCGAGACCGGCGGGAAGTGCACGCGCGCGGCCAGCGAGTCGGCCACGGGGATGTCGTCGGGCTGTTCGAACAGGTCGGCGACGCGGCCCTTCATCGTCGCCACGTGCTCGCCGTCCACGACCCTGTTGGGTCCGCGCTCCCAGGCGCCGTCGCAGCGGAACTTGAACTCCACCGGGCCCTCACCCTGGAGTTCGACACGCCACTCGTCGGCCCCCCTGACGTACTCGCACGGCACGTCCGTCTGCCAGCCGTCCAGACCGCTGCGGACCGACAGCCTCGCGTCGGGCCTGACGCTGCCGCCGCGCAGCACGATCGTGAGAGTCCCCATCTTTTGTTACCTCCCGCCTTGGAAGGATCTCACTGCACGCGGCTTTCATGACGCTTGTGAACGGCTACAAGGTCCTGACAACCGGGCGGGCGGATGCTGGGTCCAGGCGGGAGCGCGAGCCGGGAGTGATCACGGGGCGCCTGGGGGAGGCGCGGCTCGTTTCCCGCCCACACAGCGACGGGGACCGGCGAGCTCGGGGGCCGGAGCGGCGGCAGGCACCTCCCGCTGCTCCGGCCCGAGCTCGGCTTCGATCGTGGTAGTGTTTTCCACGCAAGGCCGCCGCGGAAAACCTCCAAGAGAAGGTTTCGAGGGGCTTGGCGGGACGTAGCGCAGCTTGGTAGCGCACTTGACTGGGGGTCAAGGGGTCGCAGGTTCAAATCCTGTCGTCCCGACCAGATATTCGCTGGTCGATGAGGGTGTCATCCGGAAGGATGGCACCTTTTCGCATTCCTGAGTGACCATCAGATGAAGATCTCGCTCTGGCCGACGAGCCGCGCGATCTCTTTCGATGGGCCGCCGGAGTCGGAGAGCAGCTCGCGGGGCGTCCGGTTGTGGAGAACGTTCACCGGGTGCGCGGTCGCGAACGGCATCCTGGACCTGCGCCAGGAAAACCTACTGGCGGCCTGACAGTCGCGACTCGTATCGTCGCCGCATGACGACGGTGCTCTGCGTACCACAGTGGCAGGGATCAGGTGCGGACGCCGCGCCGCGGCTCGCGGCGGGCGCCCGGCGTACCGCCGAGCTGGTTCCCGCCGACGCCCTGGTCACGGTGCCGGTGCTCGATGCGGCTGGGGAACCCGATGCCGGGGTACGCGCGCTGGACGTGCTCGTGGAGAACCTGCGGCTGACTCGGAAGGCCCTGGACGGCATCGACGACGTGGTGATCACCGTCGGCGGCGACTGCGGGGTGGACCTGGCGCCGATCGCCGCCGCCCGCGCCCGGTACGGCGATCGGCTGACGCTTCTCTGGTTCGACGCGCACCCGGACCTGTACCTTCCGCACACCGTGCCGTCGGGCGCGTTCCACGCGATGGTGCTCCGTACCTTGCTCGGCGAAGGGGCGGCCCCGCTCACTCCTGAGCAGCCGCTGGCGCCCGAGCAGGTGATCATCGCCGGGCTCCGGGCCGGCGCCGAGGTGGAACGCGAGTACCTCGGCAGGGGCCGCGTCCGGACGTACGGCGTCGAGGACCTCGAAGGAGTGCTCGACGGTCTCACCGGGCCCGTGTACGTGCACATCGATCTGGACGTGCTCGACCCTGCCGCCTTCGGCTCGATCTGCTATCCCGAACCGGACGGGGTGGCGCCGCAGCGGCTCATCGATCTGGTCTCCCGCCTGGACGACGTAGTCGGAGCGGCGATCACCGAACACGCGCCGCCCGACCTCGACAATGACGGCGAGGCCGAGGTGATTCGCCGGTTGGCTGCCGCGCTTCCCCTCTGATCGGCCACACGCCGCCGACATGCGGCCGTCACACCCGGCCCACGAGCCGGTCCCCCACCGAGGCGATGAGATCGTCGATCGCGGTGCCCTCCATGGTGCTCGGCTGGATGGCCAGGCGATGCACGCCCAGCTCGGCGTACCTCTCGGCCGTCTCCAGATCGATGGGTCCTGGCGGCGTGACCGTGATCTCCAGTTCGCCCAGCGCGTTCGGCCGCTCGTACTGGTCGGCGACCGCACGCAGCCCGGTCAGTGCTTCGGCGGCGCCGTCGGGGTCGAGGTAGACGCCGTACCAGCCGTTCGCGGTCTGGATCGCCCTGCGGAAGGCGGCGGGTGAACGGCCGCCGACCACGATGGGCGGATGCGGCTCCTGGACCGGGCGCGGCCGCTGAAAGACACCCTCGTACGAGATGAAGCGCCCCTTGAACGCGGGCCCTCCCTCCTCCCACAGCCCGCGCATCGCGCTCAGGTATTCATCCGTGCGTGCCCCGCGATCGGCAGGCGAGACGCCCATCGCCTCCAGTTCCGGCTCCACGTAGCCGACGCCGACGCCGACGATCAGTCTTCCCTGGGACAGGACGTCGATCGAGGACAATTGCTTGGCCAGCAGGACCGGCTGGCGCTGCGGCAGCACGAGAACCCCGAAACCGAGCCGGACCCGTTTGGTGAGGGCCGCCAGATGCGCCACGGCCACGACGGCCTCCAGCCGCCGGTCCGTGTCGCCGCCGAGTTCGCTCGGCAGGGCGATGTGGTCGCCGACCCACAGGGACTCGAAGCCTGCCTCTTCCGCCAGTGCCGCTCGCCTGCGCAGTGTCTCCGGCTCCACACTGCTGCCTCGGTGCAAGCCGTACAGTCCGAACTTGATCATGTGGACAACGTAGGAGGGCGACTGTCCATGTGACAAACGAATGTTTAGCATGGTCGTCATGCTAAATACGCATGGGCTGGACGTGATGTGGTTTGAGGTGTTCAAGGAAGTGGCCAGGCGCGGCTCCTTCACCGCGGCCGGGGCCGCCTTGGGCTACACCCAGTCCGCCGTCTCGCGGCAGATCCTGTCGCTGGAAGCCGAGGTCGGCGTGGCTCTGTTCGACCGGCAGCCCCGTGGCGTCAGACTCACCGAGGAAGGCCGCTGCTTGCTCGATCACGCCACGGCGGTCCTGGACCGGCTGGAAACCGCCCGTTGCGAGCTGCGCGCCCTGCGCGACATGGAGACGGGCCGGCTGCGGGTCGGCGCGTTCGACACAGCCGACGCCGCCCTCGTCCCGCGGGCGTTGATCGCCTTCAGAACCGCGCACCCGAAACTCGCCCTGTCGGTGGTCGAGGCGACGACTCCTGGCCTGCTGGCACGCTTGCTGGCCGGCGACATCGATCTCGCCATCGTGAGCGCCTACCCGCATCAAACGCTCGACGCGGACCAGTTCGACCTCCATCACCTGGCCGACGATCCGTTGCTGGTGGCGCTACCACGCGATCACCGCCTCGCCTCACGGCCTGCCGTACGGCTGGCCGAGCTGGCGGAAGAGAGCTGGATCGAAGGCTTCCCGAGCGGAACGGACACGCTGATCAACGTGCACGCGCATGCCGGGTTCCGGCCGCGCATCGACTTCGCCGTTCGTGAATGGATCGCCAAACAGGGATTCGTCGCCGCGGGACTGGGCCTCGCCTTCGTACCCGCATTGGCCGCCAGCGCCACCCGCCCCGACATCACACTCGTGCGACTGCATCCGGACGAGGAGCCCGTCAGGACCGTGTACGCCGCGACCGTACGGGGCCTGACCCGATCGCCTGCCCAGTCCGGGTTTCTTCACTGCCTGGACGAGGTGATGGCAGAACTCGGCCTACCGGAACCGGCGGCCCACCGGTAGCGCACCTTTGCGCCACCGTCACATTCGAGGGCCGCCTGACCGGGCGGCCCCGGCATCGCGATCGCCGACCCCGCACCGCGCGACCCACACCACCCGACCGGCCACAGGACACCCTCGCGCCTGATTCCGATGGACGGTCGCGGGCTGGTCACTCGGTGCGGTCAATCCTTTCGGGGTGCTTACGTGCGGCGGCGTGAGCTACCTCCCGGGGTGCGGGGCGGCGATCATAGCGATCATCCCCACACGTCAAGGAGTACCTCTGATGAGATCACCCCTCTATCGGGCCAGCGCGGTGGCAGGCTTAGGCTGCGCCGTCCTCCTGCTGGTCAACGTGGCCCGCCGTGGCGGGCTGCTGCCCGAGACCACCTTCACGCACTCCATCGCGCCGCTCGCGCCGCTGGCGGGGCTGCTCGCCGTCACCGGCCTCTACCTGCTGGTCCGCCACCGCGCGGGCGGCCTCGGCCTGCTCGGCTACCTGCTCAACGCCGCCGGTCTCGCGGGAGCGTTCGCCATCGAGTACGCCCTGCACTTCGTCTTCCCCTACCTCGGCCCATCGGCGACCAGCGGGCTGCTGGCCGGCGGGACCGGGCGGGCCTTCCTGATCACGTCGATCATCCTGCTGGCAGGGGTGCTCACGTTCGGCTTCGCGGCACTGCGCTCCGGATCGCTGCCGGTCGTCGCGGTCGTCCTTTACATGGCGGGGATGGTCCCCGGCTCGCTCCGCAGCGCCGTGCCGCTGCCCGTGTACCTGGTCGGCCTGGCCGCCGCCGCGATCGGCATCGCGTGGATGACCGCAGGACTCTGGTCGGCGGCCGACGAGGCTCCCTCGAGGGCCGCAACGCTCCCTCATGGGCCGACGAGGCTCCCCTGACATCAGGAACCGTGACACGGGCTGCCATCGCCTGAGGACTCAGGTCCACCAGTCCGTGACGGGAGCCGGCGAAGGCGCGACTCCGATCGTGCGCGGGCCCGGGGAACAACCGAGCGTACGGCCCGCGGCCGGGGCGAAGGGCCAGCGCCTGGCGGCCGCCGAACCATGATCACGAAGATGTACTTCTGCGTGCTGTTCTGCGTGGTCCGGCCCCCATGCGCGCGGCTTGGATGAAGGCACATCGGACAGGCGTTGGGCCTGTTCATCCAGGTCAGGAGCGACCATGACGACCATCAGGAACATCGTGCTCGTGCACGGTGGCTTCGTGGACGGATCCGGCTGGCAGGGCGTCTACGACGAGCTCGCCAGAGACGGTTTCACGATCCGGATCGTGCAGAACCCGACGCTGTCGCTCGAGGGTGACGTCGCCGCGACCCACCAGGTCCTCGACACTCTCGACGGCCCGGCCGTCCTGGTCGGCCACTCCTACGGCGGGGTCGTCATCAGCGAGGCCGGCAACCACCCCAACGTGGGCGCGCTGGCCTACATCGCCGCGTTCGCCCCCGACAAGGGCGAATCTGTCAGCACGCTCATCGCCGACCCGCCGCCCGGCGCGGCCGTGCCGCCGATCCTGCCCCCGCGCGATGGCTTCCTGTTCCTCGATCGGGACAAGTTCCACGGCGCGTTCGCCGCCGACCTGCCCGCGCAGGTAGGCGCGTTCATGGCCGACGCGCAGGTCCCCTGGGGGGTCGACGCCCTCGGCGGTACGGTCACCGAGCCTGCCTGGCGGCACAAGCCGGCCTGGTACCTCGTGGCCACCGAGGACCGCATGATCCCGCCCCCGGCCCAGCGCGGCATGGCCGAGCGTGCCGGCGCGTCCGTGGTCGAAGCCATCGGCAGCCACGCCGTCTACGTGTCCCAGCCCGCTGCGGTCGCCGACCTCATCCGCCAGGCCGCCACCTGAGGGCGACTCGCCGCTGACCATCCCGCCTGACGCCAGGCCGCAGCGGAAGCTGCCTTCTTCACCCCATCGCGGCGCTCGGCGCAAGGTCCTGCCTACGGGTCGAGCGCCGCCGCTGAGCCTCACTGCCCGCTTTCGCTTTGGAGACTGATATGAACGTTCGTCTCGCATTGCCGCGCCGTATGGTGCTGGTGGCCGCTGCCGGTGGGCTGGCCGCCGCGCTGCTGGCCGTGCCGTCCGCGGCCTCGGCCCACGATGACGCCTCCGCCAAGGCCAAGCCCACGATCGTGCTGGTGCACGGCGGCTTCGCCGACGCATCCAACTGGAACGGCGTCATCGCCCGGCTCCAGCGTGACGGCTACAAGACGATCGCCCCCGCCAACCCGCTGCGCGGCATCCCCACCGACGCGGCGTACATCAGCAGCGTCCTCAAATCGATCCACGGGCCGATCGTGCTGGTCGCCCACTCCTACGGCGGCGCCGTGATCACCAACGCCGCCGTCGGCGTCGACAACGTCAAGGCGCTGGTCTACATCGCCGCGATGGCGCCTGACGAGGGCGAGAAGCTCGTCGACCTGTTCGGGAAGTTCCCCGGCAGCCAGATCCCCGACTCCGTCCGGGAGGTGCCCTACACCAACGCGGACGGCAGCACCGGCATCGACCTGTACCTCGAGCCGGACAAGTTCCGGGCCGCGTTCGCCGCCGACCTGCCCGTCTCCACCACGCGCCTGATGCAGGCCACCCAGCGCCCGTTCGCCGCCTCCTCCTACACCGACACGACCACCGGAGCGGCCTGGCGCACCATCCCCTCCTGGGCGCTGGTGGCCACCGAGGACAAGGCCATCCCGCCCACGCTCGAGCGCTTCTTCTACAAGCGCGCCAAGTCCCACGTCTACGAGGCGAAGGGCGCCTCGCACGTGCCGATGATCAGCATGCCCGGCCTGGTGACCCGCATCATCCAGGACGCCGCCGGCTCGGTCAGCTGACCCGCAGACCGCCGGGGGCGGGTGCCGCCTGGACATCTTGCCGCCCGGCGGCCCGGCCCACGGCGGCTTCGTGGCGCAGCGCTACGCCCTGACCCGCCCCGGCCAGCTTGGCGGGGCTGATCCTGTACGACACCTCGCCCGTCACCGGGCAGGAGTTCTGGAACCAGGCGCTCGCCCGTCTCGGCCGCTTCCCGAGGCGTCATCCCGGCCAGCCCGAGGCGGCCGGCATCGCGGAGGCGTTCGACCAGACCCTGGCCGCCACCGACAACGAATCCTGCACCCGCAGCCTGCGGACGGTTCCGCCCGCCTACTTCGCCGACTACTGGGCCAACGAGCACGAGCTGGCCCCTCTGCGGGCGTACCTGCGCGCCTGGGTCGATCCCATGCGTGCGGCCGAACCGCCCTTCGACGTGCGTGACAGCCTGGGCGAGATCAGCACACCTACTTTGATCATCAGCGGCATGCACGACTTCATCTGCGGACCCCGCTGGGGCCGGATGCTGCACGAAGGCATCCCCGGCTCCCGTTTCCTCCTCCTGGAAGACAGCGGGCACATGGGACACCTCGAACAGCCCGACCTGTTCGCCTCGGCGATCACCAGGTTCACCCGCGAGGGGGCCACTCGGCCCCTGCCCCACCGCAGGGCCGAGCCGTAAAGTCGAAGCCGTGACGTCGACGACGGGTCGTTTCGCTGGTTCGCTGATCGGCCGCGAACGGGATCTTGCCCGGATCGGCGACTTCGTCGACCAGGCCGCCGTCCAGGGCGGCGCGTTCATGCTGCTGGGCGAGGCCGGAGTCGGCAAATCCGTGCTGCTGGAGGCCGCCGCGGCGCGGGCGCCGGCGGCCGGCCACCGGGTGTTGCGCGCTTCCGGGTCACAATTCGAGGCGGAGGTGAGCTTCGCCGGTCTCCACCAGGTCCTCCACCCGCTCTTCGACGCCCTGCCACAGTTGAGCCAGACGCACGAGCGGGCCCTGAGCGTCGCGCTGGGGCTGGGTGAAGGACCTGCACCAGGTCAGCTCCTGGTGGCCAACGCGGCTCTGCTGCTCCTGCGCCAGGCCGCCGTCGATCGCCCACTGCTGATGATCGTCGACGACATCGCGTGGCTGGACCGGGCCAGCGCCGTCGTCCTGAGCTTCGTGGCCCGCCGCCTGACCGGCAGCCGCGTCGCACTGCTCGCGGCCTCGCGCTCGGGTGAGGAGAGCTTCTTCGAGTACGGCGGGCTACCCGGTCATGAGCTGCAGCCGCTGAACGAGCAGGACTCCGCGGCTTTGCTGAAAGCGCGGTTCCCGGCGCTGGCGCCCAGGACTCATCAGCGTCTCCTGGCCGACGCCCAGGGCAACCCGCTGGCCCTGCTGGAGTTACCAGTGGCACTGGGAGATCTCCGACGCAGCAGTACGCTGCCCGCGGTCCTGCCGCTCAGCGGACGCCTCCAGGCGGTGTTCGCCGCACGGATCAAAGATCTGCCCGGTGCGACGTATGACCAGCTGCTGCTCGCCGCACTGGATGGGACCGGAGACCTGAAGGCCCTGCACACGGATGAGCTGGCTCCCGCTGAACGGGCGCGGCTGGTCCGGGTCGACCAAAGCGCAGGGAGGCTGGTCTTCCGGCACCCGCTGATCGGCTCGGCGGTGGTGGAGATGTCGATGGCGGAACAGCGCCGCCGGGCACACCGGCTGCTTGCCGTACGGCTGGCCGACCAGCCCGAACGGCGGGCCTGGCACCTGGCCGAGGCGGCCGAGGGGCCTGATGAGGAGGTCGCCGCCCTGCTGTATGCCGTGGCACGCGCCGACCTGCGGCGTGGCGACGGCGTGGCCGCCATCACCCACTTCCTGCGCTCAGCCGAGCTGAGCCCGGCCGACATCGACCGGGCCGGACGGCTGGGGGAAGCCGCCTACCTGTCCGCGATCGTCAACGGCGACCTGCACGACGCGCCACGCCTGCTGGAGCTGGCCCGCCGCGCCGACCGGCGGGGCGACTCGCTGGCCACCGCGGTCGCCGGCGCCTACCACCTGCTCAACGGCGACGGCGATGTCGACAGCGCGCACCGCCTGATGACCGGCGCGATCGAGATGCTGGCCGATCCCGGCGACGCCCACGACAAGGTCCTCATCGAGGGCCTGTACACCCTGCTCATGGTCTGCTTCTTCGGCGGACGTGCCGAGCTGTGGGAACCCTTCCACGCGGCGATCGCCCGCCTCAAGCCGGCACCGCCCGACCTGCTCGACATCCTCGGCAAGACCTTCTCCGATCCGGTCCGCTTGGCAGCGCCGGTGCTTGATCGGCTGGATGCCGTCATCGGCAGGCTGAACCAGGAGATCGTCCCGGCGCGTATCTCCCGCGTCGGCATCGCCGGCTCCTACGTCAACCGGCTCGGACAATGCCGCGATGCGTTGTGGCGGGTCATCAGCCACGGCCGCGACGGCGGAGCCGTCACCTCGGCCATCGAAGCGCTGTTCCTGCTGGGCAACGACGCCTTCCTCGTCGGGCAGTGGCAGGAGATGGAGCAGGTCGTCGACGAGGGCCTGGCGCTGTGCGACAAGCACGGCTACCAGCTGCTGGCCTGGCCCGGCATCTACCTGCGGGCGATGCTGGCCGCCACACGCGGACAGGACGAGAACGCCACGGCGCTGGCCGACCAGATGACCCGCTGGGCCACACCGCGCAGGGCCCGCGCGATCCAGGCCTACGCCTGGCACGTCAAAACGCTGGCGGCGCTGGGCAGGGGCGACTTCGACCAGGCCTACCAGCAAGCCACCGCCATCAGCCCGGCGGGCATGCTGGCCTCGCACGTCCCACACGCCTTGTGGGTCATCACCGAGCTCGTCGAGGCCGCCGTCCGGACCGGCCGCCACGCCGAAGCCACCGCTCATGCCGCCATGGTGGAGCAGACCGGGCTGGCCGTGATCTCACCGCGGCTGGCGATGGTCGCCACCGCCGCTGCGGCCATGGTCGCCCCCGACGGCCACTACAGCGACCTGTTCCAGACCGCACTCGCCACTCCCGGCGCGGAGCGCTGGCCGTTCGAGCGGGCCCGCCTGCAGCTCATCTACGGCGAGCGCCTGCGCCGCGACAAGGCCACCAGTCAGGCCCGCGCCCAGCTGGCCGCCGCGCTCGACACCTTCCGCAGCCTGGATGCAGCGCCGTGGATGGCCAGGGCGAACGCTGAGCTGCGGGCGACCGGTCTGTCCCTCGGGCACGGCCTGGCTGTAGGGCTGGGCGCGCTGTCGCCCCAGCAGCGGGAGATCGCGCTGCTGGCCGCCGAAGGGCTGAGCAACAAGCAGATCGGCGAGCGGCTGTTCCTGTCCCCGCGTACCGTCGCCAACCACCTGTACCAGCTGTTTCCCAAGCTGGGCGTCACCTCCCGGGCCGCGCTTCGCGATGCGCTGACGCCGCAGGAGCGCGACTGAGTCAAATGACTCAAGCCAGCCACCCCCCAGGTACCTAGCGTCGGCGTCATGGATACAACCATCCCGCGCATCGTGCTGGTCCACGGTGGATTCGTGGACGGATCGGGCTGGCAGGGCGTCTACGACCTGCTGAAGCGCGACGGCTACACCGTCGCCGTCGTGCAGAACCCGACCCTGTCGCTGGAAGGCGACGTGGCCGCGACCCGGCAGGTCATCGACGCCGGCAGCGGCCCGGTCGTCCTGGTGGGCCACTCTTACGGCGGGGTGGTCGTCACCGAGGCGGGCACCCACGACAGTGTCGTTGCGCTGGTGTACATCGCGGCCTTCGCGCCCGACAAGGGCGAGTCGGTGAACTCGCTGATCGCCGACCCGCCGCCCGGCGCCCCGGTCCCGCCGATCCTGCCGCCCACCGGCGGGTTCCTGCTGCTGGATCGTGAGAAGTTCCACGCCTCCTTCGCCGCAGACCTGCCGGCCGGGCAGGCCGCGTTCCTGGCCGACTCCCAGGTCCCCTGGGGCGTGGACGCGCTGCGCGGCGCGGTCAGCGAACCGGCCTGGCGGCACAAGCCCAGCTGGTACCTGGTCGCGACCGAGGACCGGATGATCCCCCCGCCCGCGCAACGCGCGATGGCCGAACGGGCGGGCTCCACCGTGACCGAGACGCCCGGCAGCCACGCCGTCTATGTCTCCGCCCCAGCCGCTGTGGCCGACCTCATCCGCCAGGCCGCCACCGCCCAGTGACCACCGTGCCCAGTTTCGCGGAGCTGCTGCGCCGCCACAGGCACGCGGCACGTATGACCCTCGAACAGCTCGCCGAAGCCTCAGGGGTCAGCGCCCGCACTCTGTCGGACATGGAGCGCGGACGCAGCAAGGGACCCCAGCACCGCACCGTGACCGCCCTGGCCGATGCGCTCACCCTGCCGGAGACCGACCGCAAGCAGCTCATCGAGCAGGCCAGAGAAGGCCGGTTGCGCGATCATTGGTCGCGCCCGACGGGCCTGTGCGAGCTGCCGCGATCGGTGGAGGACTTCACCGGCCGAGCGGCCGAACTGGCCTGGACCGACGACATCGTGCGCGCCGACGGCACGCCGGGCGCCGCGGGCGTTGCCCTCGTCACCGGCTCGGCCGGTCTGGGCAAGACCACGCTCGCCGTCCGCGCCGCCCACGCCCTGCGGCCCCGTTTCCCGGATGGGGTGTTCTTCGTCGACCTGTTCGGCATGTCCCCCCAGCCGCTGGCCGCCGACGACGCCCTGGCGCAGCTGGTTCGCGCGCTCGGCGCTGCGGAACAGCATCTCCCTCACGGCACCCTCGCCCGTGCCTCGCTCTACCGGTCGCTGATGCGCGAGCGGCGAGTCCTGGTCGTGCTCGACAACGCCCGATCCGAAGAGCAACTACGCCCACTCCTGCCCGGCGGCGGCCCCAGCAGGGTGCTCGCCACGAGCCGGAGGCTGCTGGCCGGGCTGGAGGGTGTACACCGGCTGAGCCTCGGCCCGTTGCCTTGTCCGGAAGCCGCCGAACTGCTGACTGGCATCCTGGGTGGTCCCTCGGACGGGGGGACGGCGATTTCCGAGCTGGCCCAGCTCTGCGGCGGTCTTCCCCTGGCCCTGCGGATCGTCGGTAACCGGCTGGCCAGCCGGCCCGGCTGGCAGCCCGCCGAGCTCGTGGCCCGGCTGACGGACGAGGAGCGCCGCCTCGACCAGCTCAAAGCCGGCGACCTCAAGATCGCCAGCGCGTTCGCGATGTCCTACGACCAGCTCGCCGACCTCGCGCGGCAGGTCTTCCGCCGCCTCGCGCTGGTGCCTGGCCGGGACTTCGACGCCGCCCTGGCCGCGGCGGTCGCCGGGACCTCGATCGAGGACGCATGGGACGCCCTCGACGAGCTCGTCGACCTCGGCCTGCTGCACGACAGCACCTCGGGCCGCTACCGCTTCCACGACCTGGTACGGCTGTTCGCCCGCGAGCGGCTACACACCGAAGACAGCCCCGCCGAGCGGGAGGCGATCACCGAACAGATGGCCTCGTGGCTGGTGCGCAAGGCCACCGTCGCTGGACGGTGGTTCGACCCCGCCTACGGCCCTCCCGACCGGCCTGACCCTGGCCTGTCCTCGGCCGAGAAGGCCGACCGTTGGCTGCGCGTGGACTCGGCCAACTGGCTGGGCGCGCTGCGGCACGCCGCCGACACCGGCCGACATTCGATGGTCCTTGAGTGCGCCTGGTCGATGCGCTGGTACGCCGGCCGGTGGATGCACTGGCCCTCCTGGAAAGAAGTCTTCGCTCGCGGCGCGCAGGCCGCCACCGCCCTCGGCGACCCGGCCCACCAGGGCGCACAGCTGACCTACCTGTCCTGCTTCCACCAGCTGCCACCCCTGGCCCCCGAGGCCATGCTGGGGCACGCGGCCGAGATGCTGGAGCGCGCCACCGGTAGCGGCGCCACCTCGCAGATCGCCTGGGGACACCTGTTCGTCGGCCGGGCGCTGCTCCAGCTCGGACAGCTCGACGAAGCCGTCGTATCGGTGTCCAGGGCGGCGGAGATGTTCAAGGCCGACAGCGACATCGTCGCCTACTGCCAGGCACTCGGCATGGCCGGAGAATGCCTGCGCCGCGCCGGACGCCACGCCGAAGCGCTGGATCGCTACCTGGAGATGTGCGATCTGGCATGGGCAGAGGAGAAACCGAGCGTCGCGGCGCTCACCCGGCCCAACGCCCTGGCCGGCGCCGGCCTGTGCCTGACCTTGCTCGGCCGCCGTACCGAAGCCATCGCCACGTTCACCCAGGCGGTCGACCTCTTCGACCAGCTCTCGCCATCCGGCTCGCAGGCCCGCTGCCTGATGCGTCTGGCCGACGTACTGGACCAAGAGGGCAGGACCGGCGAGAGCCGCCAGATCTACGCCCGCGCGGCCGAGGTGTTCGAGGCGATCGGCGACGCCGAGGCGAGTAGCAGCTGTCGCGACCTGGCAACCGCTATCCCCTGACGGCACGTCGGCACCCCTCAGCGTCATGACGTGTCTGGGCGGATCCAGTTCCTCCGGTACGACGGAGGAAGGCTGGTCGCCTCCTACGGCCCCGGGCTGCCCTTGCGAGAGCAGCGCGACTACGACCACCAGACGGTGACGAGGACGTCGATCACCAGGATCCCCGGCGCCGGCGGCCTCTGGGCGGTCGCGGCCGCCGGTGGCGGGGACTTCGAGAGCCACTTCCTGCTCCGCTACGGCTGAGCCGGGCCAGGGGGCGCTACGCGGGCATGAGGACCTTGTCGATGAGGTAGACGGTGGCGTTGCTGGTCCGCACGTCGCCGCAGACCACCTTGGCCCCGTTCACCGTGTAGCCGTCCCCCGAGCGGGCGGCGGTCAGCTGTCCGCCCTCGAGGGTGGTGAGCTTGGCGTCGGCCAGGTCGGACGGCGCCTTCTCCCCCTTGACCACGTGATAGGTCAGGATCTTGGTGAGCTTCTCCTTGTCGGCCAGGACCGCGTCCAGCGTCTGCTTCGGGATCGCGTCGAACGCCTCGTTGGTCGGCGCGAACACCGTGATGTCCTTGGCCGAGTTGAGTGTGTCGGCGAGTCCCGCCTTCGTGACGGCGGTGGTCAGCGTGGACAGCGCGGGATTGCCCGCCGCCGCGGTCGCCACGGGCTCGTCGGCCATGGCGCCGACGCTGCCCGCCCCCGAGGAGGGCAGCGCCGAGCAGGCGGGGCCGAAGGGCTCGTCGTACGCCGCGGCGGGCGGGGCGCCTGCCGCGATCACGGCCAGGGTCAGGGCCGCGGAGGAAAGGAGGAGTTTCATGTCGCCTCACTGGTTCTGAAGGTTGTGTCACCCCTGTCTTCGAATCCCTTCACCGGCCCGGACGCGTCAGCCGGTCCAAAAAGCGGCAAAGTATGACAAAGCCGCCATCAGCCGGGTATGCGACGTGCATGACTCGCTGCCTGGTCACGGGCGCCACCGGTTACATCGGCGGAAGGCTCGTGCCCGAACTGCTCGCGGCCGGCCACGACGTCCGCTGCATGGCGCGGTCGGCGGGACGGCTGCGCGACCTGCCGTGGGCGGGGAGGACCGAGATCGCCGAGGCCGACGCGCGGGACCCCGAGCGCACCGGCGCGGCTCTGCGGGGGATCGACGTCGCCTACTACCTCATCCACGCCATGAGCGGCGGGCGAGGCTTCGCCGCCTCCGACAGGGACGCCGCGCGCACGTTCGCGGCGGCGGCAGCGCGGGCCGGGGTCAGGCGGATCGTCTACCTCGGCGGCCTCACCCCGGACGCCGGCGAACGGCACGGGCTCTCGGCGCACCTGAGCTCGCGGGCCGAGGTCGGCGAGATCTTCCTGGCGTCCGGGGTGCCCAGCGTGGTGCTCAGGGCGGCGGTGATCATCGGATCGGGCTCGGCCTCCTTCGAGATGCTGCGATACCTGACCGAGCGGCTGCCGGTGATGACGACGCCGCGCTGGGTGCGCAGCCGTACCCAGCCGATCGCCGTGCGGGACGTGCTCCGCTATCTGGTGGCGTGGGCGGGCATCGCAGAGGACGTCAACAGGGTGTTCGACGTCGGCGGGCCCGACGTGCTGACCTACGCCGAGATGATGCACCGCTACGCCGCGGTGGCGGGGCTGCCGCCACGGCTGATCGTTCCCGTACCCCTGCTGAGCCCGAGACTGTCGAGTCTCTGGGTGGGGCTGGTCACGCCCGTCCCCGCGGGCGTCGCGCGGCCCCTGGTGGAGTCGCTGCGCACCCAGGCCGTGTGCCGCGAGCACGACATCGCCCGGTACGTCGGCGACCCGCCGGACGGCCTGATCGGTTTCGACCGGGCGGTCTCGCTGGCACTTCAGAAGATCAAGGAGGCGGACGTGGCGACCAGGTGGTCGTCGGCCGCCATGCCGGGCGCGCCGAGCGACCCTCTGCCCACCGATCCCGACTGGGCGGGCGGCAGCCTGTACATCGACCGGCGCGCCATCACCGTCGCCGCCTGCCCCGAGGCCCTGTGGCGGGTGATCGAGGGGATCGGCGGCGAGAACGGCTGGTACTCCCTCCCCGTCGCCTGGAGGGTCCGCGGCGCGCTCGACCGGATGGTCGGCGGCGTGGGCCTGCGCCGCGGCCGCCGAGATCCCCTGCGGCTGAGGGTGGGCGACTCCATCGACTTCTGGCGGGTCGAGGAGATCGAGCAGGGGCGCCTGCTCCGCCTGCGGGCCGAGATGCGGCTTCCGGGTCTCGCCTGGCTGGAGCTGAGCCAGAGCGTCGAGGAAGGTCAGACCGTCTACCGTCAGCGGGCCGTCTTCCATCCGCGCGGCCTGCTCGGCCACCTCTACTGGTGGTCGATCCTTCCCTTCCACGGCCTGATCTTCGGCCGGATGCCCAGGAACGTGGCGGCCGCCGCTCGGGGCGTCATGGGCCGACGCCCGGCGTGACGGCCCGCTGGATGGCCGTGGCCCTGGTCAGGAAGTCGAGGATCAGCTCCAGCTGCTCGTCGGTGTAGCCCATGTAGAGCTCGGTGAGCCCCGACACGAGCTCGTCGAAGAGGCTTCCGAAGCCGGCCAGCCTGCCGTAGTCGATCTCGACGATCACCTTGCGCTTGTCGCGCGCGTCACGGGTGCGGTGGACCAGGTCCTTGGCCTCCAGGCGGTCGATCAGCCCGCTGACCGACGCGGGGGCGAGACCGGTGTGCTGGCTGATCTCTCCCGCGGTCATCGGCCCGTGTCGTTGGAGCAGGTCGAGGGCCTTCTCCTCCGTCATGCCCAGCCCGATGCGCGCCGCGATGGCGGTGTGGAACATCACCGCCGCGTTGCTGTTCTCCCGGCCCGCCACGAACAGCGACTCGAGAAGTTTCTTTCGGTGATCCGAAATATCTGTTGACACGGTCCTCCTCCTTCCCGTTATATTTCGTTCGGCCGAACAAAATAACTGGGGAGAGGATAACACGATGAAGGCTCTGATCATCGGATGCGGCATCGGCGGACCGGCGACGGCGATGGCGCTCCAGCGGGTGGGCATCGACGCGGAGATCTTCGAGGCCTACGACGTGACCGCCGACAACGTCGGTTCGTTCCTGAACGTCGCCTCGAACGGTCTTGACGCCCTGCGCACCCTGGACGCGCACAAAGAGGTCCTGACGGCGGGCATTCCCACTCCCCGCATGGTGATGTGGAGCGGCACGGGCAAGCGTCTGGGCGAGGTCGCCAACGGGCTGGCCCTGGACGACGGCACGGTGAGCCACACCATCCAGCGCTCCGACCTCTACCGCATCGTCCGCGACGAGGCCGTCAAGCGCGGCATCGCCGTCTCGTACGGCAAGCGCATGGTCTCCTACCGGGAGACGGCCGACAGCGTCACCGCCCGCTTCGAGGACGGCACCGAGGCCACAGGGGACCTCCTCATCGCGGCCGACGGCGTCCACTCCCGCACCCGCGCGCTGCTCGACCCGGGCGCGCCCGCTCCCCGCTACAGCGGCCTGTACAGCTTCGGCGGCATCGTCAAGGACGCGGACTTCACCGGCGAGCCCGGCGTCTACAACATGATCTTCGGCAAGAAGGCCTTCTTCGGCTACACCGTCTCCGCCGCGGGCGACACCTGGTGGTTCGCCAACCTGCCGCGCGAGCTCGGCGACGTGCCCGCCGACTGGAGGACCACGCTGGTCGAGGCGTTCGAGGGCGACGACAACTTCTCCGCCGAGCTGATCCGCCGCAGCTCGATCGACCTGGCGCTGCCGATCCACGACCTGCCCCCCGTTCCTACCTGGCACCGGGGCAGGGTCCTGCTCACCGGCGACGCCGCGCACGCCACCTCCCCCAGCTCGGGACAGGGTGGCTCCATGGCGATCGAGGACGCGCTCGTGCTGGCCGCCGCCCTGCGCGACGAGCCTGACCACGAGGCGGCGTTCGCGAGCTACGAGCGGCAGCGCCGCGCGCGGGTCGAGCGGGTGGTGGCGTGGTCCAGGAAGATCAGCAACAGCAAGGCGGCGGGGCCGGTGGCCAGGGTCTTCCGCGACCTGATGCTGCCGATCTTCCTGAAGAAGTCGGCGGGCGACGAGTCGCTCGCCTGGATGTACCGCCACCACATCGCGCTCTGAGCACCGGGCGAGCGGGCGGCCCGGCTACGACGCCGTCGGGTGCGGCTCCCCTGGCGGCGGAAGGAGCGCCTAACCTGGGCGAGACGGCGAGCTTGGAGGGTGCGGTGGGTCGCAGGCCGACGATCGACAGGGCCGAGCTGGAGCGGCTGGTCGGAGCGGGGATGAGCGTGCGGGAACTGGCGGCGCACTTCGGGGTGAGCGAGTCGGGCGTGCTGCAGGCCAAGCGGGCCGCCGGCCTGGCCAAGCCGCAACTCGACCACGGCAGGGCGCTGCCGTGGACGCTCAGCCGTACGCACGCCCAGTCGGGGCCCGCCACCAACCTGCGGAACCTGTCGGCGGCGGCGCAGGGCGCGCCGGTGGCGCCGGAGCGGTTGAACACCGCGCTGCGCTGGGCCCGGCGGCTGGTGGAGCAGGGGCTGGATGTGACGTACGACCCGGTGGAGGGGTTCAAGGAGATCCCTGCGGCACCGTCGGGCTCACATGTCGCGGAGGTGCTCGGCCGCGCGGTGAAGGTCGTCGAAGCCGGCTGACGCCGCGTTTCGACTCGCGGCTCCAGGGCAGGCGGAAGGCCAATCACGGCCCATCGCGACAGACCTCGGAGGCGTCAGATGACCACCTCAACTCTGATCTGGGTGGCCGTCATCGTGGTGGTGGTCATCGCCATCGCCGCAGTCGGCTATGCCATTGTGCAGCAACAGCGCCGGACCCGCCTCCGAGACAGGTTCGGTCCCGAATACGAGCGTACGGTCGCCGAGCACGACAACAGGCGAGAGGCCGAGCAGGACCTGCGCTCTCGTGAGCAGCGGGTCGCCGACCTCGACATCAGGCCGCTCGACGACGACACCCGCGCGAACTACTGCAGCCGCTGGGGCGAGGTGCAGGAGCGCTTCGTCGACGCGCCCGGTTTCGCGGTGACCGAGGCGGACCAGCTGGTGACCTCGGTCATGGGCGATCGCGGCTATCCCACCGACAACTTCGAGGACAAGATCTCGACGCTGTCGGTCGGCCACGCCCAGACGCTGGACCACTACCGGCAGGCCCACGAGATCAGCGGGCGCGCCGCCAGGAAGGAGGCCTCGACCGAGGAGCTCCGCCAGGCCATGGTGCACTACCGCGCGCTGTTCCTGGTGCTGCTGCACGACGACAGCCCTCATCCCACCCGTCAGGAGCCAGGAGGACGGTGACCGATATGACCGAGCACAGGCATGCCGAGGACGAACTGCAGGTACCACCGCCGCGCGCCGACCAGACGCGGGACGACCCGGACGTCACTGACGACGCCGCCGGCCGCGACTTCCAGGCGGCCGGAGCCGACACGCGCGACGAGCGTGCGGAGCAGCGGTGGCAGGGCCAGGAGCGCGACGAGATGATCCAGGACGACCGGGCGCGCGAGGGCCAGGGGTGGGAGGACCGCCCCCAGGACGACCGGATGGCACAGGAGCGCGCCACCGAGGAGGGGATGGCGGGAGAGGGCCTGCGGCAGCCGATGACCGACGCGGACCCCGAGACCCAGCAGGGCGACGCCCGCTACCGCGACCCTTACGAGACGAGGACGTCCGACGACGTTCTCGCGGCCGCTCCGGGCGACACGGGGATGCGCGAGACGGAGGCGTCCTCGCGGGAACGGATGGAGGCCGCCAGGTCCGGAGACATGGGGGCGCGCCCCGAGCGCGGCGGATTCATGCTCGACCAGGACCCCGAGCAGGTGCGCATCCGCTGGCGCGAGGTCCAGGTCGCCTTCGTCGACGAGCCTCGCCAGTCGGTCGAGCGGGCCGACACGCTGGTGGACGAGCTGCTGTCGACGCTCACCTCCCAGACGGACCAGCTCCGCGACCGCTGGAAGAACTCCAGCGAGGGCGATACCGAGCAGCTGCGCCAGGCACTGCGCGAGTACCGCTCGATGCTGGACTGGCTGCTCACCCTCACGTCGGCAGAAAGGTGATATGACATGCTCGCCATCGTCGCCGCGATCGTGTTCGGGCTCGGGTTCTTACTGGACCTGCTGAACACCAGGATCGCCGGAATCAGTGGTATGGCCTTCGTCCTGCTCGGCCTGTGCCTGCTCGCCCTTCACCAGGCGGGGATCGGAACGGCCAGCATCAGCAGCTACCGCGGCGGCTGGCGCCGTACTCGGCGGTAGAACCCATCGGAAAGGGGCGCTCCCTGAGCTCAGGGAGCGCCCCTTTCGTCGTATGCGCCGGCTCGGGAGCCGCCCCCTTCCCTGCGTGGAGAAGTGAGATCAGCGGGCGTGGGAGACGGGTTTGGCGGTGCGGATGGCGTACTCGAACTCCCTGCGGGGGTCGGTCAGCGCGCCGAGCGCCGTGATGTCCCTGCGGAAGAACAGCGCGAGCGTCCAGTCCAGGAGCACGCGCACCTTCCTGTTCGTGGTCGGCATCCGTGACAGGTGGTAGGTCCTGTGGATGAGCCACGCCAGCGCGCCCCGCATCTTCACGCCATAGATCTGCGCCACGCCCTTGTGCAGGCCGAGGCTGGCGACCGAGCCCGCGTAGGCGTGGCGGTACGGCCTGCGCCCGGTGCCCCTGATCGTGGCCAGCACGTTGTCGGCCAGCACCTTGGCCTGCCGTACGGCGTGCTGCGCGTTCGGCGCGGTGTACTCGCCCGGCTTGGTCAGGTCGGGTACGGCCGCGCAGTCCCCCGCGGAGAACACGTCGTCGTACCCCTCGACGTTGAGGAACGGCGTCGCCCGCACCCTGCCCTTCCCGTCGATGGGCAGGTCGCTCTGCGCCACGACCGGATTGGGTTTGACGCCCGCCGTCCACACCAGGGTGTCCGCGTTGAACGCGGTGCCGTCGTCGAGCACGATCCGCCCGCCCGTGGCCGATTCGAGCCTGGTCTTCAGACGCACGTCGATGCCGCGGTCGCGCAGCTGCTCCAGCGTCCAGATGCCCATCTCGGGTCCCACCTCGGGCAGGATGTGGTCGGTCGCCTCCACGAGGTACCACTTCAGGTCGGAAGGCTCGATGCCCGGGTAGTAGCCGCAGGCGTCGTGCGCCATGTCCTCCAGCTCGGCCAGCGCCTCCACCCCCGCGAAGCCCCCGCCGACGAACACGAACGTCAGCGCCTCGCGCCTGATCGTCTCGTCGTCGGTCGACGCGGCCAGGTCGAGCTGGCCGAGGACGTGGTTGCGCAGGTGGATGGCCTCTTCGACGGTCTTGAACCCGATGCCGAACTCGGCCAGCCCGGGGATGGGCAGGGTACGGGAGATCGAGCCGGGACACACGACGAGCAGGTCGTACCCGATCGTGCGGGCGGGACCCTTGTGCGGCCTGAACTCCACCTCGCGCCGGCTGGTGTCGATGGCCTCGACGACGCCGTTGAGTATCGTGCAGCGCGGCAGCACCCGGCGTAGCGAGACGATGACGTGCCTGGCTTCGAGGTTGCCGGCCGCCGCCTCAGGCAGGAACGGCTGGTAGGTCATGTAGGAGTCGACGTCGATGACGGTGATCTGCGCCTCGCCCCTGTGGAGCCTGCGCTGGAGCCGCAGCGCCGTGTACATGCCCACGGAGCCGCCCCCGAGGATCACTATGCGAGGAGTCATCGAGCTCTCCTACCCCTGAACCGCATCGTCACCGTGCTGCCCTCCCGGCCGGTGCGGAAGCCGATCCACTGGGCGAGCCTGCGAGCCACCCACAGGCCCATGCCGCTGGTCGCGTCGGGCGGCGGGGGCGTGTTGCCGGGATCGCCCTGCAACTCCCAACGACCGTCGTCGTGCACCTCCACGACGACGGCGTCAGGCTCGCTCCAGACGCGCAGGCGGGCCTTGCCGGCGACTCCGTGGGTGACCGCGTTGGTCGCCACCTCGTTGACGGCGACGAGGAGGTCGCTGACCTCCTCGTCGGGCAGCCCCGCCGCGCGCGCGTGGCCCGCGGCGAACTCGCGGACCTCCGGCAGGTCGGAGAGTCGGAAGACCACTTCCCTTGCCGGAACGTCCGCTTGTTCGTCCACCTGAAAGACCACCTAGCGTTCCGCGATCAGCTCTGCCCTGAGCTGGTCGAGCACTTTGCGCAGGATGCGCGAGACGTGCATCTGCGAGATCCCGAACTCCGCGGCGATCTCGGCCTGTGTCATGTTGCCGAAGAAGCGCAGGAGCAGGATGTTCTTCTCCCTGGGGGGCAGGGCGTCGATGAGCGGCTTGACGGCCTGCTGGTCGACCAGGTTGTTGAGCGTGTCGTCGTCCCCGGGGATGACGTCCCCGAGGGAGGCGGCGTCGTCGTCGGCGCCCAGCGGGGCGTCGAGCGAGAGCGTGCTGTAGGCGGCGGAGGCGTCGAGCGTGAGCAGGACGTCCTCCTCCGAGATGTTCATCTTGGCGGCCAGCTCCGCCACGGTGGGCGCGCGGCCGAGGTCCTGGCTGAGGTCTGAGACCAGCCTGTTCAGCTCGGAGCGGCGTTCCTGGTACAGCCGCGGCACCCTGATGGCCCACGTGCGGTCGCGGAAGTGGCGCTTGACCTCGCCGGTCATGGTGACGACGGCGTAGCCCCTGAAGGCGTGGCCGAGACCGGCGTCGAATCCGTTGATGGCCTTCATGAGCCCGACGTAGGCGGCCTGCAGCAGGTCCTCCATCGGCTCGCCTCGGTAGCGGTAGCGCCTGGCGATCTCCGTGGCCAGGGATCGGTGCATCTCGACGACGCGCTCGCGCAGCCGCTCCCGCACCGAGTCGGGAGTGTCTTCCCTGACCATTTCCGCCAGCAGCTCTTCGGCGGTCATGTCTTCAAGGACTCGTTCCTGAACAGCCATCGCTGTCTGCTCCTCGTATCTTCGCCGGCCGCTCCCCCGCCCAGCGAAAAAAGCCCAGGCAGAGGTGCGCCTCGATGGAGGTCGCTCGTAAGCCCTCTGCTGGACTTCGACTTCAGTTTTCCCACTTTGGGATGGAGTATTCAACCCCAACCCGGTGACAGTAGGGTTGCCCTGCCAAGCGGGCGATGATGGAGGAGGGTTCTTGTGACGATGTCGGAGAACGGCGAGTGGCCGAAGGCCGCCCTGAGTCTGACGTCGTCAGTGGCCGGTGAGATTCCCGTGATCGCCGTGGAGGGCGTCCTCGACGCGACGACCAGGGAACAGTTCGCCGCCCATCTGGCCGAGGTGGTCGCCGTCCACGGGCACGACCTGATCCTCGACATGGCGGGGGTCACGTTCATGGACTCGCGCGCCCTGGGACTGATCGTCCACCACTGGCAGGGGTGCACGTCGGCGGGCGGCAGATTCGCGCTGGTGGGGGTGCGCTACTCGCCGTCCAAGGTGATGTGGATCACCGGCCTGGCGCAGCGGCTGCCGCTCTACGAGACGCTCGACGAGGCGCTGGCGGCGCTCGCCTGACGGCCGGGAACGGCCTCGCCGGTCAGGCGGGGCCCTGGGCCTTGCCCTGGTGCTCCTCGACCAGGAGGCGGGCGAGGTCGGCGACCTTGACCTGGTGGTGCTGGGACACCTTCCGCAGCTCCTCGAAGGCCGCCTCGGCGCTGCACCCGCTGGTCTTCATGATGATGCCCTTGGCCTGGTCGATGACCGACCGCCCGGCCATGGCCTCCTGCAACTGGGCGGCGTCGATGCGCATCTCGTCGAACTCCCACATGTTCGCCAGCGCCACCCCGACCTGCTCGGTCAGCATCTCCGCCAGCGGCGCGGCGGCCTGCGTGGTGAAGGCGCCGGGCCGTACCGAGTAGAGGCCCACCACCAGCAGCACGGGCCGGACCTCGATCGGCAGCAGCAACGCGGAACGGACGCCCCACCTGGTGGCCAGGCCCGCGTAGCGGGCCCACCGGCGATCGCGCAGGACGTCGGCGACGACGACGCGCCGCAGCGTGCCCCGCGCCTCGGTCGAGGGCCCCTCGCCGATCTCCCGCTCACCGTCGACCAGCATGATGAGCTCGCTGTGGGATCCCGAGACCAGCACCCTGTCATCGCGCCACAGCTCGGCGGACCCTCCGGCGCAGCCGGGCACCCCCCTGGCCAGGGTCGTGGTCAGCCCGCGAAGTACGCTCTCACTCGAGGTGTCCTCGCCGACCCGGCCCAGCGCGGCCAGGTCGCGCGCCAACACAGAGGTGATCATTCTTGCCATGGCGAATCCCTTCCCGATGAGCCTAGATTAAACAGGTGACCGATCCCATCGGCCTGGCCGCACTCGAACACGCCCTGGATGAGCTCGTGGGGCGCGTGTCGTCGTTGCGTGCCGCCAGATCCGCCTACCCGCAGGAGCTGGAGCAGACACTCGACGCCGCTCTCGCCGAGCTCGACACCGCCGCCGAGCTGCTTGCCGCGGCCAAGGCGGAGCTGGGCAGCGCCGCGCGGAACAAGGCGGGCAAGAGCGGCTCCCTGCGGGAGCTGAAGCTGCTGCGCCAGGTGTTCAGGATGTTCCCCGTCCCTGTGATCGTGATCGACGGCGGCGGCGTGATCAGGCGGATCAACCCGGAGACCTCGGCGCTGCTCGGCAGCCCCGACGGGTTCCTGATCGGCCGGTCCTTCCCGCTGCTGGTTGACGTGCCGCGGCGGGCGGCCTTCCGCTCGCACCTCACGTCGGTGCTGCAGACGGGGCAGAGCGCCGCGTTCGAGACGCGGCTGGCCCACCAGGGCCGCACTCACGTCGCGCAGCTGGCGCTGACCAGGCTGACGATGCCCGGCGAGCCGCAGCAGATGGTGGCGGCGGTGGCGCTGCCGACGCAGGTGCAGCTGCCCGAGCCGGGCGCGCGCCGTCCCGAGCAGTCCGACGCGGCGCTGCTGATGACGGCGGCCAGGCGGCAGGAGCTGCTGGCGCGGATGACGGCCCTGCTGCTCGACGAGGAGAGCCAGCGGCGGCCCGTCGCGCTGCCAAGGGCCGCGCGGTTGCTGGCCGAGGAGTGGGCCGACTGGGTGATCGGCGACGTGCTGCGCGAGGGCCTGCCGAGCAGGTCGGTGGTGCTGGGGCCGAAGGACCAGCCGGTGGCCGACCTGGTACGGCTGGTCGAGCGGGCCGATCCGGCGGCGAGCCCGCTCGTGGCGCAGGTGCTCGACCAGGGCACCGGCGTGGTGCACGAGATGCTGGAGGACGAGTCGCTGCTCGGCGTCTGCGCCGACGGGCCGCTGCTGACCGCGATGGGGGCGGGCTCACTGCTGTGCGTGCCGATCGGGGCGGAGGGCGCGGTGCGCGGCGCGCTCACGCTGGTGCGCTCGCACGACCGCCCGCCGTACACGCTGGCCGATCTGGGCCTGGTGCAGGAGCTGGGCGCGCACCTGGGGATGGCCATGTCGGCGCAGGACAGCTTCCGCGACCGCTCGCAGGCCGCCGAGGCGCTGACGGCCAGCGTGGTGCCGCGCAACCTGCCGCAGATCCCGGGCTTCGAGGCGGCGGCGATCTACCATCAGGGCGCTTCGGTGGGCGCGGAGTTCTACGACGTGTTCCCCGTCAAGGACGGGTGGGGGTTCTCGCTGGGCGGCGCGGTCGGCTCCGGCGAGGAGGCCGCCTCGGTCAGCGCGATGGTGCGCGGCGGCCTGCGCGTGCTGAGCGTGTGGGAGAGCCACCCCGACCAGGCCATGCGCAAGGTCAACGAGGCGCTGGTCGCGCAGCGCTCCGGCATGTTCGTCATGGCCGTGGCCGGCTACGTGAAGGGCAGGACGATCACGCTCAGCTCCGCGGGGCACCATCCGGCCGCGCTGGTCCAGCAGGACGGCAGCGTGCGTTCCGTCTCCGGCGGCGGCGTGCCGCTCGGCATCGCGGCCGAGGCGGAGACGGCGGTGGAGGAGATCACGCTGGCCCCCGGGCAGACGCTGGTCCTCTACTCCGAGGGCCTCATCTCCTCGCGCGGCGAGAACGGCGAGCCGTACGGGGAGGAGCGGCTGGCCGACGTGCTCGCTCGCAGCGTCGAGCAGCCGCCCTCGACGGTGGTGAAGTCCATCGAGGAGGACAGGCACGGCTTCTCCGGCGGGCGGGTGTGGGACGAGATCGTGGTGCTCGCGCTGAGGGTGGCCTGACGGGCGGGTGGCTCCCGTGGCAACTGTCCACGCCGAGGAGGTTTACTTTCTCCGGGCGCCGGGGTATTTCTAGTTGGTACGTGAGTGCCTAAGACGCAGGCACACCTGTAGGAGCCATATGCCCGAGGTGTGCCATGCATATCGCCATCGTCGCTTCCGACGAGCGCCGTACTCATATTCTCGCCGTCGCCCGTGAGCTGGGCCGCGGGCACAGAGTCACGATTTTCAGCCGCCGCAGCGGCGCTGACGTCAAGTCCAGGGCGAGGGTGTGCCATGGCGTCACCGTCGAGTCCATAGACGCGGGCCCGGCCCGCGACCTGCCCGCCGACGAGGTCGTGCCGTACCTGTCGGACGTGGGCGACTACCTGATGCGCCGATGGCGCGAGGACAGGCCCGACGTGATCCACGCCCACTCGTGGACCGGAGGGCTTATGGCGGTGGCCGGCGCCAACGGCCTGGGCGTGCCGGTCACGCAGACCTTCCACCACACGCTCGGCGTCGCCGTACCGCCGGCGCATCTGAAGCTGGAGCGGGTGCTCGGCCGGCGCGCCGACGCGGTGATCGCGGGGTGCGGCGACGAGGAGTCCGAGCTCATCAAGATGGGGGTGCCCCGCAACCACATCGCGGTCATCCCCTACGGGGTGGACGTGGACAGGTTCCGCCGCCAGGGCAGCGCGGCGGCGCGCGGCACTCGCAAGCGGCTGCTGCACGTCGGGCCCCTCTCCCCCGACCGTGGCGCGCACACCGTGGTACGGGCGCTGGCCGCCGTCCCCGAGGCCGAGCTGGTCGTGGCCGGCGGGCCGCCGGCCGAGGGGCTGGACGAGGACCGCGAGGCCAGGCGACTGAGGACGCTGGCCGAGCAGGCGGGCGTGGCCGACAGGGTGAACGTGCTCGGGCTGGTGCCGAAGGCGTCGGTGGCCAAGCTCATGCGCAGCGCCGACCTCGTGATGACGCTGCCGCGTGAAGCCCCGGCGGGGCTGGTGGCCCTGGAGGCCATGGCCTGCGGTGTCCCCGTCATCGCCTCCGCCGTGGGCGCGCACCTGGACGCCGTGGTCGACGGGGTCACGGGGATGCTGGTGCCGCCGGACAGGCCCGCTCAGACCGCCAGGCTCATCCGCGAACTGCTCGCCGACCCGACCAGGCGCACCGCGCTCGGGTACGCGGGCGCCGACAGGGCCCGGTCCCGCTACTCGTGGGAGCGCGTCAGCCAGGAGCTTCTCCGGGTATACGAATCCCTATAAGCTGCCATGCATGCTTATTCACCCCTGGGACGCGGGTTCGCCCGAGGAGTCGCTGGCCTTCGTCCGCGACAACCAGTTCGGCACGCTGATCGCCTCGGGACACGACAGGGCCGTGCCGGTGGTCGTGCCGACCCAGTTCCTCCTGGTCGATGACACGACGGTGATCCTGCACCTGGCCAGGCCCAACCCCATCTGGCCGGCGATCGAGGAGAACCCGAAGGTCGTGCTGTCGGTGACAGGACCGTGGACCTACATCAAGGGCGAATGGCGTGCCGAGCCCGGCACCGATCCGCGCCTGGGTGTGCCGACCACCTACTACTCCGCCGTGCAGCTCGTCTGCACGGCCGAGATCGTCAAGGACGACGAAGGCAAGCTCGACGTGTTGCGCCGGCAGTTGGCCGACCTCGAGCCGACGCTCGGCGACCCCGCCCTGATGCCCCGGTTGATGTCCGGCATCAGAGGACTGCGGCTGACCGTCGACGAGGTGCGCGGCAAGTTCAAGTACGACGGGCACAAAGACGAGGAACACCGCGAGCGCGTCAAAACCGCCGTTACCAAAGCGAAATCTATGCTTTCCTGAGACGCATGTCGATTCCTGGTTATCTCGTGGCGGCGGCGCTCCTCGCGGCCCCCGCCGCCACCACCGCTACCGCCGGCGAGCAGCAGCCCTTCGAGCAGGTCTTCAGCGAGCGTTTCGACTCCCTCGACACCAGCAGGTGGATGGTCTACCACTCCCCCGGCGCCGAGACCAACCCCCGCACCGGCAAGGCCGCCTCCGTCTCCAACGGGGTGCTCAGGCTGAAGGGCGGCTTCTACGGCGGCCAGGACCTGTCGGGCGGCCTGGCCACCCGCTCCTCACAGGAGTACGGCAGGTGGGAGGTCAGGTTCAAGGCCGAGGCCGGAGCCGGCTACACGCCCGTGGCGCTGCTGTGGCCCGACCGGCAGAGCGACGGCGACTACGCCGAGATCGACTTCGCCGAGATCATCGACCCCCAGCGGCGCGGCGGCGGCATCTTCGTCCACGCGGGCCGCGAGCGGGCGCAGAAGCAGCTGCGCGCCGACTTCACCCAGTGGCACACGGTCGCCGTCGACTGGCTGCCAGGGCGCCTGACGTTCTGGCTCGACGGCGAGAAGGTGTGGGACTACAGGGGACCGCACGTGCCCGAGGGCCGCAGGATGGGCCTGGCCCTGCAGAACGACGTCGTGTGCAACGAGTGGTCGCCGTGCAGGAACGCCTCGACCCCCGACACGGTGTCGATGTACGTCGACTGGGTGAAGGTCTACCGGTTCACGGGAGCAGCCTGACCGCCTTCAGCCCCAGGTGGACGGCCAGCCTGTCGTCCCCGTCGGACAGGTCGAGCCCGATCAGCCGCTCGGCCTTGCCCAGCCGGTAGTAGAGGGTCTGGCGGTGGATGCCCAGCTCCGCCGCCGACTTCTGGGCGTGCCCGCCGAGATCGAGATAGGTCTCCACGGTGTGGGCCAGCTCGGCGTCGAGCGGTCCGGTCTCGGCGGCCAGCTCGCGCAGGTCGGCGGTGCCGAGCCTGGCCAGCAGCCGGTGCACGCCGAGGTCGGCCCACCTGGCGACGGGGTGGAAGCGGGGGAAGTGCTCGGCGATCCGCAGCGCGTGCTTGGCCTCCCGCCAGCTCTGCCACGCGTCGGCGGGATCCAGCCGTGGTGTGCCCATGCCTGCGGCGGTGCCGTACGCGGTCTGGAGGTTGGCCGCGATCTCGCCCGCGAGGTGTGAGGGGGCCAGTACGGCGACCGGCCGGCCCGCACGCGACAGCACGCCGCGCGGCAGCGTCCAGAGGGCCGCCACCCTCTCCTGCGACTCCTTCACGGCGATCGCCGTCACGGGCCCTGCGAGCTCGATGGCGGCGCCCGCCCGCTCCTCCGGGTCGGCCGACAGCAGCGCGCCCAGTTCCCTGCCGAGGTCGTGGCGGCTGCGGGCCTCCTGGGCGAGCATGGCGGCCGCCCTGGCCGTGAGCCGCTGGACGCGGGCCAGCTCGGCGTCGCCGAGGGTGCCGAGCAGCCAGAGGTAGCCGTAGGTCACCGAGGCGTGCCTGAGCGGGACGCACACCCTGGCCAGGACGCCGAGCGCCTGGTCAGCGGGGATGCGGACGGGGCCCTCCGCCCTGGCGATGCCGAAGCGCTCGAAGTAGTCGCGGACCTCGCGGCTGGCGCGTCTGCGCAGGATGGACTCCTGGCGGACGGTGTCGATGTCGCCGTGCTGCGCGCCGTACGCCAGGAGTCTGAAGGAGCGGTCCTCCAGCGTCGCGGAGACCCCGAGAACGCGGGCGATCTCGTCGACGGTCTCCTGTAGGTCATCGGTGTTGTGCATTTGTATGACAGCCTGCCACACCTCGCGTTACGGACGTCAATGGGCCCACCGTGAGCTGGCGTTTTAGCCTGGACGCATGCTGGGTCAAGTACTTCTCGCCGGGTCGCGGAGCGCGCTCGTGCGCCGCACCGTATCCGGGCTGCCGCTGACCAGGAAGGTCGTGGACAGGTTCGTCGCCGGTGAGGGCGTCGCCGAGGCGAGCGCCGCCGTTCAGCGCCTGGTCGACGGCGGGCTCACCGTCACGATCGACCACCTGGGCGAGGAGACCCGCGACGCGGGCGCCGCCGCCGCCACCGCGAAGGCCTACCTCACGCTGCTGGAGGAGCTGCGACCGCTGGATCTCGGCACGCGCGCCGAGGTGTCGGTGAAGCTGTCCGCGGTCGGCCAGGAGCTGAGCGACTCCATGGCGCTCGACCACGCCCGTGAGATCTGCGCCGCCGCTGCCGCCAACGGCTCCACGGTCACCCTGGACATGGAGGACCACACCACGGTCGACTCCACGCTGGGAATCCTGCGCACGCTGCGCGAGGACTTCCCCTCCACCGGTGTCGCCGTCCAGGCCTACCTGTTCCGCAGCGAGGCCGACTGCCGTGACCTGGCCGTCGAGGGCAGCAGGGTGCGCCTGGTCAAGGGCGCCTACCGCGAGCCCGCCTCGGTCGCCCACCAGAGCAAGGGCGAGGTCGACAAGGCCTACGTGCGATGCCTGCGGATCCTCATGGCGGGGAAGGGTTACCCCATGGTGGCCACGCACGACGACCGGCTCATCTCGATCACCGAGCTGCTCGCCGACAGGTTCTCGCGCGCCGTCGGCGACTACGAGTACCAGATGCTCTACGGCATCAGGACCGACAAGCAGGAGTCCCTCGCGGGCGCCGGTCACACGGTCCGCGTCTACATCCCCTACGGCGACGACTGGTACGGCTACTTCATGCGCCGTTTGGCAGAGCGCCCCGCCAACGTCGCCTTCTTCCTTCGTGCCCTTGGGGGTAAGTGATCATGGATGCGATCAGCAACGTCCCGACCCCGGCCAACGAGCCGGTGTACGGCTACGCGCCGGGTAGCGCAGAGCGCACCGCGCTGGAGAACCGCATCAAGGAGCTGGCCGGGTCCTCGATCGACCTGACCATGACCATCGACGGCGTGGAGAGGATGGGCGGCGGCGCGGCCATCGACGTCGTTCAGCCCCACAACAAGGCCGCCGTCCTGGGCCGTACCAACGACGCTACGGCTCAGGACGTGCAGGACGCCGTCGACGCGGCACTGGCCGCGGCCCCCGCATGGCGGGCGCTGTCGTTCGACGAGCGGGCCGCCATCTTCCTCAAGGCGGCCGACCTGCTCGCAGGACCGTGGCGGGCGACGCTGAACGCCGCCACGATGCTGGGCCAGTCCAAGTCGGTGCAGCAGGCGGAGATCGACGCGGCCTGCGAGCTGATCGACTTCCTGCGCTTCAACGTCGCCTACGCCCGCCAGCTGTACTCCGACCAGCCGGTCTCCTCCCCCGGGGTGTGGAACCGCATGGAGTACCGCCCCCTGGAGGGCTTCGTCCTGGCGATCACGCCGTTCAACTTCACGGCCATCGCGGGCAACCTGCCGACCGCGGCCGCCCTCATGGGCAACGTCGTGGTGTGGAAGCCCTCCCCCACCCAGCAGTTCGCCGCGCACCACACGATGCGGCTGCTGGAGGCGGCAGGGCTGCCGCCCGGCGTCATCAACCTGGTCACCGGCAACGGCCAGGCGGTCTCCGAGGTCGCCATGACCCACCCGGCGCTGGCCGGCATCCACTTCACCGGCTCGACCGCGACCTTCCAGCACCTGTGGGGCACCGTCGGCGCGAACATCTCGCGCTACCACGGCTACCCCCGCCTGGTGGGCGAGACCGGCGGCAAGGACTTCGTGCTCGCGCACCCGTCGGCCGACCCGGGCGTGCTCTCGACGGCGCTGATCCGCGGCGCGTTCGAGTACCAGGGGCAGAAGTGCTCGGCGGCCTCGCGCGCCTACGTGCCGCGCTCGATCTGGTCGCGGATCAAGGATGACCTGGTGGCCACGGCCGAGTCGCTGACCGTGGGCGACGTGGCTGCCGACCTGTCCACGTTCATGGGCGCGGTCATCGACGACCGTGCCTTCGCCAAGCACAAGGCGGCGCTGGACAGGGCGAAGGCCACCGACTCGATCGAGGTGCTCACCGGCTCCTACGACGACAGCGTCGGCTACTTCGTCAAGCCGTCCATCCTGGTGTCGGACGACCCGACGGACGAGATCTTCGTCAAGGAGTACTTCGGGCCGATCCTCGGCGTGCACGTCTACGACGACGCGGCCTTCGACACGGTGCTCGACCAGATGGAGTCGGTCTCGCCGTACGCGCTGACCGGGTCGATCATCGCGCAGGACCGCTACGCGATCGCCTCGGCGTCGGAGCGGCTGCGGTTCGCGGCGGGCAACTTCTACGTCAACGACAAGCCGACGGGGGCGGTCGTCGGGCAGCAGCCGTTCGGCGGGGCCAGGGCGTCCGGCACGAACGACAAGGCGGGCTCGATCTTCAACCTGATCCGGTGGGTGAACGCCCGCACGATCAAGGAGACGTTCGTTCCCCCGACGGACCACCGCTACCCCCACATGGGCTGATATTCAGCGTATTTCCATACACGCGGCCGGGTTCGGGTCCTGCTCCCCGAGCCCGCGCGCACCCGTCGCGCGCCGCGTGCCGACGCCCCGGGACTCTGCCGCGGGTCCCGGGGCGGCCGGCTTCTCAGACGCAAAGCCACGGCGTCGCCCCGACCCACACCGCCCCGCCATCCGGATCGAGCCGGTACCAGCCCGGCCCGTACGCCGCCCGCAGCAGCACCGGCTCCGTGCACGGATCTTCGCCAGGCCCCAGCAGCAGACCCAGCTTGCGGGCCGGCACCCGGTGCCCCTCGATCCACGCATGGCAGCCATCGTCCAGGTCCAGCCCGGAGGGATAACTGGGGCGGGCAGCGGCTGGGGACGAGCGCGCGGAGGCGGCGCGGGGCGGCGGCTAGGTGTTGCTGGCCATGACGTTGTAGTCGGTGGTGGTCACGGCTGAACTTCGTCAATCCGGCATGAGCGGTCGGATCTTGTCGCCAGTCGCTGACCGGAAGACGATATTGCTGTGACCAGCGGGAGAACCTCGGATTGTGCAGCGGGTATCGGCTAGAGGCGTGTCGCGGTGCGGACGAGGTCGGCGACGGCTTTGGATCTGCTGTGTGGTGGCCAGGCGATGACGGTCGTGACGGCCGGTGCGTCCGGCACCGGCACGATGGCGTGGTCGTCGCGTAGCTGGTCTCGGAGCGACTCGGGTACGACGGCGCAGGCCAGTCCGAGCGCGATCAGTTGGAACAGTTGGGTATGGTCGCGCACCTGCGGGCCGGGGCCGTCCGGATGGCCGCCATCTCGTCCAGGCCAGCGCGGCAGGGGCAGGTCCGTCTGGGCGTTGACCTCGACTAACGACAGATGCGCCCGGTTGGCGAGGGGATGACCCTTGGGCAGGACCACGACCTGCTGTTCGGTGTGCAGATCCTCGGTGTCGAATCCGGCTGTCGTGTCGTAAGGCCGGTGGAGCAGAGCAACGTCGGCACGCCCGGTGCGCAGCAGACTTTCCGGCTCGCCCGGCCCGCACAACATCACCTCGACTGCCACTGAGCCCGGTTCAGCGGCGTAGGCGTCCAGAAGCTTCGACAACAGTTCCCTGGACGCTCCGGCCTTGGCGGCCAGCACCACACCCGGCTGGTCGCCCGCGGCACGGCGGGTTCGCCGCTCGGCGGCTTCGACCGCGTCGAGCGCGGTCCGGGCCTCCCGCAGCAGCACCGACCCGGCCTCGGTTAAGGCGATGGCGCGAGCAGTGCGGTGCAGCAGAACGACTCCGAGCCGCCGTTCCAGCTGCTGGATCGCCCGCGACAGTGGTGGTTGCGCCATCGCGAGCCGTTGTGCCGCCCGCCCGAAGTGCAACTCCTCGGCGACGGCGACGAAGTATCGCAACTCCCGCGTCTCCACCCGCTCATCGTATCCGGCGCTGACCACGACCAATACCCGTGCGGTATCGCCGCCCACCCGACCGGTCTTGGACGCCCCACCCGAGTCCGCAACATGATCGACGGTATGAGTGAACGGACGATTGCGCTGGTGACCGGCGCGAACAAGGGAATCGGATACGAGATCGCCGCTGGCCTGGGCGCGCTTGGCTGGCGAATCGGTGTGGGCGCGAGGGATCAACAACGCCGCGACACCGCGGTGGAGAAGCTGCGCGCGGCCGGGACCGATGCGTTCGGTGTGCCGCTCGACGTGACCGACGACGCAAGTGTGGCCGCGGCGGCCGAGCTGATCGCCGGCCATGCCGGAGGGCTCGATGTTCTGGTCAACAATGCCGCGATCACCGGCGGCGTGCCGCAGACACCTACCACGGTCGATCCCGCGACCGTGCGAGCTGTCGTGGAAACCAACGTGATCGGGGTCATCCGGGTCACCAACGCGATGCTGCCGATGCTGCGCGACTCGGCATCACCACGGATCGTCAACATGTCCAGCAGCGTCGGCTCGCTCGCCCTGCAAACCACACCCGGCATCGACATGGGCCAGGTTCCGGCCGCCTACTTGGCCTCGAAGACCTTCCTCAACGCCCTCACCATCCAATACGTCAAGGAACTGAGCGACACCAACATCCTGATCAACTCCGGCTGCCCCGGCTTCACCGCCACCGACCTCAACGGCTTCCAAGGCGTCCGCACACCACAACAGGGCGCGGCCATCGCGATTCACCTCGCGACCCTGCCCGACGACGGCCCGACCGGCGGATTCTTCGACGACGCCGGAACTGTGCCCTGGTGATTAGCACACCGGTGCCCACCATTCCCGTTCTCGAGGTCAGCCGCGCGTCGTGCATCGAAGGAGAAGCAGACATTGACAAAGGCAGTCAGATACGACGAGTTCGGCGGAATCGAGGTCTTGCGGGTCGACGATGTCGACCGCCCCGTGCCTGACGATGGGCAGGTCCTGATTCGGGTCAAGGCGGCAGGCATCAACCCCGGTGAGGCGGCCATTCGAACCGGCGCGATGGCCGACATCTTTCCCTCGACGTTTCCGTCCGGGCAAGGCAGCGATCTCGCCGGGGTCGTCGCCGAGGTCGGCGTCGGAGTCGACCGATTCTCGGTCGGTGACGAGGTGATCGGGTTCTCCGAGAAGCGGGCCGCCCAGGCCGAGTTGGTCCTGGTCGACGTCAACAACCTCACACCCAAACCGAACGGCGTCCCCTGGGAGGTGGCTGGCGGCCTGTACGTCGCCGGGGTGACTGCGTGGGGGGCAGTAGATTCCATGCAGCTCGACAAAGGGGAGACCGTTATCGTCTCCGCAGCAGCCGGAGGAGTCGGCTCGCTCGCCGTTCAGCTCGCTCGCCGTGCCGGAGCCACGGTCATCGGCCTGGCGAGCCAGCACAACCACGAGTGGCTGCAAACACACGGTGTGATCCCGGTCGCATACGGTGACGGCGTGACCGACCGGATCAAGGCCGCCGCACCGAGCGGCATCGATGCCTTCATCGACACCCACGGCGGCGGGTACGTCGAACTGGCCCTTGCCCTCGGCGTCGCTGTCGAACGGATCGACACCATCGCCGATTTCGCGGCAGCCGCGAAGTACGGAGTCAAGACCGAACCCGGAACCAACGCCAGACCGGGCGCCGAGGTAGTTGCCGAACTGGCCGCCCTGATCGCCGACGGACACCTCGAAGTCCCGATCGCCAACGTCTACCCGCTGACGCAGGTCCGCCAGGCCTACACCGAACTCGAACGCCGACACACCCACGGCAAAATCGTGCTCAGACCCTAACCGGCACCATGCAACGCAGCGCGCTCAAGGCTCTGCTCAACCGCAGGGTGATCCCCGTCGGGACTGTCCGGTCGGCCACCTGATTGGCCGCGGCAACCCGGACGACACATCCGATATTCGGCAGATCCGCAAGCAAACCTCGCAAGAAGTTCAGACATGACGACGACGGCTGAAAACTCCCCCTGTGGACGCGTGAAAACGGGACCCACCGCAAAGCCTTGTGAGGCTATAGCGAGAGGGGTGCTGAACGTGGAGGACTGGGCGGAGATTCGCCGGTTGCACCGGTCAGAGGGGATGCCGATCCGGGCGATCACCAGGAAGCTGGGGGTGGGCCGGAACACGGTGCGTCGGGCGCTGGTGTCCGAACAGCCGCCGAAATGGGCATTTCGCGAGCCACGGCGTCGAAATGGGTGAATCGATACCGGCAGTTCGGCGACCTCGGGTTAGTCGACCGGCCCTCGACGCCGCACCGGCAACCCACCGCGACCCCAGGCGACGTTGTCGTACAGATCGAAACTATGCGCCGCAGCCATAAGTGGTCGGCGGCACGGATCGCCTTCGAACTCAGCCAGCAGGACGTCCCAGTGAGCCGGCGCACGGTCAGCCGGGTGCTCGCACAGCTCCAACTGAATCGGCGACGGTTCATCGACCCAAGCGGGGAGAGCAACCGCGAGCCTCAGCAGATCGTGGCCCGTCGGCCAGGCCACATGGTCCATATCGACGTGAAGAAGGTCGGCCGGATCCCTGACGGCGGCGGCTGGCGCGTCCACGGCAAGAACCGCGCACAAGCCCGAGCCGTCGCTCGAGCCAAAACCCGAGGTACACGGACGGGCTATGTCTACCTGCACTCGGCGATCGACGGCTACTCACGCTTGGCCTACACGGAAGCGCTGCCCAACGAGCAGGCCGTCACCGCCGTAGCTTTCTTCAATCGAGCGCGAGCGTGGTTCGCCGCGCACGGCATCACCCACATCGAGCGAATCGTTACCGACAACGGCCCCTGCTACACCGCTGCCGCGTTTGCAGCAGCCCTCGAAGGCTCCCGGCATCAGCGGATCACGCCCTACACCCCGAAACACAACGGCAAAATCGAGCGCTACAACCGGATCCTTGCCGAAGAGTTCCTCTACGCCAGAACCTGGACCTCGGAAGACGAGCGACGCGCGGCGATCGAAGTGTGGAACCTGCACTACAACTATCACCGGCCCCACGGAGCTGCCGATGGGCAGCCGCCAGCGTCGCTGGTGCCAGTCCGCGTCGACAACGTGCTGGCCTCATACAGCTAGGGACGGATGGGCAGGTGGGTGGGGCGGCGGGCGCGGAGGGGGGAGGGCGCCCGCCGCCGTCGGAGATGTCAGCAGTTGCCGAACGCCGGGAGGCCGTAGATGCGGAGGGCCAGCCATTCGATGGCCAGCGGCCCACCCTCCACCGCCCCCAGCACGTGGCTGCCGGCCGACAGGGAGGTCCAGCGGGTGTTCACGCCGCGTGCGCAGTACTCGGAGCGGAGCGTGGCGCCCACGGCGTGCGGGATCGTCTCGTCCCCCCGAGCGTGGTACAGGAACATCGGCACCTGCGGCGAACGCGCGCCGAGCCGGTTCTCGGTCAGACGCGCCACCCACTTGGGCTGGTTGAGCAGGTCGATCGGCGACAGGTCGGCGAAGCGCAGCCCGGCGAGCTTGCCGAGGTCGCCCACGCAGTCGTCGGCGGCGTCGGCCATCAGCGCCTTGCCGCGGTCGTTGAGGTCGTTGAACAGGTCGAGCTCGTCGTAGGCCGCGTCCAAGCCGACGCCGGCCGCCGCGCCCAGGCCGAAGTTCGCGGTGCCGTCGAGGTGCTCGGCCACCGCCTTGAGGTCGGCGGGCACCCCGCCGGCGGCGACGCCGCGCAGCCGCAGCTCGGGCGCGTACGTCGGCTGGAGTTGTGCCGCCCACGCGGCGGAGGCGCCGCCCTGGGAGTAGCCCATGATGCCGACCGGCGCGCTGGGCGACAGCCCCGACGCGGGCAGCCGGGTGGCGGCTCTGACGGAGTCGAGTACCGCCTGCCCCTGCGAGATGCCGGCCATGTAGGTGTGCTGGCTCGGCGTCCCGAGGCCTTCGTAGTCGGTGATGGCCACCGCGAAGCCCTTGAGCAGGAAGAGGCTGACCAGCGCGAGCTCGGCCTCGCGGCCCTCCCTCATGCTGACGGACGGGGCGCACTGGTCGCCGAGCCCGTGGGTGCCCACGGCGTACCCGATGATGGGCCGCCTGCCCAAGGGGTAGCTCGCCTTGGGCACGAGCAGGGTCCCGGAGACGGCGTTCAGTGAGCCGGTCGCCGAGGTGGAGCGGTAGAGCAGGTGCCAGGCGTTGACAGGCACTTCGAGCAGCTTGCCCGGCAGTAGGTAGACCGTGGTCGGTTGCGCGGAGATGACGTCTCCCGCGGTCACCGAGGCGGCCTTGGCGGGCGTGGGGAGGAGGATGAGCGAGATGAGCAGCGAGAGGAGCACGGACACTCTCATGGCACCGTCCTCTGGGGGGATGACCACGCTGTCACGTGGCGGGAACCTGATGGTTACCCGCCAGTAACCTGCTGTCAAGACAGTTCGCCGCTCATGCCAGCCTCACCGGCGCTTCCACCCGCAGTCCAGGCATCGGGCCACCTCGGGGAACCAGAAATGCCCGAAGTCAGCAGACACCAGATCATCGGCCCGGCTGTGGTCGCCGCCGCGGTGTACGGACCAGAGCAGGTCGTGGCGGCCGAGCTCGTGTGGACCCGCGAGAAGTAGGCAGGCGACCCGCCTGGTCGGCCCGCCACCTTTCCTTCACGTGGACCCTGTCTGGCGTCCTGGTGGCCTGTCTGAACTCCTCTGAGCGGACGCGTCTACATTCGGGCAGATCGTTTCTCGGCAGGATGTCCGTGCCACCCCGTATGGTGCCGTGGCATGACGATCACCCCGGAACCGCCGGACCTGACCGCCCAGCGCCCTTTGCTGGCCTCCGCCTCCCCCACACGGGCATGGAAAGATGTGCGGACGCTCGTGCTCGACGGCCGGAACGAGGCCCTCGCGCTGGCCGTCGAGTTCGCCGAGATGGCCGAGATGGCCGAGCCGTCCATGGACATGCTGCTCGCGCTCTGGTTCCAGGCGCCGTCGCCGGACGGCTTCGCCGAGCGCATTCTCGCCCCCGCGTTCGTCGCCGAAGGCCGTACCTCATTGCAGCTGCGCAAGCGCGCCTCCGTCACGGGCCTGCGTCACTTGACCATGCTGCGGTCCCTGCACCTGGATCACTGCAAGTACCTGACCGACATTTCCGAGCTCGCCGCGCTGGAACACCTCAGCGTGGCGTTCACCAACCTGCGCACCCTCGGTGAACCCGAGAACCTGCCCGCCCTGGGCACGCTCAGGCTCTACGGCTGCCCCTCACTGACCGACCTGGGCACGGTCATGGATCTGCCCTCCCTCAAGGAGGTCATCGTCGACGATTGCCCCGCGCTGCCGCCCACCCTCATCTCGGAACTGCGGGCCCGCAACCTCCTCACCGGCTGAGCCTCGTCAAGACGTCCTGGGACGTCTGATCTCGCGCTCTAGTACGCCCCTGGCCTGGTCGACACGGGCATGCACCAGCTGGCCAGGTAGTCGCGCAGAGTGCCTGAAATGTGTGGAAGATCGGGATGGTACGGTTCGGCCATCCACGACGGGAGGCGCGCGGGGGCGGGACACTGGTTGGCTGCCTCCACCAGAGCTAGGGTCCTGCTGTGGCCTTACACGACCCTTCGGACACGCAATTCGGCGAAACCCCGCCGCCGCTGCGATGGCAAACGGTCATCCTGGCCCTTGGGGGCACCCCGCCGCTTCCTGGGCAAACCCAGCGGGTTGGTGTACCTCAGGCTGTGCACGCAGTGACCGTGCCCACCATTCTGTTCGGTGGTCTCATCTGGCTGGCGGGAGTGTTCAACTTCGTCGGGCCTGAGGCACAGTCGGTGTCGGGCTGGACAGCTCTTTCAGCGTTCACTGTGGGGGTGGTGGTGTCTGTTGTCGATCAGATACGCCATCGAGAGCAGCGCGAAGCCGCCCTTCGTGAGGTCATGGCCGCGACGGAAGAGCGCCACCAGGCCGTCGTACAGAACACCGCCAACCTCGCCGACCAGATCAACGCCATCGAGCACACGGTGGAGGAGGAAAGTAGCGAACTCACGGTGATCGGCGAGAAGGTGCGTCAAGGACACATTTCGCTCAAACAGATCGACATTCGGATCAAGGAGCGTCAAGCCGAACTGGCCGAAGCTACCAGGAGGCTTGGTGAACTGCGTCGACAAGCGATGCTAGCCGCCGCGTCACACAACGAGTTGGCGGAAGCATGGGCCGCATTCCCGGCGCAGTTCGCGGAGGCTAAACAAGAAGGCAAACGGGAAAGCAGGAGGCTGTTTCTCCTCGGTCTGCTCATGTCTGTCCCTCTCGGCTTCTTCGTGAACTGGCTAAGCGCGAACTGGCTGAGCTCATAGCGACCCGGTCTGCCGATTGCTCCGCAAGCCGTACGCTCGGCGCGGCTTACGCACTCCAGGGGTGGCCAGCGTCGGGGTCGGCGTCGGGCTGGGGCTGCCTGTCGAGGCCAGCGCGGTCGGGTCAGGTACGGCGAGAGTGTCTCAGACGGGGCTGGAGTCAGCGACACGGTCGAGCTGGCCGGGCTGCACGACGCGGTCAGCGTGACCGCAACGATGAGCACCGCCGCGCTGATGAGTCGGGGCAGGTCGGGGAGCCTTCCCTAGGCGGATACGTCGGCTCGTCTCATCCGCCCGTACCAGCGACCGCCACCCGATCGGCACAGAAAGTTGCCAGCCGAGGACGGTAAGTCATGATCTGTTGCCGGATGTGGAGGAGAGCCGGTTCGTCTGAGTAGGCCTTACTCATGCGGGCGAGCCTGGCGAGGCCGATGCTCGTCAGGAAACCC
>NZ_JBEZDO010000036.1:0-100442 GCF_040648355.1 Nonomuraea sp. NPDC049152 | reverse complement strand
TGTTTTTTTTTTTTTACGTATATTTCCCGTTGGCGGTGTCGTGACCGCTTTTGCGCTCCCCCCCCCTTCCGCATGCACAACGCCGCCAAGGAAAGCGGCCTCCCTCCACATCGATAACGAGGCCGCTCCAGACGCCCCCGAACATGCACCAACTCCATCGTCCATTCCGCACTCTCCAACGAATGGCCCACCGCTCACTCCGACCTGGTCAGCACAGCATTGCCGCCCGCGCCACTTCTCACCGGTCCGCCCTCGAATGGCAAACCGGCCTGAGCCTTGTCGACGACGCATGAAACCTGCTTCTGGCGCGAATTTCGTGATATCCCGACCATCCGCGCACTACCCGACCCCGACCTCATCCACGAAACATCGGTTCGCGCAGGCCGATCGATCTGCTGCCCGAACGCTCCGCCGGCGCAATGACCACCTGGCCGGCCGACCATCCCGGCGGACAGATCATCTGCCGAGATCGAGCCGGTTGCCATGCGGCCCGCGGCGCCCGCAGGTGATCCAAGTGGCCAACCGCCGGCACCTATGGCGAAACCTCGGTGAGATCGTCGAACGTATCGTTCCCCGGCAGCGCACCGCCCTGCCCGCCCTTCCGCCTCCAGGCCACCAGAGCGACCTGTCCGAACCCGGCGCCCCCATCGTCTCCAGCCCGACTCAAGAACTCGAGCATCAGGTCCGCACCGGCCGCCTGCCAAGCGGACACGTGAACGGCACGCCGCAGTCCATCGTGGGTGACGCGCTGACGGCCGTGTTGGCCAGGGCGACGAGGCGGAAGTGGTCCACGACGATCGTGGCGTACGGCAGGGCGCGGCCGACGGCGAAGGGGGAGCAGACGGCCGGGTAGATCGCCACGATACGCACCACTGCCGTCCACTCAGCTCCGCGGGCCGCCAGCCAGTCGATCACGGCGGCCCCGGTACGGCCGGCGGCCTGACCCAGCAGCCCACCGACGCCCGACAGGTCAACGAAGTCGGTCTCCAAGCCCTTCGGTTTCTCCCAGTCGCATCGGCCGCTTACGCCAGCGGAGCCGCCAGCTTCGGGTGGGTCCCATCGATGCCAAGACCTCGACCGGCTCCGGCTCAGCCTGCAGCTCATAAGCCAGCCTGCTGAGACGCCGATGCACCAGCGACCGGGCCAGCCGGGATTCGTGGCAGGCCGACGCCACCGACGAGGCCACCCGGCGGGTAGTCGCCCGGCACAACCGGCCCGTCACCCGCGCCCATGGTCGGAATCTCCGCCACCGACTCGGTGAACGCTTTTCGCGAGCCCAGTGGCTCGACGCTCGCAAACTGGCGCTGGTGCCGGCGCACGACCAGCCGCTCTTCGCCGTAGGTCAGATCCCGCGGCTTCCAGGAACACCGGGACGGCGTGCCACCCGCGCTCCAGGACCGCCCATGGGGCGCTCGCAAGGGCGGATCAGCGACCTGTCCAGACGCCCGGCCACCCCGCAATGGGGCGCGGTTTTCCCCACGGATACGGGATTCCGACAAATCACCCATACACACTGCTATTGGCATGAAAGGGATATGCAAGTCGACTCCGGTAGAAATCACTCATAGCTCAAACGAGCTCGCACCACCACATAGCTCCCCGGAGCCCAATCACAGGAGAAACCAACATGCTCGACCTCAAGAAGACCCTCGCCGCCGCCACCCTCGCAGCCTCCGCCATGGTCATCCCCATGGCACTGTCAGCCCAGCCCGCCGCCGCGGCCCCCGTAGCCGCCCAGGCCCACGCGACCGACGTCTCCGCCGTCGGCTTCAACACCGGCTGCGGCGGCGGCAACGGCGACGGCGAGGGCAGGGGCCGCGGCAAGAAGATCGAGATCAACAACAGCAGCGTCGGCGCCGGCTCCGCCAACAACGGCAGCACCGGGGGCACCGTCACAGGTAGCGACGCCAGCGTCAACTTCAACGCCAAGGGCGACGGCGAGGGCAGGGGCCGCAAGAAGATCGAGATCAACAACAGCAGCGTCGGCGCCGGCTCCGCCAACAACGGCAGCACCGGAGGCACCGTCACCAACAGCGACGCCAGCGTCAACTTCTAACCTCAACTCAATGATCGACCCCGACGTCGTTGATCGTAACGATCAGTGACCCAGGGCATGGGCGGTCGACGCTGTCGCGTCGACCGCCTTCCGCATGCACAACGCCGCCAAGGAAAGCAGCCTCCCTCCACATCGATAACGAGGCCGCTCCAGACGCCCCCGAACATGCACCAAGGACGACACACCAGCTCCGGCGACACTCGCCTTCCTGCACGCCATGACGCCACTCAACGCTCGCGGGTCCGCTTTCCACCCAAGGGCCCTGCGCCGGAACGCTCCAGACCCCACTGTCCGACTGGACCGCCCTCCAGATCTGGGCGCGGCTTCGACATCAGATCTCCCTGCCGCCTGCGAGAGCCGTCAGAACAGCGCACGGAAGTGGCAAGGGTCTTTCAGGGCAGAGCCTTGCAGTCAGCCACACAATCTCGACATATAGCTCAAACGATCTGTTATTTGCATGAAAGGGATATGCAAGTAGCTTCGGCTAGAAATAGCCATACAACTTCCCGAAACCCGCACCATTGGAGAACCCTTCATGATTGCCATCAAGAAGACGCTCGCAGCCGCGACGATCGCCGCGTCCGCCATGGTCGTCCCGATGACGATGTCAGCCCAGCCCGCCAGCGCGGCCACGGTGACCGAAGTCGCCTCCGTCGACATGCACACCGCAGTGGACCACCACAAGCCGCGGTGGCATAGGGGCCCCAAGAAGGCCAAGAGGGTGGTCCAGAACATCTTCATCATCGACAGCTGCGTCGGCGCCGCCTGCGCCAACGGCAAGCGCGCCAAGGGTGGCAAGGTACGCGGCAGCCGCGCCTCGATCAACTTCGGCCCCGGGCGCCGTTGATACAGGCAGAACTGACCAGCGCATGGGCGGTCGACGCGAAGAGCGTCGACCGCCCTCCCGCGTGTGCGGAAGCCGTCTATGGCGACACCCCCTGTACACACCGATCACCTGGGAAGCGAATGCACTGGCGGAGGGTCCGGTCAACCCCATCCCCTCCCCTGTCCCGGTGTTCCGTGATCGGGCTTGTGCGGCAGCCGATCACGACACAGGGGCATCAGGCCGCGAATTGTCGGTGGCAGCCTCTACGATGAGCGACCTCACGGAGGGATGTTCACAGATGCTCGACTCGCTGATCGTGCCGCTACTGGTCACCACCGATCTGCCGCCCGAGGCGGATCTGGCCGAGTTCGGTGACCTGCTCACCGATGCCGCGCGGACCCTCGATCGCGAGGGGTCGAGCTATCCGGCGTTCCTCGCGGGCAAGGTGTTCTGGCTCGATCAGCCCGGTTCGGCCGAGGCGCAGGGCGATCTCAGGTTCGCCGCGCTGCTCGGCTACCTGGCCGCTTCCGGCTCCGAGCACGTGGCCAGGAACGTGGTCGCCGACGCGCGCAAGGCCATCAGCGCCGCCGTCGACGCTCGCTACGGCGACCTCGGGGCGGCGACTCCGGCCGTCATGGCCATCCGGGCCACCGACGTGCGGGAGCGCACCCCTTCACCCGCACTGTTCGTCGAGACGGCCGACGCCCTGCCCGAACTGGTCGCCGTCACCAAGCCTTACACCTGACCGGGCCGATTCCCCTTGCGCATCTCCCCTGCCGCAACCCTTCGGTGAGCCACGCGGCCTTTCGGCCTCCCTCCGGCCCGCCCAGTTCCCGGCAGCCCAAGCTTCCAGGACCCCGCCCGGAGTAACGCTGCCCAGAGTCACTCCGGCCAGCCCACATCCCTCGCCGCGCCGCTGCGAGTGATCGTGGCCCGTTAGGGTGACGATCGAGTCGACCCCAGGAGATCACGGTCTTGTTCACCTTCGTCATCCCCGCACACAACGAAGAGTCCACCGTGGCCACCATCGTCGGCCAGGCGCGCGCCGCCGCCCAGCAGGGCGACCGCGTTCTGGTCGTCGACAGTGCCTCGACCGACGCCACCGCCGACCGGGCGGCCGCGGCAGGCGCGGAGGTCCTGCGCGGGCCGAAGGGCAAGGGTGCCGCCATGAACGCCGCACTCGACCTCGTCCGTACGGAATGGGTGTGCTTCCTCGACGCCGACCTGGTCTCGTCGGAGGTCAACATCGCCGCCGAGCTCCGTTCCGCGGCGTCCTCGGGAGCCGCGGGCCACGTGGTGGGCGACTACGAATACGACTACCCGGGCACGATCCTCAGCTCCACCTTCACCATCTACGAGCCGCTGACCGACAGGTTCTTCCCCGAGACAGGCTTCATGGGCGCCAACGCGCTGACCGGCTACCGGGCGATTCACCGATCGCTGCTCACCGCGCCGCTTCCCGCCGACTTCGGGGTCGAGTCCTTCCTCAACATCACCCTCGCGGTCGCGGGCGCGCGAACGGACGTTCGCCATCTGGGTGTCATCGGGAGCAGGTTCCGCCCCACCGGCGGGACGATGGCCCGCGAGATCGGCACCGCGATCCTCGACCTGGCCATCGCGCACGGCCGCCTCGAGCGGGCGGATCGTGGCGCGTGGGAGGCGTGGCTGGAGGAAGGCGTCGCCGCCATCGCGCCCCAGGCGGCCGACGGCGGCCGGTCGGCCACGCTGTCCCGCCTGTTCGCCGCGGTCCGCCGACCGATGCCATCTCTCGCCGACTAACGGACCGCCTCGACCGAAGCCGGAGCGCCGACGTCCCGGCACCCGGACGAGTGACACCACCCGGTCACGTCCGGTGAACCGATCTCCGTGGATCACAGGTGCTCTGGCGCACGTCGTCCAGCGGGGGCGGCGCCGTGCAGGTGTCGTGCGTCGACTCCCATCGAGGCGGCGGGTGGCCGCTCGTTCCTGCTGATTTTCGGCAGTTTGCGAATTCATCGATGAGTTCTGACCTCTTCGGGGATCAGTACAGGTGGACCTTCCCCCCGCTGAGAGGCCGCCATGACTTCCGCCGAACTGCCGCGCGTGGCGCTCACCGCCGTCTTCGTCCTGGTCGCGGCCTGGTTCGTGGCCGCGAGCGTGCGGCGCGGCGAGGGCCCCACCGAGACAAGCCCGGCGCGTGGGACCGGCCGGGCCTGCGACGTCGCCCATGCGCTGATGGCGGTGGGGATGGCCGTCATGGTGTGGCCGTGGGAGGTCGTCCCGAGCTGGCTTCAGGGGATGGCGTTCGCGGTCGTCACGCTCTGGTTCCTCATGCTCGCCGCCGCACCGGAGGCGGCGCACCGGGCCGTGGCGGGCGATCACCCCATGGACGCGGCCATGCGTGGGACGGCGAGGCGGTTGGCCAACCTGCACCATGCCTCCATGGCGGTGGCGATGACGTGGATGGTCGTCACCCTGCACGGGCACGGGGAGCGCATGGTCATGATGTCGCATCACGGAGCCCTCAGCACCGCGAGCGCGGGCCTGGTCGCGCTGCCGCCACCGCGGGCCGCGGTCATGGCGCTGGCGGGCTACTTCGTCCTGGCCGCCGTGCCCTGGCTGGCCGGAGCGGTACGGCGGCGCCGTACCCACCGGCTCTGTCACGCGGCGCTGTCGGCAGGCATGGGTTTGATGCTGCTCCTGCCCTGAACACCGACGCCACCCCCTGACACCGCCGGCCGGATCTGCCGTGAGGTCGACCACGCGAGGCCCGGCAGCCACTCCTGGCCGAGCCCCGCGTCGAGCCGTCCGCGGGAGAGCCGGTCGAGGGTGGCCGGCCGCCTGGCGAGCACGATGAATGGTCGCAGGTTCTACGTGCCGGAAACCTCCCCACGGAGTCGGAGCGGACTCGTCCTTCTCGACATCACCAGGGCCGTCACCAGGTACGGCACGCTGAACAGCACGAACAGCACGCTGTGCGAGAACACGAGCGAGGCGGCGCCGTACAGGACGAGGGCCACGATGGTGCAGACGTCGGTGAGCAGGCCCGCCAGCGAGGTGACGGTGGCGCGGCTCGGCCCGGTGATGCGCTTCTGCAGCCGCGCGTCGGCCAGCACCTCGCCGAGCTGGAACATCGCGAAGGCGACCGCGAGGCCCACGAACCCCGCCGGGTGCCCGGTGGCGGCGCCCACGCCGAGCGCGAGGCCGCCGACGGCGAGGACGGCGGCCAGGCCGCGCGTCCGCAGCCGCGCGGCCCGCTTGGCGAGCAGGCCGCCCGAGGTGGCGCCCACCCACACCAGCAGCACCAGCAGCGGTACGGCAGGCACCGCCGTGCCGCTCTCCTGTGCCAGCAGCGGCACGTACTCCTCCAGTTCGCCCCACACGGCGGTCACCGCGGGTACCAGCAGCAGCGCGTGCCGTACCCGGGGAGAGCGGCGCGCCTCGGCCAGGCCCTCCTTGAGCGTGTCGAGGTAACCGGTCGGGTCGTCGTCCTCGGGTTCGGCGCGGTGTTCGGGCAGTGTGACGGCGATGGCCGCGCACAACAGGCAGGCGAGCACGCTGCCCACGCCCACCGCGACGTAGCCCCCTGCGGCGAAGGCAGGGCTCGCAATGGCCATGGCGAGGGCGGTGGCGACCAGGCCGATGGAGCGGGCGCGCCCCATGACCTCGGCGTACCGCTCGCCCCTGCCGGTGTGGGAGAGGTTGTCGTGGACGAGCGCCTCGAACGCGCCCGATTCCAGGGCCTCGCGGGCGCCCCACAGCACGAAGCCTGCGGCGAAGGCCCAGTAGGAGGGCACCGCCGTCCACAACGCGAAGCCGGCGGCGCCCAGCAGCGGGCCCGCGACCAGCAGCGCCTTGCGGGAGAGCGAGTCGGCCAGCGCGCCGGTGGGCACCTCGAGCAGCAGCGCGGCGACCGCCCAGATGACGAACAGCGAGGTGATCTCGGGAACGGTCAGCCCGCTGTCGGAGAACAGCAGCGTGTAAACCGGGTAGAGCAGGATGAAGTCACCGAGGAACGAGAAAGCGTAGAGCTTCGGCAGCATGAGGTCTTTCCTGTCGGGGGGCGGTACGGACGTCGGGCGTGGTGACGTGCCCGGGGGTCCGCGCTCGCGCGCCCCGCGACCTCTGGTGCTGGATCAATGTCGCCAGGTCATGCTCGGATTCTAACCATGGCGACGGCGAGCGGCGGTCGCGGAACGGCCGCAACCGTGGCGCTGTCATTACCGAATCCCGGGTAGGGGGTGCACATGCTCTTCGGTAAAGAACACGTCCAGCGCTATCAGCAGACCGACGGCGCCGAGGGTCACGACTGGAACGGCACGACGACGCTGCTCCTGACGACGACCGGCCGCAAGTCAGGCGAGAAATACACCACTCCGCTGATCTACCAGCAGCAGGGCGACGACTACGTGGTCGTCGCCTCCAAGGGCGGCGACCCGCGCCACCCCGAGTGGTACCTCAACCTGCAGGCCGATCCGGCGGTCGAGGTTCAGGTCAAGGACCGGAAGTTCAAGGCCCGCGCCCGTACGGCCAAGCCCGACGAGAAGCCCGAGCTGTGGGGCGTGATGACCAGGGTCTGGCCCGACTACGACAACTACCAGACCAAGACCGACCGCGAGATCCCTGTGGTGGTCCTCGAGCCGGTCGAGCCGCTCAACTGACGGGTTCCCTGAGCATCGCCCACACCGTGGGCCCGTTCTCCGGCAGGAGGATCTCGCGGGTGACCTGGAAGCCGTGCTTCTCGTAGAAGGGGATGTTGGTCTCCTTGCTGCTCTCCAGGTAGGCCGCGACCCCGTCGGCGTCGCACCGGTCGAGCCTGGTGCGCAGCAGCGCGCTGCCCGCCCCGCGCCCCTGTGCGGCGGGGTCGGTGCCGATCTCCGCCAGATACCAGTGGGGCCGTGAGGGCCGCGCCTTGTGGAAGGTCGTCTCGAGCAGCCGGCCGTAGGAGACGCGCCGCCCCATGGCCGCGACGAACCCCGGCAGCGATCGCATCATGTCGAGCGCCGGCTGCTTGTGGCCCGGCGGGTCCCACAGGGTGGCGCCGACCAGGTCCTCGCCGTCGAACGCCAGGTCGCCGAGGGCGTGCACATGGCGGGCGAGGGTGGCGAACATGCGGTCGGTTCTCTCGCCCGACGGCAGCATCCAGCGGACGACGGGGTCGTCGTGGAAGGCGAGGGCCAGGACGGCGCCGATCCTGACGGCGTCCGCCTTCCTGTCGGCGGGACGAATGATCACTTTTAGAACGTTACCAGGGGCTCTCCGACGAAGTCGGCGATGAAGTTGACGAAGAAGAAGCCGAAGAACAGGAAGTTCAGCACCAGGACCACGTAGTGCCACCAGCGCGGTCGGGCCGCGCGCGGCAGCCTGCTGTTGAGGTACATCAGCAGGAACGGGTAGAACAGCGCGCCCAGGTTTGACATGTTGGCCGACCACTGCACCAGCTCGATGGGCACCGCCAGGTGCAGCACGATCGCGATGACGACCAGCAGCGTCAGCATGAACGGGTAGTAGAACCGCCTGGGATCGCCTTCGATGAGGGCGCGCAGGCGGGGGCTGGTGGCATGGGCCGCGTCGGTGGTGACGCGGACCATCGCCTCGAAGATGCCGAGCTGGGTGGAGAAGAGGATCAGCACCCCGACGATCAGCACGAGGATGAACATCGGCCTGCCGTACTCCTGGTCGAGCACGCTGGCCACGAAGGTCGGCACGTTGGCGGCGGTCGGCTTCTGGCCCGAGACCTCGACCGCGCGGGCCATCAGGATGGTGGGCAGCAGCATGCCGAGGATCGCCCCGACGAAGAAGACGCCCCACATGTCGACAATCAGCAGGCGGTACCACCGCTTCCAGGTGGCGGCGTTCTTCTCGTCGTCGGGGAAGGTCACGCCGCTGTCCAGCAGCTCGCTGCGGCCGCCGCGCAGGCCCGAGATGAAGCCCGTGCGGAAGCCCATCCCGTAGCCCTTGTCGCGGTAGTGGCCCATGACGTACCAGTTCAGGCCGGAGGCGAGGGCGGTGAAGCCCGCCAGTCCGCCGAGCTGGGTGGCGGTGATGCCGGGTGGCGGGGCGGCGGGCGTCACGAAGCCGCGGATGGCGTCCCACCACTGGGCGAAGGGCACCACGAACAGGTCGATGAGCAGCAGCGTGACGAGGATCGCGCTGACCATCACCCAGTTGGCCAGTTCCAGCGCTCTGCTGATGCGGCGGGCCGCGGCGGTGATGAGGAAGACCAGCACGAGCAGGCCGATGGCCCACAGCCTGGGCTCCTCCGCGCCGGCCGGCGCGACCGTGCCGTGGACCAGCGCGTAGACGCCCTGTCCCGCCGACGCTGCCCAGCCTCCTGCGATGAAGGCGAAGATGACCACGAAGACGGACAGGGGCACCCAGAACATGTAGCCGGGTGGCACCCTGCCCCATCCGACGACCGGCGCCTCGCCCGTGGCCAGCACGTAGCGGGAGCACTCGACGTTGTAGAAGGTCTGCAGGAGCGCCGAGACGGTGATCACCCAGCCGACGCCGACGAACCCGTACTGGCCCACGGCCTGCGGCCCGAGCAGCCATTCGCCGCTGCCGATGGAGATGCCCAGAGCGATCAGGCTCGGGCCCACGGCGTACTTGACCAGTTCCTTTGCCCCGATGCGCCGGACGCCGAAGACCTCCTCGGGTTGCGGCAGGTCGGTGACGACGAGGTCTGGGCGGCTCACTCCGAGTGGATGGGACATGTCCTCACACCCCTCTCAATATCAGGGTGTTCTGTAACAAACCTCGCGGCAAGGCCCATTTCTAGAATATGGACATCGCGTTCGACCGCCAGGAACAGCTGCAGCAGATCCAGAGCGGGCTGCTACCCGGAGAGCAGGTCATAGCGGTCTACGACGCCATCGGCGCGGGCACGGGCTTCCTCGGTCTCACCGACCGGCGCGTGATCGTGCAGGACAAGTCGTTCGTCGGCAAGAAGCTCGCGATCACCAGCATCCCCTACTCGAAGATCTCCGCAGTCAGCGTGGTGAGCAACAAGTCGTTCGCCGGGTCGTTCTTCTCCTCGGGGGCGATCGCCATCCATGTCGGGACGCACACCTACGAGGTGGAGTTCCGCGGCGAGAACAAGGCCCACCACGTGCACAACGTGATCCTGCACTACATCGCCCGATAGGGCCCTCAGCCCGCCAGCCATGCGTAGGCGGCGAAGCGGCCCGTCACGCGTTCACGACGGTAGGAGAACAGCTCGGGCGACTCGATCGTGCAGCGCTCGTCGTGCCGTACGTCAAGGACGCCCGCCGCGCGCAGCTGCGCGGTCACGCCCGCGCGGACGTCGAGGGCGGGGGTGCCGAGGCGGGTGGTGGAGCGCATCTCGGGCGGCGCGGATTCGCGCAGTTCGGGAGAGACTTCGTAGCACAGGCCGCAGGCGGACGGCCCGACCAGGGCGACCATGGTGCCCGGCCGCGCCCCGTGCCCCGTCATCGCTTCCACCAGCGCGGGGACCACGCCCTTGAACGTGCCCTCGCGCCCCGAGTGGGCCACGCCGACCAGCCCCGCGCCGGGGTCGGCCACCACCACGGGCACGCAGTCGGCCACCAGCACCGCGAGGCCGACGCCCGGCCGGTCGGTGAAGATCGCGTCGAGCGCGGGAGGCTCGTCGCCGAACGGCTCGCGGACGTAGGCGACGTCCGCGCTGTGCACCTGACGCATGAACACCACATTGTCGGGGTCGAGCCCCAGCTCCTTGGCGGTGTCATGGCGGTTGGCCAGCACGCTGTCGCGCTCGTCGCCGACCGCGCCGCCGAGGTTCCTGCCGTCGTACGGCGGTGCGCTGCCGCCCCCGCTCCTGTCGGTGATGACAACGTGGACACCCTCGGCCAGCAGCACGGGCTTCCCTTCGATCGTCGGCTCATGAAGCCTACGACAGCCACTCGGGCGGCGAGCGCGCCGCCGCCTTCCGGGGGTGGAACCGCGGTCGGCTCAACCGGGCGGGGCGGCCAATCGATGATCGATCTGCGAGACTTGCGGGCATGGCTGGGTTTGCCGTTCGTGCCGCGATCCTGGTGACCGCGCTGGCGGCCGGCGCCTGCGCGGGCCCGCCGTCCCCCGGGGCGGCTCCGACCCGATCGGGCGGGGCATCCTCCCCCACCGCGACCACCGCGACCACCGCGCCCTCCGGGACGCCGGTCGGGGTCATCTCCCCTGAGCCGGTGCCGGCGGCCCAGCTCACGGCTATCCCCGCGCGGCCCTCGACGTGCGAGCAACCGCCCGCCGGGCGCGACGACCTCAGGCCCGCCCGCGCGGCGTCGAGCTGGAAGCGGATCTTCACCGACGAGGCGACCGGCAGCATGGACGAGCTGGCCGCCGCTCCCGACGGCACGCTGTGGGCCACCTTCACCAGGCAGACCGCCAAGGGGCACGGCGTCGTCGAGTACACCGACGGCGGGCCACGCCGGTGGGACGGCACGGCGTGGACGGCCGTCCCGCTGCCGTCGCGTCCCGACATCCAGGTCGTGGCACTGGCCGCGGCCTCGAAGGAGCGGGCGTGGGCAGTGGGGATCTCGGTGAAGACCGGCTACGTCGCCGCCTTCGAGGGAGCCGGGTGGCAGGTGGAGCCGCTGTCGGGGCTCAGCGCCGAGAGCATCGGCTGGGGCGGCACGGCGGCCAAGGCCCTCGCGCCCGACCGGCTCTGGACGGTGAACGGGCGGGTCGGGCTGCTGGGCGCGGACGGCGCGTGGCGCTCCTACGCGCTTCCCTCCGAGGCCTCGGCCGTGGACGGCGAGGGCGACGAGCTGTGGGCGGCCGGCGGGACGGCGGCGCTGCGCTGGGAGGGCAGCGGCTGGCGCCAGGTCGGCCTGCCCGCGCTGGGCACCCCGGCGAAGGCGCAGTCGCCGCGGGTGTCGCTGGCCGACGTCGTCGTGCTCTCCCCCCGCGAGGTGTGGGTGGTGGGCGGGGTGTCCTGGCTGGTGCCGGGCGCCTACAACGAGGAGAACGAGCCGCTCGAACTGTCGCGTCCCGTGGCGCTGCGCTGGGACGGGTCGGCGTGGCGGTGCCACTGGGGCGCGGTGGGGACCGTGTTCACCGAGGCCGAGCCGGACGGGACGGGCGGCCTGTGGGCGCTGGACTCGACGCGTGGAAGGCTGTGGCGCCTGTCGGACGACAGGTGGACCGTGCAGAGCCCGCCCGTACCGGGTGGAAGGGTGCCGACGCTGACCGCGCTGGCCCGCCGGCCGGGCACGGCCGAGGTCTACGCGGTCGGCGCCTTCAGCCCCGAGGGCGCCGACCATCCCGCCTTCGCCGCCCTCTGGCGCACCACGGGCTGACGTTCGGCGGTCAGCCCGTCAGCGTGCGGTAGAGGTCCATGGTGCGCTCGGCGATGCGCTCCCACGAGAAGTGCTCGATCGCCCGCGCCCGGCCGGCCTCCCCGAACGCGCGGGCCCTGCCGGGGTCGCCCAGCAGCGCGTTGACCCGCTCGGCCAGGTCGGCGGCGAACCGCTCAGGATCGTCCGGCGTGCCGTCGGCCCCCTGCTCGATCGGCACCAGCAGCCCCGTCGAGCCGTCGGCCACCACCTCGGGAATCCCGCCCGTCGCGGTGGCGACGACGGCCGTCTCGCACGCCATCGCCTCCAGGTTCACGATGCCCATCGGCTCGTACACCGAGGGGCACACGAACACGGTCGCGTGCGTGAGCAGCTGGATGACCTCGGGCTTGGGCAGCATCTCGGAGATCCAGAACACCCCGTCGCGCCCCAGCCCTCCGACCAGGCCGCTCACCTCGGCGGCGATCTCCGGCGTGTCGGGCGCTCCAGCGCAGAGCACGAGCTGCGCCCCCGGGTCGAGGTCGCGGGCCGCGCGCAGCAGGTGGACGAGCCCCTTCTGCCTGGTGATCCGGCCGACGAAGACGACGTACGGCCTGCCGGGGTCGATGCCGTGCTTCTTCAGCACCTCGAGCCCGTGGTCGGGCGCGTACTCGACGGTGTCGATCCCGTTGTGGATCACGCTCACCCTGGCGGGCGCGATCTCGGGGTAGGCAGCCAGGACGTCGCGCCGCATGCCCTCCGACACCGCGACGATCGCGTCGGCCGCGGCGAGCGCGGTGCGCTCGGCCCACGAGGAGAGCGTGTAGCCGCCACCCAGCTGCTCGGCCTTCCACGGCCTGAGCGGCTCGAGGCTGTGGGTGGTGACGACGTGGGGCGTGCCGTACAGCATCTTGGCCACGTGACCGGCGAAGTTGGCGTACCAGGTGTGGCTGTGCACCAGGTCGGCGCCCTCGCACGCGGCGGCCATCTCCAGGTCGACGCCGAGCACCTGCAGGGCGGCGTTGGCCGTCTCCAGGCCGCCGGGCACCCGGTAGGCCGAGACGCCGGGCTCGTCCCTTGCCGCGCCGAAGCAGCGCACCCGCACGTCGGCCAGGCGTCTGAGCTCTCGGGCGAGGTACTCGACATGCACACCGGCGCCGCCGTACACCTCGGGCGGGTATTCACGACTCAGCAGATCCACGCGCACACCGCCGACCCTAACGCACGCCCGCGCTCCCGTACCCGCAGGAAAACCCCCGAGTAAAAGCGTTGATTAGATGGGTTTGGTGTACTTTTCTCCGCCGATATGCGCAGGATGTCAGCGGGAGCAAAAAGGAAAAGGGCCTGCCGATCGTGCGCCCCACCGCTCCTCGCCGTGCTGCGACCCCAGCGAATACGCACGTCACTCACCCGTCGGCATTCGCCGAAGAAAATGTCCCGCAACCATGAACTCCGCGGCCTTGCCGACAAGTGTCCGCGGCACTGGAAGGAGGGCGGGAGAATGCGCGGAAAGCACCGTGTGATGCTCCTCGGAATGGCTCTGGCCGCCGGACTGGCGGGTACGCCGGTCGCGAGCGCGGCGAGCACCGCCGTGGGCTCGACGAGCATCCAGGCCGTCACGCAGGACCCGGCGCCGCAGACCGATCGGCAGAAGAAGCTCTACAACAAGGGCTACGACAAGGGGTTCACGGCCGGAAAGCTTCACTGCGAGAAGGGCATGTCCTACTCCATCTCTCCCACGGGCGTGAAGTGGTACGACCGGGGATTCAAGGTCGGCTACGACAAGTCCTTCAGCAGCTGCCATCACCAGTAGGCGCCCAAGCCTACGACGTGGTGACGACGGTCATCGCCCGCGAATACGATGTTCCGAGGCGTGGAGGCGCCCCGGACGATCGCGATCACGGCGAGGCGCGACTCGCCGCCCGGATGGTGGGCAGGTGGACCTGCTTCGGCGGCGCGTTTCAGGGTAGCGTCACGCCATGACGTCGCCCAAGGTGCTCGCAGTCGTGCTGGCTGGTGGAGAAGGCAAGAGATTGATGCCGCTGACGGCTGACCGCGCCAAACCAGCGGTGCCGTTCGGCGGGATGTACCGGCTGATCGACTTCGTGTTGTCGAATCTCGCCAACGGCCACTACCTGCAGATCGTGGTGCTGACGCAGTACAAGAACCACAGCCTCGACCGCCATGTCTCACGGACCTGGCGGTTGTCGGCCATGCTGGGCAACTACGTGACACCCGTTCCCGCGCAACAGCGCCTGGGGCCGCGCTGGTTCTCCGGCTCGGCCGACGCGCTGTTCCAGAACCTCAACCTGATCTACGACGAGCTGCCCGAGCACGTGATCGTGTTCGGCGCCGACCACATCTACCGGATGGACCCGCGGCAGATGGTGGCCCAGCACGTCGACTCCGGGGCGGAGGTGACGGTGGCGGCGATCAGGCAGCCGCTGTCGCTGGCCGACCAGTTCGGCGTCATCGAGACCGACCCTTCGGGGCGGAGGATCGTGGCGTTCAGGGAGAAGCCGAAGGACGCGGTGGGCCTGCCCGACCACCCCGACGAGGTCTACGCCTCGATGGGCAACTACGTCTTCAAGACGCAGTCGATGATCGACGCTCTGCGCGAGGACGCGCTCGACCCGACCAGCAAGCACGACCTCGGCGGCAACATCATCCCGATGCTGGTCAAGTCGGGCGGCGCCGAGGTCTACGACTTCGCCAACAACCTCGTGCCCGGCTCGACCGAGCGCGACAGGGGCTACTGGCGCGACGTGGGGACGCTCGACGCCTACTACGAGGCGCACATGGACCTGATCTCCGCGCACCCGGTCTTCAACCTCTACAACGACAGGTGGCCGATCTACACCGGGCACGACCCGCTGCCGCCCGCCAAGTTCGTGCACAACGAGGGCGACAGGGTGGGCCGCGCCATCGACTCGCTGGTCTCCCCCGGCGTGATCATCTCCGGCGGTACGGCACAGCGCTCGATCCTGTCGCCGCGCGTGGTCCTGCACTCCCACTCCCTGGTGGAGGACTCGGTGCTGATGGACAACGTCAAGATCGGCAGGGGCGCCATCGTTCGCAAGGCGATCATCGACAAGAACGTCGTCATCCCCGACGGGGCCAGGATCGGCTTCGACCTCGACTACGACAGGACCCGCTTCGCCGTCACCAGGGAAGGCGTCGTGGTGATCGGCAAGAACGAGATCGTGGATCGCTAGCCGTACCGCGACGAGTATCGGCATCCCTCGGGTCGTGACATGTCATGACCCGAGGCCGAGCCCCCGGTTCGTCACCCATAACGAGTGACTCACGACATGCCGGGTCACCCCAGCCATCGGACATGATGGTCAATGTGACAAGTGAGGCGCCTGACTCGGACGACCGGGTGAAAGTTACCGGTAAGACCGCTGCAAGCGGCCCGGCCGATGATGGGGCCATGCCAACCGCCGTGGCCGCCCCCACCCTTGCCGACCGTCTGCGCAAGGACCTTCGCAACCCCCTGTTCCTCCAGGCCTACGCGCTCATGATCAACACCGCGATCACCGCGGTACTGGGGCTCGGCTACTGGTTCCTGGCCACCAAGCTCTACACGCCCACCGCCTTCGGCGAGGGGCAGACGATGATCAGCGCCATGCGCCTGTTCTCCTCGCTGACCGGTCTGGCGCTCGCGGGGGCCATGGCGAGGTTCATCCCGGTGGCGGGCCGGCGCACCTCCGAGTTCGTGCTGCGCGGCTATGCCGTGGCCGGGGCGACGGGTGTGGTCGGGGCGCTGGCCTTCCTGCTGACGCTCCCGCTGTGGGGTCCGGCCTACGCCGGCCTCGGCGGTTTCGGCCCTGGGCTGTTCTTCCTGGCCTCCGTGCTGGTCTGGACGATCTTCACGCTCCAGGACGTGACGCTGGCCGGCCTGCGCAAGGCGGTCTGGGTGCCGGCCAACAGCCTGGCCTTCGGCCTGGTGAAGATGGCGATGCTGGTGGGCCTGGCCTTCGCGCTGCCCACGGGCGGCCTGTCCGGAGGCATCTTCCTGTCGTGGATCATCCCGACCGCGATGGCGTTGATCCCGATCAACTGGTTCATCTTCAAGGTCGCCATCCCCCGGCATGTCAAGGAGAACGCGGGCGACCCGCCCCCGCTCAGCCAGGTCGGCAGGTTCCTCGCCGGCGACTTCCCCGGCGCGCTGTCGTTAATGCTGACCCTCTACCTGGTCCCGGTCCTGGTGGCCGCCTGGCTCAACGACGCCACCGTCTTCGGCTACTTCTCCGTCACTCACACGCTGGGCTGCATGATCGGGCTCCTGGCCTCCAACATGGCCGTCTCGCTCACCGTTGAGGGCTCCTTCAAGGCCTCCGAGCTGGCCCGAAGCGTCCGCAACGCGCTGCGCCGAATCGTGCTGATCATCGTGCCGATCGTCGCGATCGCCGTGCTGGGCGCGCCGCTGATCCTGTCGGTGTTCAGCGGCGAGATGGCCGAGGCCGCCTCGCCCCTGCTGCGGCTGATGGCGCTGTCGGTGCTGCCCGGCATGCTGATCGAGATCCACCTCAGCACGCTCAGGGCGATGAACCAGGCCAGGCGGCTGGCGATCGTGCAGATCGGGCTGGCCGTGCTGATGCTGGGCATGATCGCCGTCCTCTTCCCCCTGGCAGGGATCACCGGTGTGGGCTACGCGGTGCTGGCTGCCAATGCGATCATCGCTCTGACCGTGTTGCCACACCTACGTAAGGTTGCTGCTGTTTCTTAACGAGGATGGGTATGTTCCGGCTTGATATGAAACGTTCAACCTTCGCCGTCGTCAGACCCCGCGAGCTCGGCGACAGCGAGCTCACTGCCTGGCGTGACATGCAGGCAGCCCAACCTCACCTCGCCAACCCCTTCCTGAGCCCCGAGTTCACGATCGCGATGGGCGAGGTGAGCAGGGCGGCACGCGTCGGGATCATCAGCGACGAGGAAGGCATCGCCGGCTTCCTGCCGTTCGAGGTCGGAGGGGGCGGCGTGGGGGCCGCGATCGGCTCGTGGGTCTCGTTATGCCAGGGCGTGATCCACCGGCCCGGCGCCCGCTTCGACGCCGAAGCGCTGCTCAAGGGATTGGGACTGCACGTCTGGGCGTTCGGCTGCCTGGTGGAGGGCCAGCCGTGGTTCCAGCCCTATGAGACCCTCTCGCAGCAGAGCGTGGTGCTCGACCTGTCGTCCGGCTATGCCGACTACGCGGCCGAACTGGCCAAGCGCTCGTCGAAGTTCTACAAGAGCACGCTGTACAAGGAGCGCAAGCTCGGCAGGGACTTCGGCGAAGTCACCTTCGACTTCGCCTCGCGCAGCGCCGACGACTTCCGCGTGCTGCGCGAGTGGAAGTCCTCGCAGTACCGGCGGATGGGCCGCGCTGACAGGTTCGGGCAGCCATGGGTCGTGGAGCTGGCCGACCGGCTGCACGCCATCGACGCGCCCGCCTTCGCCGGCCCGCTGTCGATGATGTACGTCGACGGCCGCCCGGTCGCCGGGCACTTCGGGCTGCGCTCCGACTCGGTGCTGATCGGCTGGTTCCCCGCCTACGATCCCGAGTTCGCGAAGTACTCCCCCGGCCTCATCCAGCATCTGCACATGGCGGAGGCCGCCGCGGGGATCGGTATCCGCGCCCTCGACCTGGGCATCGGCACGGGCTCGGAGTACAAGGACGCGTTACGGAGCACGGGCGCGCCGGTCACCGAGGGGGTCGTGCGCCGCCGTACGCTGGGCGCCACCCTGCACAAGCTGCGCCACGAGCCGGTCCGCCGCGCGCGCAGGCTCATCCTGGAGACCCCCGCGCTCTACGGCGCCGTGGACAAGATGCTGCGCGCGTACGGCAGGCGCCGGTGATGCGCGACAGGGTGGGACAGGACTGCCTCCACGTGCCCTCGGGCAGGTTCGCCCTCTACCTGGCGCTGCGCCACTGGTTCAAGCCGGGCGACAAGGTGCTGCTCGCGCCGACCAACTGCGAGATCGTGCTGTTCATGGTGCTGGCGGCGGGGCTGACCCCCGTGCTGGCGCCGGTCTCGTGGCGCGACGGCAACATCGACGTGCCGGCCGTCGACTGGGCGGGCGTGTCGGGCGTCCTCACCACCCACCTGTACGGCCAGCCCGACCGGATCGCCGAACTGCGGGAGGCCTGCTCGCGCCACGGGGTGACGCTCATCGACGACGCCGCCCACGCCATGCTGACCACGGTCGGCGGGCGGCTCGCCGGCACGTTCGGGGCGGCGGGCGTCTACAGCCTGGCCAAGCACGGCCGCGCGATGTCCGGCGCCTTCCTCACCTGCGCAGATCCCGCCGACCTTCGGGCGCTGACCGAGGCGAGGGACGAGCTGCTCGTCCCCGGGCGCCAGCTCGCGGCCGTCGTGCGGCCCGTCATCAGGGAGACGATCTATCGCACCGGGCTGGTGCGCCCGATCTGGCTCGCGCTCAAGCGGCTGGGCCTGATGCGGTGGACGGGGCACCGCCTGCCCTCCCGCGAGCCCGAGCTCAAGGCGGCGCTGGCCGCGCTGACACCGGCGGCGTCGCAGAAAGGCGACGCGCGGGCGGCGGACGGCGAGCTGCTGTCGGCTCTCGACTACTGGCTCTCGATCGACCAGGCCGACTGGCGGATGCGCCATGGCCCGCTCGTGCGCCGGTATCAGGACTCCAGGTTCCGCGTGATCGACCGGGAGAGGGAGCCGCGCCTGACGGGAGTTCGGCTGCTGCGCGACACTCCGTGGGCGGCCGAAGGGGTGCGCCACGCCGAGCCCCAGCCGCTGCTGCGGGTCCCGCTCGTGGTCGAGGACAGGGACGCGGTCGTCGCCCGGCTCGAACAGCGGGGCGTCGTCCCCGGGTTCATCTACGACCCGCCGCTGAACGACTACCTCGATCTGGTGCCGGCGGGGCCGAACCCCGAGGCCGCGCGCTGGTGGACGAGCCATGTCCTGCCCGTCGACCCGCTGCGCGCCCGCAAGATCGCCGGGCTCCTCACCGAGCTCGGGGTCCGGCCCGCCGTACCGCCTGCGGTGTGACCCCGGGCGTGGGCGGCGTGGATCCATGCCCGGGGCGAGTGGCGTTCACATCCATCCGGGGGGCGCCATTCCCGCCGGTCAGACCTGAGAAAGAAAAAGCCTGACGGCTTGGACCGCTTTCTTTCTCGCGAACACCACAAAGGTAAAAGGCAATTCGCGTGGGCGCCACAGATTAAAATCTCACCCGTGCGCAGATTATCTCCGGCCGAACGCCGCCTGTGGCGCGCCTTTCCCAGCGGTGCGTGGGTCGATCTGCGCGCGGGCGACAAGGAACTCGACGATCCCTCGCAGGCCGGCCGGTGGGGGCGCGAGCGCGAGGTGCGGGCCGAGGTGATCGCCGCGCTGCTTCTCGGGGCCGTCGAGCGCACCCCCGGGCAGGTGCCAGGGGTACGGCTGGCCGGCGCCCGCGTGGTCGGCTCCCTCGACCTGTCGGGCGCGGCCATCGACGCCACGCTCTACCTGCTCAACTGCCACCTCGCCGAGCCCGTCGACCTGTCCGACGCCACCGCCAAGGGCGTCCGGCTGCGCGGCTGCGAGCTGAGCAGGTTCAAGGGCTCGCGGATGAAGGTGGACGGCCTGCTGGAGCTGGACGGCTCGACCGTCCATGCCGGGGTGCGCCTGGACAACGCCCGCGTCGAGGGCCAGTGCCGCCTGTCCAGGACGACGCTCACCGCGCCGCCGCCGCGCACGACCACGTCCGAGTCGGCCCACGGCGACGTGCGCGAGCCGGAGGACAACCGGGGCGGCACCATGCACGAGTGGGCGCTGTGGGCGGGCGGCCTGTCGGTGGGCGGCGGCACGTTCCTGCGCGGCCTGCGCGCCCACGGCGGGCTGCGGCTGATCGGCGGCGAGTTCCCCGGCGGCCTCTATCTCGAGCAGGCGCACGTCGGCGCGATCAACGCCGACTTCATGACCGCGGCCACCGCGGAGCTCAGCAACGGGTTCAGGGCCGACGGCACGATCAGGATGCGCGGCGCGCGCGTCGACGGGGTCCTGTCCTTCCACCACGCCGAGCTGAGGTCGCCGGACAGGGCGCTGCACCTGAGCCACATGCAGGCCGACGAGGTGATCATGCGTCCCGACGTGGTCGAGGGCGGGGTGAACTTCGGCTACTCCCGCTTCGGGGTGCTGCTCGACTCCCCCGACGCCTATCCGGAGACCGTGCAGCTCAACGGCCTGACCTACGAGTCGCTGCGCGGCCCGTGGACGCTCGCCGAACGGCTCGGCTGGCTGTGCCACGATCCCGACGGTTACCGGCCGCAGCCGTACGAGCAGCTGGCCTCGTGGTACCGGCGCATCGGGCACGAGCCTGACGCGCGGCGGGTGCTGCTGGCCAAGCAGCGCGAGCGGCGCGGCACCCTGCGCGTGCCAGGCAGGATGTGGGGGCGGCTGCTCGACCTCATGGTCGGGTACGGCTACCGCTCGTGGCTGGCGGGCCTGTGGGCGGTGGTCCTGCTGGCCGCGGGAACGGTCATCTTCGGCCAGGTCCCGCCCGTCCAGGTCGACCCGGACGAGGTGCGCACGTTCGACGCGTTCGTCTACTCGCTCGATCTGCTGGTGCCGGTGAGCGTGTTCGAGGTGCGCGGCGCGTACGAGCCCGCCGGGTGGACGGCGTGGGTGGCGTGGACGCTGGTGGTGTCAGGATGGATCCTGGCCACCGCGCTGATCGCGGGCGCCACGCGGGTCCTTCGGCCAGCTCCCGGGGCCTGAGTCGGCGAACGCGCCGAGGGAGGAGCCCTCCACCCTGAAGCGCGGCAGCGCGTGCGGGTGGTGGGCCCTCAGGTAGGTCACGAGGTGCTCGCGGGCGTCGCACTTCAGATCCCAGACCGAGGCCGAGTCGGCCGCGCTCATCAGCGCGCGCAGTTCCACCAGGCCGTTGTGCTGGATGTCGGTGACCTGGAGCGTCCAGTCCTTCTGGTCCCACAGCGGGTGGTCCTTGATGAAGCGGTGCAGCTCCTCGCGTACCTCGTCCACCGGCACCGACCAGTCGACGCGGATGTAGACGTGGCCGATGACCCTGCTGCCGTGCCTGGTCCAGTTCTCGAAGGGGTTCTGGGTGAAGTAGGAGACGGGGAAGACCAGGCGCCGTTCGTCCCACGAGCGGACCACGACGTAGGTCAGCGTGAGCTCCTCGATCCTGCCCCACTCGTTGTTGACCACGACCACGTCGTCGAGCCGCAGCGCGTCGCTGAAGACGAGCTGCAGTCCGGCGAGCATGTTGCCGATCGTCGACTGGGCCGCGATGCCGACGATCGCGCCCGCAATGCCGGCCGAGGCGAGCAGTCCCGCGCCGAGCGCCCGCACCTCGGGGAAGGTGAAGAGCGCGGCGCCGAACGAGATCACGATGATCACCGCGGCGGCGGCCCTGCGGACCAGCGTGATCTGGGTTCTGGCTCGCCTGGCTCTGCGGTTGTTCTCCTCGACCCGTTCGAGCTGGTCGAGGACGACGTCGGTGACCGCGTAGGCGGCCTGGATGAGCAGCCAGGTGAACGCGGCGATGGTGACGACGCCGGTGAGACGCTCGACGATGGGGCCCGCCGTGCTGCTGACCATGGTGGGGGCGAAGGCGGCGTTGAAGGCCACCACCGCCGCCACGGCGAACCCGGGCCAGGTGCACCTGCGAACCAGGTGCCCGAGGAAGTCCCAGGTGTGGCCCGCTTTGAGGAGGAGCCTGCGAACCAGCTCGACACCGATGATCGCTCCGACGACGGAACCGATCAGGATGAGCCAGTTCACCGGCGACACAATCATGCCCCCTAATGTCTCAGAATGTCTCGTCGAAGGTCACATTGCCCTCAACGGCTACCTGGTATGCGGAAACCCTACGTTCGAAGAAGTTCGCCAGCTCCTGCACGTCCTGCAGTTCCATGAACGCGAAGGGGTTGGCGGTGCCATACCTGATCGGCATGCCGAGGCGGCGCAACCGCTGGTCGGCGACGTATTCAAGGTACTCGCGCATCTGCTCGACGGTCATACCCGACATGCCGTCGCCGCACAGGTCGCTCGCGAAGGCCAGCTCGGCCGCGACGGCCTCCTCCAGCATCGTGGTGACCTGCTCGGCGAGCTTGTCGTCGAACAGGTCGGGCTCCTCCGCCCTGACGGTGTCGACGACGCTGAAGGCGAACTCCATGTGCATCGACTCGTCGCGGAAGACCCAGTTGGTGCCGGTGGCCAGGCCGCCGAGCAGGCCCCGGGAGCGGAACCAGTAGACGTAGGCGAAGGCGCCGTAGAAGAACAGGCCCTCGATGCACGCGGCGAAGCAGATGAGGTTGAGCAGGAAGGTCCTGCGGTCCTCCTTCGTCTCCAGCCGTTGCAGGTCGGACAGGGAGTCGATCCAGCGGAAGCAGAACTCGGCCTTGTCCCGGATGGAGGGGATGTTGTCGACGGCGGCGAACGCCTTGACGCGCTCGTCGGGGTCGGGCAGGTAGGTGTCGAGCAGCGTCAGGTAGAACTGCACGTGCACCGCCTCCTCGAACAGCTGCCTGGACAGGTACAGGCGGGCCTCGGGGGCGTTGACGTGCTGGTAGAGGTTGAGGACGAGGTTGTTGGCGACAATGGAGTCGCCGGTGGCGAAGAAGGCGACCAGGCGGTTGATGAGGTGGCGTTCCTGGGGCGACATCTTGGCCAGGTCGGCCAGGTCGTTGTGCAGGTCCACCTCCTCGACCGTCCAGGTGTTGCGGATCGCGGCCCGATAGCGCTCGTAGAAGTCGGGGTAGCGCATCGGGCGCAGCGTCAGGTCCATACCGGGGTCGAGCAGCATGTGTTCTCCTTGCGAACGGATCGTCTGTCGTGCGGCGACGCGGGTCCTACTGGCAGGCTTCGCAGACCTCGGGGTTCTCCAGCGAGCAGGCGACCGCCTCGCTCACCGTGAACGCCTGCTCGGGCGCCGCCTGCACGGTCGTCTGCGCGATCCTGGTGGCCGGGCGTGAGCGCAGGTAGTAGGTGGTCTTCAGCCCCTGCTTCCACGCGTAGGCGTACATCGACGACAGCTTCCCGATCGTCGGCGTCGCCATGAAGAGGTTCAGTGACTGCGACTGGTCGATGTACGGCGTCCGCGCCGCCGCCAGGTCGATGAGCGCCTTCTGCGGCAGCTCCCACGCCGTCCGGTACAGCGTCTTGAGCTCCGCCGGAATCCCCTGGATGTCCTGGATCGAGCCGTCGGCGCGCTTCACCGCGTCGCGCATCTCCTGCGTCCAGAGGCCGAGGCGCTGCAGGTCCGCGACCAGATACCGGTTGACCTGCAGGAACTCACCCGACAGGGTCTCGCGCTTGAAGATGTTCGACACCTGTGGCTCGATGCACTCGTAGCAGCCCGCGATGGAGGCGATCGTCGCCGTCGGCGCGATGGCGATCATGAGGGAGTTGCGCAGTCCCGTCCTGTCGATCTTGGCGCGCAGGGCCGTCCACTCGGGCGTGCCGCCGACGCCGTAGTGGTCGGGGTGCAGCACGCCCTGCGCAGCCCTGGTGTCGCCGTAGGAGGGGTGGCGCCCGCGCTCGACGGCCAGGTCGGCGGAGGTGTCGTAGGCGGCCAGCGCGATCTCCTCGGCGATGCGCGTCGACAGCGCCAGCGCCTCAGGGGAGTCGAACGGCAGGCGCAGCGAGAAGAACACGTCGGCCAGACCCATCACGCCGAGCCCGATGGGCCGCCAGCGCAGGTTGGCGGTCTCGGCCTCAGGCGTCGGGTAGAAGCCCAGGTCGATCGTCTTGTCCAGGAAGCGCACGGCGGTCCTGACGGTGGCGCGCAGCCGGACCCAGTCCATGGTGCCGCCCGCCAGGTGGGCGGCCAGGTTGATCGAGCCGAGGTTGCAGACGGCGGTCTCGCCGTCGCTGGTGACCTCGAGGATCTCGGTGCAGAGGTTGGACAGGTGGATGACGTTCTCCGGGCGCGCCGTCTGGTTGGAGGCGCGGTTGGCGGCGTCCTTGAAGGTCATCCAGCCGTTGCCGGTCTGCGCGAGCGTACGCATCATCCGGCCGTAGAGGGTGCGCGCGGGGATCTGACGGGTGTGGAGGCCCGCCGCCTCCGCGGCCCGGTAGGCGTCGTCGAAGGCCTCGCCGTACAGGTCGGTGAGGTGCGGCACCTGCTTCGGGTCGAACAGCGACCACGGCTGGTCGGCCTCGACGCGGCGCATGAACTCGTCGGGCACCCAGTTGGCGAGGTTGAGGTTGTGGGCGCGGCGGGCCTCCTCGCCGGTGTTGTCGCGCAGTTCGAGGAACTCCTCGATGTCGGCGTGCCAGGTCTCCAGGTAGACGCAGGCCGCGCCCTTGCGGCGGCCGCCCTGGTTGACGGCGGCGACGCTGGAGTCGAGCGTGCGCAGCCAAGGGACGATGCCGTTGGAGTGGCCGTTCGTGCCGCGGATCAGCGAGCCGCGCGAGCGGACCCTGGTCCAGGCGATGCCGATGCCGCCGGCGTACTTCGACAGCCTGGCGACCTGGCCGTAGCGCTCGTAGATCCCTTCCAGCTCGTCACGCGGCGAGTCCAGCAGGAAGCAGGACGACAGCTGGGCGCGGCGGGAGCCCGAGTTGAACAGGGTGGGCGAGCTGGGCAGGTACGACAGCGTGGACATCAGCGCGTACAGCTCTGCGGCCTCGGCCACCGATACGACAAGGCCGCACGCGACGCGCAGCATGAAGTGCTGCGGGCGTTCGAGCACGTCGCGCGTCTCGGGGTGGCGCAGCAGGTAGCGGTCGTAGACGGTGCGCAGGCCGAAGTACTCGAACCTGTCGTCGGCGCTCTCGTCCACCAGCGCGTCGAGGGCCGCGGCGTTGGCCGCCACGAAGGCGGCGAGGCCGTCCTGGAGCAGGCCCGCGGCGTGGGTGGCCGCGATCGACTCGGAGAAGGTCCGCACGCCGTGCGCGGCCGCCTCGTCCGCGATCTCCTCGGCCAGCAACCTGGCGGCGACCCTGGAGTTCTCCGGATCGGCGATCACTCTCGCGGCGGCCTCCTCGATGGCCAGCCGGCGATCCACCTCTACGATCTGCGTCACGCTCTCTCCTCGCGAGCTCGCCCCCGTGAGGGCAGGCGAGGAGAGCACGCGGGCATGCCGCGAGGCCCCCTGGCCCTCCCTCGAGGCCTTGGACAGGTCACACCGCTGGCAGGTCTTCGGACTCGCGGGCGTACGTCAGCTTCCTACTGGCCGTCGCTTCCCAGACCATGGGCCCAGTGCTTCGTGACGGCGGTCGTTCCCGCTCACCGCTGCGGGGCAGCGCCGGAATCTCACCGGCTTCCCTTTTGCTTCGCCCTGCTCGGGCGAACCAGCGACGACCAGGATCCTACATCTAGTGGCCGCGGACGCAACTACCCCAACAAGTTGTGTCGATCAGGCCGAGGTCCTTGAGCACTTCGCGGGTCCTCGAGATCTCGGACGCGAGCCACACCCCGAAGTCGTCGCCGCTGAGCGGGAGGGGCTTCCATCCCCTCGTACGGCAGGCGTCCAGCCACTGCGCCGACTCGGCGATCTCGTCGAGCACCTCGACCGCCTGGGCGCGTTCGCGCTCGCCCATCTCCGGGGGCCCGAGCACCCCGCACCAGTCGGCGAAGTCGACCCGCACGCCCGACTCCAGCAGGGTCGGCGCCTCGAGACCCTCGACCCGTTCGGCCGAGGAGACGGCCAGCGCCCTGACCCGCCCCTTGTCGAGGCGCTTGCGCCACTCGCCGAGCGGGCCCGCGGCGACGCCCACCCTGCCCGCCAGCAGCGCCTCGGCCGCGTCGGCCGTGGTCGGGTAGCCCGCGTAGTCGAGCACTCTGGCGTCCGCGCCGAGACCGCGCGCGACCAGCCCGAACAGCAGGTGGTCGGACTCCCCCTGCGGCCTGCCGCCCAGCACGGTGCCGCCGGGCTCGGCGATCAGCCGCCGCGCGAAGTCGTCGAATGCGCGAAAGAGGGAGGCACTCGCGACGACCAGGACCTCGACGTCTCCGACCAGCCTGGCCAGCGGGGTTCCCGTCGTCTTCGACCTGGCCATCTCTGCGGCGGCGAGCGTGGACAGGCCCGTCACCGTGAGCTGGGTCCCGCCGGCCACCACGCCGTCGCGCTTGAGCTGGCCGGCGAGAGCCCTGGCGATGGGGATCCAGGCCTCGCCGCCGGGCACGACGGAGAAGCTCGGGGCCTGTCGCGTGGCCGTACCGCAGCCCGCCAGGCATGCCAGCGTGGCCAGCGCTCCCGCCACGAACTCCCGACGGCGCATGCGCGGCCCCTCCCCCGTCTCCTCCAACCACTGCTACACCATGTTATTGACAGGGCACAGAGAGTCACGCCTCGGGGGTGGAAAGGTCGGCGGGGACGGCGAGCAGGCGGAGGTGGAGGGGCCTGGCCTCCTGGGGGGCGTCGGCGGCGCGACGGCTGTACTTCTTCAGTAGCAGCATGTACTCCTCGAAGAAGGCCTCCAGCTCGCTCAGCGTCATTCGGCCGAGGCCGCGCGACACCTTCACCCACGCCGGGTCGGCCTGGTAGGCGGCGGGCAGGAGCTCCAGGAGGATCCCCTTGTCCTCCTCTAGCCCGATCCGATGGAACTCGGCCAGGACCGGGCGGTCCTCGGGCGCGAGCTGGGCGGGGTGGGGCAGCCTGATGTCCCCCGTCTCCGCCTTCCGCCACCACCGCTCGCGTCCGGCCGACCGCTCGGGGATCTCCTCGATGAACCCGTACTTCTCGAGCTGGCGCAGGTGGTAGCTGGTCGTGCCGGTCTTGGCGTCGAGCAGCGAGCCGAGCGTCGTGGACGTGGCCGGACCGTGCAGGCCCAGGTGACGGAGCATGGCCCGGCGCATCGGGTGGGCCAGCGCCTTCAGCTTGCCTGGATCGTCAAGAACCCATGGCTCCTCATCCTTCATGACGATCACCCTAGTCCTCCAGAAGGATTTCTGCAGACACCTCTTTGCCGATAAGTCTCTGCAGAGTATGTTCGGCGACATGAAGCGATTCGTGATCACAGCGATGGCCGTGCTGATGGCGCTGGCCGTACCGGCGGCGGCGCAGGCCGCGCCGACCGGAGCACCGGCGCCTCCCGTGCCGGTGCCCGCCGACCTGGCCGCGACGGAGGTGAGCTTCGCGGGCAGCGGAGGTCTCACCCTGCACGGGACGGTCCTGTCCCCCAAGGACGGACGCGGCGCACGGCCCGGGATGGTGCTCGTGCACGGCGCGGGCGAGGGCACGCCCAGGACCAAGCTCATGACCGAGGCCGTGGAGTTCGCCAGGCGCGGCATGGCGGTGCTGGTCTACGACAAGCGCAGCGTGGGCTACTCGATGTTCGTGCGGTCCTACTCGCAGCTGGCCGACGACGCCCTCGGCGCGGTGGCGGCGCTGCGCCGCCAGCCGAGTGTGAATCCGGCCGGGGTCGGGCTGTGGGGGCTGAGCGAGGGCGGATGGGTGGTGCCGCTGGCCGCCTCCCGCTCCGCGGACGTCGCGTTCGCGGTGCTGGTCGGCGCCAACTCCCACCAGCCGCTGCGCCAGCAGGCGTGGGCGGTGTCGGCGGGCCTGCGCAAGGCGGGCGTGTCGGGCTCGCTGCCCGACAGGGCGGTGCCGACGTTGTACCGGGCGATCGCCGACGGCGGGCTGTACCCCGAGCCCTGGTACGACCCGCTGCCCGTGCTGCGGAGGGTCCGGCAGCCTGTACTGGCGATCTGGGGCACGAACGACCTGCTCACCCCGCCCAAGGAGAGCCCTCCGCTGATGGCGGGGACCCTGGCGGAGGGCGGCAACGAGCACGTGACGCTGCGCCTGTTCCCCGGCGCGGACCATGCCGCCCATCAGAGCCCCGACGGCGGCGTCACCAGGCTGCCCGAGCTGGCCCCCGGCTACCCCGACCTGGTGGGCTCATGGGTGTCGGACGTCGCCGCGGGGCGCGCGCCCCTGTCGAGCCCGCCGGAGGCGACCACGCGGGCGCAGCAGGCGTCGGCGACCATCGCGGTGCCGACGCCGTCCTGGTGGGAGTCGGCGCCCGTGCAGACCGCCGCGCTCCTGCTGTTCCTGGTCGCCTTCCTCGGCTATCCGCTCGCCGCCGGCGTCCGCCGGATCAGGGGCACGGGGGTGGCGTCGAGCGCCGCGCCCAGGCTGCTGGCGGGCTCGGGGCTGGCCGTGGTGGCCGGTGGCTTCGGCTACCTGATGTTCCTGATGAGGACGGGCGGCAAGCTGGCCGAGCCCGGACCGGTCCTGGCGGGACGGCCCGTGCTCTGGCTGCTGCTGCAGGCGCTGACGGTCGCCGTCGCCGTCGCCACCGTGCTGACCGCGCGCGCCTGGCGGAGGGCCGAGCGGCGCTCCGAGCGGGTACGGCTCGGCCTGCTCGTCACGGCGGGCGCGGTCATGATCCCCTGGGCCCTCTACTGGGGCCTGCTGCTCCCCTGAGGGCCTCCCTCTCGTTCCGCCTACTCCACGGTGACGCTCTTGGCCAGGTTGCGCGGCTTGTCGACGTCGCGCTCCAGGGCCACGGCCGCGTGGTAGGCCAGCAGCTGCAGCGGGATCGTGAGCAGGATCGGGTCAAGCTCGATCTCGTTCTTCGGAATCACGATCACGTCGTCGGCCAGCTTGGCGTCGGGCTCGCGATGGCCGATCATGAGCACCCGCCCGCCGCGCGCCCTGATCTCGCCCAGCGTGGTGAGGTTCTTGTCGAGCAGCTCGTCGTCCGGGACGATCGCCACGGTCGGCAGCTCGGGCCCGATCAGCGCGAGCGGCCCGTGCTTGAGCTCGCTGGCCGGGTAGGCCTCGGCGTGGATGTAGGAGATCTCCTTGAGCTTCTGCGCACCCTCGCGGGCCACCGGGTAGCCCCGCACCCTGCCGACGAACATCATGCTCGGGTGCACCGCGTACTTCCTGGCCAGTTCGGCGATGCGGTCGCCCTGCTTGAGGATCTTCTCGATCTGCGTCGGCAGCTCGCGCAGTCCTTCGACGATGCGGCGGCCGTCGGCGGGCGACAGGTCGTGCACCCGCCCGAAGTGCAGGGCGAGCAGGGCGAAGGCGACCGCGGTCGAGGTGAACGCCTTGGTGGAGGCCACCGACACCTCGGGGCCCGCGTGCAGGTAGATGCCGCCGTCGACCTCCCTGGCGATCGCGCTGCCCACGGCGTTGACGATGCCGATGACCCGGCCGCCCTTGCGCTTGAGCTCCTGCACGGCCGCCAGCGTGTCGTAGGTCTCGCCCGACTGGCTGATCGCGACGTAGAGGGTGTCGGGGTCGACGACCGGGTTGCGGTAGCGGAACTCGCTGGCGGGCTCGGCGTCCGCGGGGATGCGGGCCAGCTCCTCGATCAGCTGGGCGCCGATCTGGCCGGAATAGTAGGCGCTGCCGCACCCGATGATCTTCACGCGGCGGAAGGAGCGGGTCTCGCGGGCGTCCATGTTGAGCCCGCCCAGGTGGGCGATGTGGAAGCGCTCGTCGAGGCGGCCGCGCAGGGTGCGGGCGATCGACTCGGGCTGCTCGGAGATCTCCTTGAGCAGGTAGTGCTCGTAGCCGCCGGTGTCGTAGTGGCCGGCGTCCCAGTCGACGGTCAGCGGCTCCTTGGCGGTCTCGCGCCCTCCGCTGGCGAAGGTGTGGAAGCCGTCGGCGGTCAGCACCGCCAGCTCGCCGTCCTCCAGGTGGACGACCTGGCGGGTGTAGCGGACGAGGGCGGCCACGTCGGAGGCGGCGAACATCTCCTTCTCACCGAGGCCGAGCACGATCGGGCTGCCGTTGCGGGCGACCACGATCTCCTTGGGCCGCTCGGAGTCGACGACCGCGATGCCGTAGGTGCCGACGATGCTCTTGAGCGCCTTCCTGACCGCCTCCTCGAGGGTGTCGGTTTCGGTCACCGTCCGGGCGATCAGGTGCGCGAGCACCTCGGTGTCGGTCTCGGAGACGAAGGTCACGCCCTCGGCGACGAGCCTGGCGCGCAGCTCGTCGGCGTTCTCGATGATGCCGTTGTGGACGACGGCGATGCGCTCGTCGGACGACAGGTGCGGATGGGCGTTCTCGTCGCTCGGCACGCCGTGGGTGGCCCAGCGGGTGTGCCCGATGCCGAGCGTTCCCTTGAACCTGGCGGGTACGGCCTTCGCGAGGTCGGCCACGCGGCCCTTGACCTTACGCAGCTTGAGCCCCTTGTTGGACACCACCACCCCGGCCGAGTCGTAGCCGCGGTACTCCAGGCGCTGCAGCCCTTCCAGCAGGATGGGCGCGGCATCCTTGCTGCCGACATAGGCGACGATTCCGCACATGGGCCAACCTTTCTTATCCGTAGACGAGCCTGCGCAGCTGACGCAGCGACAACTCGGGTGCCGCCACGCGCCGCGCCGGTAGTTCCGCCGCGATCCTGGGGAAGATCTCGTCGTTGGTGAGGCCGCGAGATTTCAGCTCACCGTGGCGGCGCCGTACGAACTCCTCGACAGGCTCGGAGAAGTACGCCACCACCTCGGCCACCACGCGCGCAGCCTCACCGGGGGCGAGCTGGCTCGTCCTGGTCAGGTGCGCGATGAGGTCCTCGTAAGGATGCACAGGGGAGGACCCTACGCAGGGATCACACGGCATGCCAACATTCCTGCCCGAAATCGGGCAGGAATCACTCTCTCAAAGGCGACACGCCCATGGATGGAGTGCTTGCACACCCCTGGGAGGCCGACATGCGCACAGAGATCGCCATATCGCGCGAAAGCCGCGAGAAACTCGCCCGTTACGCTACGTAATTGACTGATCTCGTTTAGCAGGGGGTTCTCATGCTGCTCTGGGCCGCCGCCGCACTTCTGTCCGTGCTCGCATCGGGCGGGGCTCAGGAGGACTTCCAGGCCGCGGCCAAGGAGTACGGCGTGCCGGAGAGCGTGCTGCTCGGCGTCTCCTATCTCGAGTCGCGCTGGGACTCCCACGACTGGCGGCCCAGCGTGTCGGGCGGGTACGGGCCGATGCACCTGGTGGACGCCGAGGCCGTACCCGAGGCGGGACAGCACCACACGGGCGACCCGCGGGGCGACGACTCACGGCCGATGAGCATCACCCACCCGCCCCTGACGATGATCCGGCAAGACGAGCAGACGTTGCAGCTGGCCGCGCGGCTGACCGGACTGCCGGTCGAGCGTCTGCGGCAGGACAGGGCCGCCAATCTCAGGGGCGGCGCCGCCCTCCTGGCCGACCAGCAGCGCAGGCTCGGCTCCCCGCTCAGCCCCGACCCCCTCGCCTGGCACGAGGCCATCGTCCGCTACGCCAGCGCGTCCTTCGCGAACGAGGTGTTCGACGTGATGCGCGACGGCGTCGAGCGCCGCACCGACGACGGGTCGCTCGTACGGCTGCCAGCCACCCCTGTGCCCGCCCTCAGAGTCGCGCCCGCCTCGGACACCGAGTGCCCCGCCACGCTGGAGTGCGAGTGGATGCCCGCCGCCTACAAGCGCTTCGGCAAGGACGACTACGGCAACCACGACAGGCTCAGGTCCAAACGGGAGATCGACTACATCGTGATCCACGACACCGAGGGCTCCTACGGCGGCATCCCCTCGCTGGTCAAGAACCCGAAGTACGTCAGCTGGCACTACACGATCCGCTCCGTCGACGGGCACGTCGCCCAGCACGTCCTCACCAAGGACGTGGCGTGGCACGCGGGCAACTGGGACGTCAACACCCGCTCCATCGGCATCGAGCACGAGGGCTACCTGGCCCAGGGCGGCACCTGGTACACCGAGGCGATGTATCGCTCGTCCGCCAGCCTGGTCCGCTACCTGGCCACCCGGTACGACGTGCCGCTCGACAGGGCGCACATCATCGGCCACGACAACGTGCCCGGCTCCAACGCCGACAGCGTTCCCGGCATGCACGACGACCCCGGGCCCTACTGGGACTGGGCGCGGTTCTTCGCCATGATGGACGCGCCCATCGAGGGCAAGACGAGCGGCCGGTCCGTGATCATCAAGCCTGACTACGACCTGCACCAGCCCGCCTTCGTCGGCTGCGTGCGCAAGCGCCCCGGCAAGCCGTGCGAACCGCACGGCGCCACCACCGTCTGGCTCCACACCGAGCCGCGCGACGACGCCCCCCTGGTCGACGACATCGGCAAGCGGCCCAACGGGGCCTCCACCTTCAGCGTCTACGACCAGAGCGCCCGCGCCTCCGTCGGCCAGCGCTACGCCCTCGCCGGCACCTCGGGCGACTGGACGGCCATCTGGTACCTCGGCCAGAAGGCGTGGTTCCGCAACCCGCCCTCCCAGCCCACCGCCGTGCGCGCCTCGGGCCCGCTGGTCACCCCCATCCGCGACAAGGTCGAGGTGTACGGCAGGGCGTACCCGGAGAGGTCGGCCTACCCGCGAGGGGTGAAGTTCCAGGAGCACGCGGCGCTGCCGTACACGCTGCACCGAGGGCAGTACTACTCGCTCGGGCAGACGCTGCGGGGGTCGTATCTGGCGGCGTCGCACTTCAACCCGGACAAGCACGTCATGGTCCGCGGCAGGCTCCGCTACCACCAGATCCAGCTCGGGCACAGGGTGATGTTCGTCAAGGCGGACGACGTGCGCGTGGTGTCGTGAAAATCGCCCCCCACGGCGGCACGTTGCGCACGTGCACTCGCCAAAGGCGATATGGTTTTCCCGTGGTCGGCGAGCAAATCGCTGGATAACACGCGGAAGTGGCTCAGTGGTAGAGCATCACCTTGCCAAGGTGAGGGTCGCGGGTTCGAATCCCGTCTTCCGCTCGGAGCAAGATCTCCTGGTGGAGTGGCCGAGAGGCGAGGCAGCGGCCTGCAAAGCCGTCCACACGGGTTCAAATCCCGTCTCCACCTCGTGCGTCACGCGGAACCTCCCGGATCCGCTAAAGTAGTTCGAGCGACATGCGGAAGTGGCTCAGTGGTAGAGCATCACCTTGCCAAGGTGAGGGTCGCGGGTTCGAATCCCGTCTTCCGCTCTGAGTTCCAACTCAACAAGGACGATTAGCTCAGCGGGAGAGCGCTTCCCTGACACGGAAGAGGTCACTGGTTCAATCCCAGTATCGTCCACCACGCTCTAGAGCAGACCGGGTCTGACCTGGTCGAACATGAGACAGAGCCCCAGCTCACGGCCAGTGCCGCGAGTCTGGGGCTTCTTGTTGTTTATGGACTTTCGTGGCTGCTGCCAGCACACGTGCTGACGTCGTGCTGACCCGAGATGGCTGCCGTTGACTCGGACCTCTTGACCGTCTCGCCCCTGGCATTGAAGCTCATCACGTCAGGGCAAGGGCGGGCAACCGCAAGATCGGAGCACATCAAGAGCTGGCGGCCCGCGCCGGTTGGCATGGCAACACGAAGGTCAGCAAGATTGAGCACAGTACCCGCCCACCGTCCGCTGAAGACGTTCGTACCTGGTCAGGTGTGCGGTGTTTCTCCACAGCGCACGAACGAGCTGCTCGCCGAGCAGCAGTCCACGGCTGGAATGTGGGTCACGTACCAACGGCTGAACCGCGCGGGCCTTCGCCAGGCGCGAGCTTCGGTTCGGCCTATCTACGATCGCACCTCCCTCGTTCGGGCTTACCAGTCCAGGACCTTCCCCGGCTTGATTCAGACTGCCGGGTTTACCACCACAGTCCTGCAGCAGGTCCGCATCCGTCAGGGCGTCCAAATCGATGACGTCACGGCAGCGGTTGCCGAGCGGATGGACCGCCAGCGGGCGTCGAAGGCGGTCATCGTCAGCGCCTCCTCAGCTTGACGCCGGCGGCGATGAGCCGCTGGGCATGCTTCTTGTGGACCGCCTGGCGCGTCACTCCGAGCGCCTCGGCGACCTGCGGCCAGCTCCAGCCCGCTCGCATCGCCTGCTCGACGGCGGCGTCCTCGATCTGATCGGCCAGGCGCCGCAACGCCGCCACCGCCGCCAGCGCGTCGGCGGGCTCCTGGGAGGCTGGAATGTCATCAGCGGGCATACAAGCAACCGTAGTTGACTAATCCCAAGTTAGTCAACACAGGTTGCTAGCAGAGAGCCGATCTTCTTCGTGGAATGACGTATCGTCGTCGGATGGGATTACGTGCCGCGGCCGTCGCCCTGCTGCTGGGGCTATCGGCCTGCGCCTCCGGAACACCCACCCCGATCGGAACCCCGGCCGCCATGACCGAGACCTCGGCCCCTCCCTCCGCCAAGCCCGCTCCGGCCACTCCCCCGGCCGCCCCCACCAGGGTTCCGGCGGGGTCTCCCGATGCGCGGGCGGAGGTCGAGCGGCTGGTGCGGGCGGGGGCGCCGGGAGCGGTCGCCTACGTGCTGGACGGCGAACGCGTGTGGCAGGCCGCCGCGGGCGCCGCCAGGAAGCGGGTACCGATGCGGACCGATCACCGGTTCAGGATCGCCAGCATCACCAAGACCTTCACCGCGGCGCTCGTGCTCCAGCTCGTCCGCGAGGGGCGGCTGGCGGTCACCGACCGGGTCGAGAGCCTGTTACCCGGCGTGATCAGCACCAGGGCCACCGTGGCCGACCTGCTCACGCACACCAGCGGCATCCCCGACTACCTGACCGCTCCCGGCTTCACCAAGGAGCTGGAGGACGGCGGGCACCTGAGGAGGTGGCAGCCACGCGAACTCGTCGCCCAGGCGGGCCCCGCGGGTCCACCCGGTACCTACTCCTACTCCAACACCAACTACATCCTCCTGGGCATGATCCTGGAGAGGCTGCGGCGCGAGCCGTACGAGAAGCTGGTTCGCGATCGGATCGCCCTGCCCTCGACCGAACTGCCGTCCTCCCTGCAACCCGACGGCCTCGCACACGGGCGGGACGGCGCCACCAGAGTGGACGCGTCGATCTTCTGGACCGCAGGCGGGCTCGTATCGACCGTCGCGGACGTGGCCGCCTTCTACCGTTCGCTCTTCGGCGGCGCGCGGCTGGAAGGGCGAGTGATGCGCGAGGGCGGGTACGGCGTCTTCTCCGAGCGTCTCTACTGCGGCGTGGACGTGCTCACCCACTCCGGCCTGATCCTCGGGTACGGCGGCGCCGCCATGAGCACCGAGGACGGCCGCCGCGTCGTCGTGGTGCAGGTCAACGCGAGCATGCCGGGCGACGCGATCGCCGCGGCCGGGCGGCTCATGTGTTCGAGGCCCACTACCGGTGGACCGCCGGCGACGCACTGAACACCATCCACCGGACCGGTGCGGCCGATCAGCGGTCGAGGCGGGCGAACATCCCGACGGGGATCCCCTTGGCGGCCGGTTTCCCCGTGCGACCTGCGGGAATGGCGGGTTACAGGTGGGTCGGCGGGGGTAGCGCGACAGTTCCGACTCCTCGTGACAGGAGGGCTGCCGTGTCGAGATTTCGCGTCATCGGGGCCACCGCGTTCTGTCTCGCCCTCGCCACCGCCGCGTGCGCCGGCGACACGATCGACAACGCCAAGGGCACCTACCTCTACGAGCCGGCGAACGAGGGGGCCAACGCCTACCAGCGCGGCCTGCACCTGCTCAACGCCTTCCTGCTCGGCGGCGTGCCAGGGCAGCCGCCACCCGCCGAGCTACACCTGTACGCGGTGCTCGTCAACGATCAGTCACAGCCCGATCGTCTGGAGCGGATCAGCGTCGAAGGGGGCGGGTCCGTACGGCTGGCCGCACCGCTCGAGGTGCCGTCCCAGCAGCCGGTCGGGACCAGCCAGCCGATCGCCACCGTCACGGGGGTGCGCGAGACGGGGTGGGTCCCGATGACGTTCACCTTCAGCAGGGCGGGCACGGTGCGGGTACAGGTGCCGATCAAGGACAAGGTGGGCTACCTGTCGAGCCTCACGCCTTCGCCGAGCGCCGCGGCGTCGTGAGGGATGGGACGGGGTGACCGCCCTGCGCGGGGTGGAGGATGTCCCGCGCAGGGCGATCCGGTCAGCGGCCGCGCACCTCCAGTTCGAAGACGCGGGCCGCGTGGTCGGAGTCGTTCGTCGAGGTGATGACGTTCAGCCGCACGTGGCGGGCGGTGACCGCGCTCACCGGGGTCGGCGGAGTCGTAGCCAGGAGGACGGCCAGGACGACGGCCACGAGCACCGCCAGGGCGCGCCTCACGAGCGCACCAGCGTGAAGGTGTCGACGTCGAACAGGAAGCCGCCGCCGCCGCCGGTGAAGACGAGGTGGACCGGCCCCGAGGCCGAGCCGGTCAGCGTGGTGGAGACGGTCTGGAAGGTGTCCCAGCTGCCGGTGACGGGGACGGCCACCGAGCCGAGCAGCGGGCCCGTGGGCGAGCCTGCGCGGATCTGGATCGTGCCGCCCGAGCCGGCGGAGGAGACGCGCGCGGACAAGCCGGTGGCTCCGGCGCTGTCGACGCCGCCGTAGGCCGCCCAGTCGCCGTTGTTGATGTAGCCGACGGTACGGCCGCCGCTGGCGGGAGCGTGGTCGGCGGGCTGGACGCCGGACTGCGCGGTGTATGCCTCTCCCTCCACGGTGATCGGGCCGCCACCGCCGAGTTCCTTGATCCGGATGTTGCGGAAGGAGACGTCGTCGCCGTCGCCGTGGTTCTGGATGCCGATGTGCCCCTGGACGAGGCTGCGGGCCGGGTCGGTGTTGGTGAAGTCGTTGATCTTCACACCGTTGAGGAAGACCTGCAGCCGCTCGCCCTGGACGAGCAGTTCGTAGGTGTTCCACTGGCCCGGCGGGTTCAGCGCGGCGTCGCGGGCGGCGAGGTCGGCCGACTTTAAGCCGTAGACCGAGCCCGTGGTCCTGTCGGGGGTGTCGGTGGCGTCGATCTGCACCTCGTACCCGTTGTTGACCGCCGACCACGGGTCGCTCGACGGGGGGAAGCCGACGAAGACGCCCGAGTTGTCGTCGCCCGCCATCCGCCAGTCGAGCTTGAGCGAGTAGGAGCGGTACTCCTTCGCCGAGCACCACAGCAGGCCCATCCCGCCTTGGGAGGTGAGGGTGCCGTCGGCGTTGGCGAACGAGCCGGGTCCTGCCTGCGACCAGCCGCCGGTGGAGCCGTTGTAGATCGGCGTGTATCCGGTCTCCCGGCCTTGATCGCGCCCGCCGCGTAGCGGATGCCGCCGAGCAGGAGGCTCCTGAAGGCGGGGTCGGCGTAGGACTCCTGGGTGTGGCCGAGGCCCGTGTAGACGGCCCTGCCGGCGGACTGCGGGTGGCACCAGGTGATCGGGTGGTCGCCGCCCATGGAGACGCCGCTGTAGCTGCCCTCGTCGAGGCTCTGCAGGACGCGGGCCGAGCCGCGCGGGTTGGTGCGGTAGTTGTACCACTCGTCGGTGCGCGACCAGGTCGGGCCCAGGTGAGCGGTCGCGGGGTGGGCGCGGTCCTCGGTCTTCACGGTGGCCTGCTGGATGTTGGAGTGGCTGGCGAAGTAGGCGCCCACGAGGCGCTCGTAGTACGGCCAGCCGTACTCGGTGTCGGCGGCGGCGTGTCCACGTAGCTCGCGAACGCGTTCTGCTGGGCGTCGTTCAGCACGTCACCCGTGGTGCTGAGGAAGACCACCGCCTTGTACTGGGCCAGGTTGGCCGTGGTGAAGTCGGCGGCCTGCACGCCCTGCTGGGCGCCGAAGTGCTCGCCCTGCCGGTGACGCGGCTGAAGGACGCGCCTGCTGTGGCCGGTCAGACCGCCCGCGTCGGTGTACTCGGCGTCGAAGACGCCGTAGATGTTGGCGGCGGTGTCGTGCTCGCCGTCGGCGGGCACCGCGATGGAGCCGGAGCAGCCGTTCCTCGAGGTGATCAGATGGTCGTGGATGTCATGGCCGAGCAGGTAGTTCACCTTCACCTTGGCGCAGTCGATCGTGCCGTCCTCGGGGTCGGTGACCGTCACCTGGAAGGGCACGGTGTCGCCGAAGGAGAACAGCCGGCCGTCGGCGGGCGAGGTGAGCGAGACGGTCGGCGCGGTGTTGCCCGCGTTGATCACCACGCTGGCGGTGCCGGTCAGACCCTGGGGGTCCCTGACGGTCAGGGTCGCGGTGAAGGCGCCCGGCCTGGAGCTCGGCCACCAGGCTGGTGACGGTGGTCTTGTTCAGGCCCGTCTCGGCGGCCACGGCCGATCGGGAGCGCGGGCCCCTGCCGCTGACGTGGCGCAGGACGAGCGAGAGGTTGGCGCGGCGGACCGTCGCCTGGTCGGCAGGCCCGCCGTACGCGCCGTTCCCGATGCGACCCACGCCACTCCCCTGAGTTAGTTTGGATGGCTCGCCGAATTAAAGGCCGGGCTCCTCGATGCACGCAACCCGGTGAGATATTACGCTTTCGTAACGTAAATCCACACCATTCCGTATGGTACGGTTCACGTATGGCGAGCAAGCGTGACTGGCTGGAAGCAGGGCTCCTGGTGCTGAGCGAGGGTGGCGCCCCCGCGCTGACCATCGAGCGGCTGTGCGCCGAGCTCGGCCTGACCAAAGGGTCCTTCTACCACCACTTCAAAGGCATGTCCGGGTTCAAGACCGATCTGCTCGAACACTTCGAGGCCGAGCACACCAGCCGCTACATCGCGGGCGCGGAGATCGGGGGCGGTCCCGCGGCCACCAGGCTGCACCGCCTCATGAACCTGATCCTCGAGGACAAGGGCGGCAACCAGGAGCTGGAGATCGCCATGCGCGCGTGGGCGTTGCAGGACTCCGAGGTCCAGGCCCTCCAGCAGCGCGTCGACCGGTTGCGCGTCGACTACGTCAAGTCCCTGTGGCGAGAGCTGGGCGGGCCCGAGGCCGATGTCGAGCCGATGGCGCACCTGCTCTACCTGGTGCTGGTCGGGGCCCAGCAGGTCGTGCCTCCTGTGGTCGCGGAGGACCTTCGAGAGATCTACGCGCTGGCCCTGCGCCTGGCGCCGCACCATCGGAGAGGGAACGGATGAACGGACTGACCCGCTGCCGCGATCTCCACTTCGTACTGGGCCTTCGCCCAGCCCAACGCCTGGGCCGCCATCGCCGGCGACGGCTTCTTGGGCAGCGTCGCCGACACCGAGGCGCCCGACTTCTGGGCCCGTGAGTCCACGGTGTGGTTCATGGTGTCCGGCATCGCGCTGCCGGCCCTCGGCACGCTGACCCTGCACGCCGTACGGACGACGGGGCGGGTGCCCGCGCAGATCGGGTGGTACCTGCTGGCCATGGGCATCCCGCTGTGCGTGCTCTACTTCCCCGTCACGGGCAGTTGGGCGCTTCTGGTCATCGGGGTGCCGGCTCTGGCCGCCGCCCGCCGTACGAACGAGGCCGCGCCGAAGGCGGGAACGCGATGAAGGCTGGCAGGCACGACCGGAGTCATCGGGCTCCCCCTCGTCCGCCGCCGCGGTGGAAGCCTGCGCACGGCCCGCTCGCCGAAGGCCTGGCCGCTCCTCCGGGCTGAGGTCCCCGGCGGCCACCACCCATGGCGAGGTGCGGGAGGGCAGGGGAGGCGGTTGGATGGCGGGATGACGTCAGCACACCCGTGGCCCACCACGATCGCCGAGGCCGAGGCCGTACAGGAGCGGCTGCGCCCGCTGGTCGACCTGGACGACCAGGGGCCCGAGCGGGTCGAGTTCGTGGCCGGGCTCGATGTCGGCTACGCCACCGACCGCGACGAGGTGACAGGGGCCGTCGTCGTCCTTGAGGCCGGCACGCTGCGGGTCGTGGACAGCGCGGTCGTCCGCAGGCGCGCGGCCTTCCCTTACGTGCCCGGCCTGTTCGCCTTCCGCGAGCTGCCGCCGCTGCTGGCCGCCATGGAGAGGCTCACGGTGACGCCGGGGCTGCTCGTCTGCGATGGGTACGGCCTGGCGCACCCCCGCCGCTTCGGCCTGGCCTGCCACCTGGGCGTGCTGACCGGCCTGCCGGTGATCGGCGTGGCCAAGACCGCCTTCGTGGGAACGCACGACGACCCCGCCGCCGAGCGCGGATCGTGGAGCCCGATCCTGCTCGACGGCGAGGTCGTCGGCCGTGCGCTGCGGACGCGGCACGGTGTGAAACCGGTCTACGTGTCCCAGGGCCACCGGGTCGGCCTCGACAACGCCTGCGCCCACGTCCTGCGCATGACGCCCGCCTACCGCCTGCCCGAACCGATCAGGCTCGCCGACCGGCTGTCGCGCACCTGACTAGGAGGCGCTGACGCGACGCAGGAACGCGTGGGCCGCCTCGGCGACGGCGACGGGGTTCATGCTCTGCATCCCGTGCGTCGCGTTGGGGATCCCGCACCGCTCGGCCTGGGGCAGCCAGTTCATCAGGAAGCGCTGCGTCTCCCTGAACCCCGGCATCGCCGACTCGCTGTCCAGGCCCATCATGGCCAGCACGGGCATGGCCGGTTTGACGTCGACGAGCCGGTCCGCCTCGGACGGCTTGAAACCCCACTGGGAGATCGCGGGGAAGTCGACGGTGAACGTCGTGTCGACGCACTCCTCGACCCTCTCCCACACGTTCAGCGGCCCCGTCATCTCCACGGCGGACAGGAAGTTCGGCCCGCACACCGACTCCATGTACCGCTGCGCCGCGCCGAGCTTGTCGCCGCTCTCGTAGAGCTTCATCGCGCCCATGAAGGCGTCGATGTTGGCCTGGATCGCCTGGGGTTCCTCGCGCGGCAGGTACGGCTCCAGCAGGATCGCGCTGCGCACCCGCTCGGGGTGCGACAGCAGGAACTGGAAGGCGATCACGCCGCCGAAGGAGAAGGCCATGATGTGCGCCTTCTCGATGCCCAGGTGGTCGAGGAGCTCCCTGACGTGCTCGGCGCCCTCCTCGATGCTGAGCGCGTCCTTCTCCAGCGTGCTCCCGTTGTAGCCGGCCCGGTAGTAGCTGATGAACTGGTAGTCGTCCAGCAGCGGCTGGTGGAACCGCAACGGGGTGATGAGGCTGTCGGCGATGCTGGTGCCGTGGATGCACAGCACGGGTTCGCCCTCGCCGAGCACCGTGTAGCGGAGTTCGGCGTCGCTCACCTTGGCGCGCCTGTCGTGCTCGACGTTCCATTCACGCCCGAGGTACAACCCGTTCATAGCTGATGCTCCCTGTCGAGGGTGGGCACGAGGTCGTGGACGAGGAACTCGAGGTAGTACTGGCCCCACAGCAGGTGCCAGAGCGAGAACTCCGCGTCGAAGGCCTCGCCGCGCGACTTGGCCAGGCGCTCCTCGAGGTCCCATACGAAGGAGTTGAACTCCTCCTCGGTGAAGGATCCGCCCGCGGCGGCGATCACTGCGCTCTTCGGCTTGTCCTTGAGCCGGTCCAGCAGCTCGGGCCGGTCGGCCAGCCCGCGCAGGAAGTCGATGAGGCCTGATGTGCTCACGAGAGCTCCTCGTCGGTGAAGCGGGAGACGACGTCGTGGACCAGGTAGTCGAGGTAGCGCCTGCCCCACATCTGCCGCCACAGGGCGCTGGAGCCGTCGAAGGGCTCGCCGTCCTTCCCGACGACGACGTCGACCTCCAGCCTGCCCACGACCTGGCCGACCTCGCTGATGGTGAAGGTGAACCCGTCGCCGCGCGCGTGGAACATCATCCGCGACATGTCCATGGGCGCGTAGCGTTCGAGCATGGCGGGGCTGTCGCGAGCGGCCCGCAGGAACCTGACGAACTCTGCCTGGGACAAGGTGGGCCTCCCTTCAGCCTTCGAGGGCGTGCCTGATGACGTCGTCGATCGCCTTCACGTCCTGCTCGCTGAGCCCGAACGTGGCCAGGTGACCGTAGACGCTGTCGATCTCCCTGAACTGCGCGCCGGGGATCCAGCTCGCGTACTGCCTGCACTCGGCGGGCGGGAACAGCGAGTCGCCGGTGAGCACCGCCACGGTGGTCCTGGCGGTGATCCGGCCGAGCACCTCCTGCAGGGTCTCGCCGTCGGCGCCGGGCCACGAGGTGCGGGCCTTGCGCGCCTGGACGACCACGTCGTTGGGGTCCTGTGGCAGCCAGAAGCCCTCCCAGAAGCCCTGGACGAAGCCGTCGACGCTCTCGAAGCCGAGCGTGCGCCACACCTCCGCGCTGCCGTAGTAGAAGGTGCGCGGGGGCGCGGTGAGCGCCGAGCCGTGCGCGACCCTGGCCAGGCCGCCGCTGACGGCGGTCGCGTCCTGGTAGTCGCCGCCGTTCCAGTTGGGGTCGGCGGTGATGGGCTCCTCCACGACGGTCTTGAGCCACAGCTTGGTCCACGGGGGCGGGGTCGGCGCGCCCGCGATCGGCGCGATGCGCCGCACGACGTCGCCGAACCTGAGCGCCCACTCGTAGACCTGGATGGCGCCGATCGACCAGCCGAGCACCAGGCGGACCTCGTGCACGTCGAACTTCTCGGCCAGCAGCCTGTGCTGGGCGATGACGTCGTCGCCGATGGTGACCTCGGGGAAGGCGGAGCCCGCGAACGGCGCGGGCGTGGTGCTGGGCGCGGAGGAGGGGGCGAGGCCGAAGTGGCCGGGCAGCACGATGAAGTACTTGCTCGGGTCGAGCGGCCTGCCCTCGCCGATCCACCCGTTGAGCACCTCGGCGGGGGCGCCGAGGAAGGTCGGGAAGACGATCACGTTGTCCTTGGCGGCGTTGAGCTCGCCGAAGGTCTGGTAGGCCAGGCGCGCTCCGGGAATCGTGGTTCCCGAGATGAGCTGGAAGTCGCCGAGCTCGAATATCTCCATGGTTGCCTCTCAGCCGAATCGCAGGATCGTTTTGAGGTTCTTGCCGGCCTTGAAGTCGTCCACGGCCGACTGGATGTCGGCGAAGCGGTACTCCTTGACGAGCGGCTCGATCGGCAGGCGGCCTGCCTTGATCAGCCTGGCCAGCAGGGGGATCAGCCTGTCGGGGTCGCTGTCGCCCTCGCAGACGCCGAGGATGCGCCGCCCCGGCAGCAGGCGGTGCACGTCGATGGAGACCTCCACCCCGTACGGCGGCGCGCCGACGACGGCGACCGCGCCGCGCGGGGCCAGCGCCTCGATGCCGCCGCGCAGCACGTCGGGGTTGCCGACGGCCTCGACGACGTAGTCCACGCCCGCGCCGCCGGTGATCTCGCGCAGGGCGGTGGCGAGGTCGGCCTGGCTGCTGTCGACGGTGTGGGTGGCGCCGAACTTGGTCGCCAGTTCGAGCTGGTCCTGCCTGCGGCCGACGGCGATGATCTCGGCGACGGGCATGAGCGCCGCGCCCATGACGGCCGCCAGGCCCACCGAGCCGGTGCCGATGACCGCGATGGAGGAGCCGGGCTCGGGTTTGAGCGTGTTCCACACCGCGCCGGTGCCGGTCTGGATGCTGCAGCCGAGCGGCGCGAGCAGCTCGAAGGGCAGGTCGTCGACGACCTTGACCACGCTGCGCTGGTCGGCGATCGCCAGCTCGGAGAACGAGGACTGGCCGAAGAACCGCCCGCCGAGCTGCGCGCCGTCCCTGCTGATGGGCGAGGTGCCGTCGACGCGCTTGCCGCCGATGAGGTTCTGCGGGATCCACGTGGTGCAGTAGGCGGGGTGGCCCAGCCTGCAGGACGCGCAGGCGCCGCAGGAGGTGAAGGTGAGCACGACGTGGTCGCCGGGACGCACCTTGGTCACCCCGGGGCCGACCTCTTCGACCACGCCGGCGCCTTCGTGACCGAGCACTCCCGGCAGCGGGAAGGGGATGAGCCCGGCGGCGACGGTGAGGTCGGTGTGGCAGATGCCCGCCGCCTTCATCCTGACGAGGACCTCGCCCTGCCTGGGGTCGTCGAGTTCGACGTCGCGCAGCGTGAAGGGCGCCCCTGGCCCCTCTACGACCGCTGCCTGTGTGGTGGTCACAGCTTGTCTCCACTTCTGGTCGGGTGGGAGCTGGTGAGGCGGAACCACTCCGGCGGGCCCCACTCCGCCCCGTGGCCGACCTGCGGCGGCTCGCCCGTCACGCGCACGACGTAGTAGTCGAGCAGGCCGGGTGAGCGGCGCGTCCAGATCGAACCCGCCTCGTCGTGGTGGCGCTGGCCGAAGTAGAGCCGGTCGCCCGCGATGCCCAGCAGGTCGTACTCCAGCGGGCACTCGTCCACGCCCGGCAGGTCGATCGGCGAGCAGCCGCCGAGCGAGACGTCCTGCCACTCGCCCTTCTCCCAGTGGCCGCTGCCCGACTTCACCCCCTCGGCCGCCGTGATGAGAGCGTCGTCGAACAGCCGCAGGCACGTCTTGGTGCGGGAGAAGTCGACCTCCCTGGCGCCCTCGGTGACCGCGCTCGGGCCGAGCACGTCGAAGAAGCCGGTGATGATCAGCTCGAAGAGCCGCTCCCGGCAGTCGGGGTCCTTGTAGGAGTTGAAGTGGATGGCCCAGAAGGGGCTGCGCAGCCAGAAGTCGTCGATGCCGTAGATCCCGGGAAAGACCTCGGCCGCGAACGGGCTGCGCCACCGGCCGTCCAGGAGCTCGGGCGTGATGTCGGCGCTGGTTTTCATACTGCCTCCTGCGGAAATGCTTTTACGGCTGCGCGACGGCGGTCAAAGAACCGGTTCGTACCTCGGCAAGTCGCTCACGCAGTTCGTGAGGTCGGCCGCAGGTGCGGCGGCACGTGCGCGGCCAGCCGTTCGGCGACCTCGGCGGCCCGCCGTCCAGCGGCGACCACCTCGGCGGGCGCGCCGCCGGCGCGCTCGATCTCCGCGCAGCGGTCGACCAGCACGAGCGTCCGCTCGTGCAGCAGCGCCCACGAGGGTTCGCGCCACGGCACGGAGTTGGTCATCGCGTAGTACATCTCGAACGCGAACCCCGCCGTGCGTCCCTCCTGACCTGAGGGCAGCCTGGTCATGGCGGTCGCCAGCGGCCTCAGCACCTGGGCCATCAGCCCGATCGCCGTGCCCACCAGCAGTCCGAGCTGCTCGTCGCTCTCGTCGGTGTGGGTGAAGAACCTCGTGAGGACGTGCAGGATCAGCTCGTACGCGACGACCGCGAGTTCGGCGACACCGCGCGCGTCAGTGGCGGTGAGCAGCGGCACCGGCTTCCCGATGTCGTACGGCTGGCGCAGGTATCCGGGCGAGACCGGTCTGGCCGGCTCGAAGGCCGGGTCGGCTTCACACAGGCTGCGGTACTCCTCCCACATGGCCAGGAAGCGCCCGTAGTGGGCCTCGCGCCAGTCGCCGCGCGACCCCTCGCCCTGCTCGATGATCATGTCGATGGCGGCGAGCGCCGACTTCAGGTCGGTGACGGCGATCAGCTGCGGCCAGCGGAACAGCTCGGGCGTGGCCTGGGCGCGCGGCGAGCCGACGAAGACCGCCTGCTCGCCCAGCCTGTCGCACAGCGCGCGCAGGCCCTCCTCGAGGCCGCGATACAGGTGCCCGATGGTGGTGTACTCCTGCCCGCGCGGCATGAGCTCCTCGGGCACGAGCGTGGTGCGGCTCGGCGCGGCGGGAACGAACTCGTGGGCGTCCTCGATCGGCATGCCCTCGGGCCGTTCGAGGAACAGGAAGTGCCGCAGCGCCTGCTCGCCGAAGGGCAGCAGGTCGAGCTGGAAGCCCGAGGGGAAGTACCCCGAGCGCTGGGGGAAGTTCGGCCTGCCGAAGGTGGGCGCCGCGCCGATGGCCGCCATCAGGTTGGCGACGAGGGCCAGGTGCAGCATCTCCTCGACCGCGATGCCGTGGAGCGTCGTGCGCCATCTGCCGACCGCCTCCGCCTGCTCGGCGGTGAGCTCGTCCGCCTCCTTCAGGCTGAACTCGGCGTACAGGTACTGGCACATGATCATGTGTTCGAGCTGGGAGGCCTCGATGAGCAGCCACCACAGGTGCTCCCTGTTGGCCACCACGATGCTGGGTTCGGGCATGTCAGTCGTGCTCCAGCACGGCGCGGTAGCGCACCTGACCCGCCTCGACGCGCTTGAGCACCTCGTTGATCTCGGCCATGGGGTACTTCTCGACGCGGGGGACGACCTTGCCCTGCGCCATGAGGTCGAGCACCTCGACCAGGTCGGAGCGGTTGTTGTGGGTGCTGCCCTTGATGGAGCACTGCTTGAACAGCAGCGTCATCATGTCCTCGACCTGGAGCGGTCCGGTGACTCCCATGGTGACCAGGCGCCCGCCGTACCGCAGGCCCGACAGCACCTTGGCGACCTGTTCGGCCGAGGTGGTGGTGGCCAGGATGATGTCGGCGCCGCCCGCCTCGGTCAGCGCCTTGCCCGGGTCGCCGTCGACGACGACGCCCTCGGTGGCGCCCAGCTGCCTGGCGTACTCGGCCTTGTCGGGCGAGGTGGTGAGCACGACGGTCTCCAGGCCGATGGCGGCGGCCAGCTGGACGGCCATGTGGCCGAGGCCGCCGACGCCGAGCACGCAGACCCGCTCGCCGGGGCGGGGGTCGGCGTTGCGCAGGCCGCTCATCGAGGTGAACCCGGCGCAGAAGGCGACCGCCGCATCGCTGTAGGACAGCCCCTCGGGCAGCAGCGTGCAGCCGCTCTCCCACGCCAGCATCAGGTCGGCGTAGCCGCCGCCGAGGTCCATCCAGGTCTGGGTGTGCTCGCAGCGCACCGGCCTGCCGCTCTGGCAGTGGACGCAGCGGCCCTCGCCGCGCTGCATCCACGAGACGCCGACCCTGTCGCCCACCCGTAGCGTGGTGACGCCGGGGCCGAGCTCGACGACCTCGCCGACCGGCTCGTGGCCGGGCACGATGGGCAGCTGGACGGGCCAGTGCCCGCGGTGGACGAGGACGTCGCTGAAGCACATGCCACATGCGTGAATGCGGACGACGACCTGGCCGGGTCCCGCCACGGGGTCGGCGAGCTCCTTGAATTCCCACGGTGAGTTCAGTTGCGTGATCACGGCTGCGCGCACGATCTCCTCCTCCGCCTGCGATCCGGAGGACCACGGTAAGGACGGCCCGAGCGCGGCGGACAGGCTGACTTAACGCAGCTCGACGGGTTTCCTTGAGGGCGAACGCGCTGGACAACCTCGCGGGTGACCATGAAGGTGGGTGCATGACCAGTCTGTACTCGCACGCAGGCGGCGATGAGGCGCTGCACAGGCTCGAGGAGATCTTCTACGCGAAGGTCCTCGAGGATCCCCTGCTCAAGCAGCTGTTTCCCGAGCGTCGCGCCACCCACGTCGATCACCTGACCTGGTTCACGGCCGAGTCCTTCGGCGGCCCCGACCGCTTCACCCGTGAGCTCGGCTTCGACTACCTCATCCAGGTGCACCGCCACCTCGACATCACCGACGAGCAGCGCGAGCGTTTCGTGGCGCTGTACATGGAGGCCTTCGACGAGGCGGGGCTGCCCGGCGACGAGCCGTTCCGCGAGGCGGTGCGCGAGCACCTGGAGTTCGGCTCGCGGGTCGCCCAGCAGAACTCCCGCGCCGCCACGGACGACGAGCTCCACCCGCTGCGCGCGGTCCCGAAGTGGACCTGGCAGGAGTCCGATCAGTCCAGCTCGTAGTGCAGCCGCGCCTCGATGGCGTAGGCGTGCGGCGCGTAGCCGGTGCGCCGGTGCTGGAAGACGACCCACGCGGCCTGCGCGTCGCACTCGGCGGGCAGGCCGGCGTCGTGGGCGGTGCGCAGGGTGTCGGAGAAGTTGCTCTCCTCGCGGCCCTGCAGGCTGACGGGCACGGTCGGGAGCCTGATGCACAGCTCGGCGGCCAGGCGCTGCATGCAGCGCGTGCCGGTGTCGAGCAGGGCGCGGGTGTGGGCGGGAGCCCAGCTGGGGGCCAGCGCCTCGGTGAGCGCGGCCACGTCGAGCACGATGACCGCCGCCTTCAGCCAGTCCAGGTCGCCTGCGGGCCTGCGGAATGTGAGGGTGGGGTGGGCGATGTGGGTGCTCTCGACCTCGGTCATCCAGCCCGTCCACTCGGCGAACAGGGTGTCGAGATGGTCGCGTGAGCCGGTCCTGAGGTAGGCGGCCAGCAGCGCGTCGGCGTCGCGTGGGTTGCAGACGCTGCCCGCCAGCCTGGCGACGAGGCGTTCGCGCCTGCCGTATGCGTGCAGGAAGCGGAGCAGGTAGGCGGTGACGGCCGCGAGCAGCAGTCCCCTCGAGGCCCACTCGGCCTCCCGCAGCGGCGTGCCGTCCAGGAGGGCGAACCCCGCGGACGACACGCCGAGCCAGATCGCGGCCACCGAGAAGACGGCCAGTGGCGCGCACAGGTCGAGCAGCGGCTCGCGCACCCGGCGCGGCAGCCGTCCCGCGACCGCGACGAGGACGGAGGCGAGGGTCCGCAGCGTGCCGCGGACCAGCCTGGACGGTCTTCCCCTTGGGGTGAAGATCGTGAGCAGGACGCTCACCCAGACCCCTGACACCAGCGCACCGCCGACCAGCGCGGTCATCACGGCGATCACCATGGCACCCATCTTCGGGTCTGCGGCGGACATGTCCCAGAGCCGCTTGATACTGGCAGTCCGACTGCCACCCGGGAGGAGGCTCCCGAGGCGGGCCCTCCTCCCGAGGCGGTCAGGCCGAGGCTCGCAGTTCGGTGGCCAGTTCGAGCAGCGTGCCGGGGCCGAGCAGGTTGCGGATCGGCACGTCCACGCCCAGGTCGCGGCGCATCCTGTCCCTGAACCTGGTGGCCAGCACCGAGTCGAGCCCGAGGTGCGCGAGCGGGGTGTCGACGCCGACCTCGTGTCCAGGCACGGCCAGGACCTGCGCGGCCAGGCGGGCGACGGAGGCGGCGAGCTCGGCCTCCGACAGCCCCGCGAGGTCGGGCCGCGAGGAAGAGGCGGCGGGCGCGGGCTCAGGCGGCTGCGCGCTCTTGGCCGAGTCGGGCCAGAAACGCCGCCGCTGCCAGCGGTAGGCGGGCAGGGGGACGAACCCGCCCTCGGGGTGCAGCCGCTCCCACGCGGGTCTGCAGCCGAGCGCGAAGGCCCTGGCCAGCGCCGTGGCCAGGACGTCGGCTTCCGGCTCGGCCCGCTCCAGTGAGGAGACGACCGCGCCCCTGGCTCCGCTGGCCTGGATCTCCTCCTCGAGGGAGGACTGCAGCAGGGGGTGGGGGCTCATCTCGATGAAGACGGTGGGCCTGCCGCCGTCCATGACGGCCTGCGCGGCGTCGGCGAAGCGGACCGGCAGCCGCAGGTTCTCGAACCAGTAGCGGGCGTCCAGCTCCTCACCCTCGACGACCCTGCCCCACACGCTGGAGTGCAGCGGGACGGTGCCCTGCGCGGGCTTGAGCCCGGACAGCGTGTCGAGCAGCGCGTCGCGCAGCGGCTCCACCTGGGGGGCGTGCGAGGCGTAGTCGACGTCGACCCTGCGGCAGAACACGCCGCGCCGCCTCAGCGGCCCGACGACGTGCTCGAGTGCCGTGGCCTCGCCCGACAGCACGGTGGCGTACCTGCTGTTGACCACGCCCACGCACACCTGTCCGGCGTGCTCGCCGATGGCCTGGTAGGCGTCGTCCTCGCCGAGCGCCACGGCCCACATGGCGCCCGCCGACCCGCCCGTGTCGCGCAGCAGTCGGGCGCGTCTGCACGCGACGGCGGCGCCGTCGGCGACACTCAGCGAGCCCGAGACGACCGCCGCGGCGATCTCGCCCATGCTGTGGCCGATGAGCATGTCGGGTTCGATGCCCCACTCGCGCCAGACCGTGGCCAGGGCGACCTGCATCGCCCACAGCGTCGGCTGGATCTCGTCGACGGCCGTCATCGGGTGCTCGCCGAGCAGCACGTCGACCGGCGAGTAGCCGAGCTCGGCCTCCACCGCCTTGGCGCACTCGTGGAAGTGCCAGGCGAAGATCGGTTCGCGGGCCAGCAGGTCCCTGCCCATCCCCGCCCACTGGGCGCCCTGTCCGGGGAAGACGAACACCACCCTGGGCTGCCTGGCCACGCGGTTCTCGCCCGCGACGAGCGACCTGCCGTCGTCGAGCCCGCTCTCGCTGAACGCGCGCAGCGAGGCGGCCAGGGACTTGGCGTCGGGCCCGACGGCGGCCAGCCTGCGGTCGAGCTGGGACCTGCGGGCGCCGGCGCTGAAGCACACGTCCTCCAGCTCGGGTTCGCCCTCCAGCAGGTCGGCGTAGTCGGCGGCCAGCTCGCGCAGCGCCTGCGGGTCACGCGCCGACAGCGGCAGCACGTAGACGGGCCTCGGCCGCGCCGCGGGGCGCTCGTCCGGCTGGGGCGCCTCGGAGAGCACCAGGTGGATGTTGGTGCCCGACATGCCGAAGGAGCTCACGCCCGCCACGGCGGGCTGGTCGGGCCGCGGCCACTCCTGGGTGGCGGCGGCCAGTTCCACCGCCCGGTACGGCTCCCGCAGCACCTCGTGCGGCTCCTCGACGTGCAGGGTCGCGGGGATCGTGCGGTGCCGTACGGCGAGGGCGGTCTTGAGCAGGCCCGCCAGCCCCGCCACGAACTCGGTGTGGCCGATGTTGGACTTGACCGAGCCGACCAGGCACCTGTTCCCCTCTTCGCGTCCCTCCCTGAGGACCGCGTCGAGGGCGGCCAGCTCGGTCGGGTCGCCCGCGCGGGTGCCGGGGCCGTGCGCCTCGACGTAGCCGACGTCGCGGGGGGAGACGCCGGCGTCGAGGTAGGCCGAGCGCAGCATCTGCCGGTGCCCCTCCAGGCCCGGCGCGACCATGGACCCGCCGGTGCGGCCGTCATGGGTGCAGGAGGAGCCCAGGATGGTGGCGTAGACGCGGTCGCCGTCGCGCAGCGCGTGCGACAGCGGCTTGAGGATCACGCTGGCCACGCCCTCGCTGCGCACATAGCCGTCGCCGCGGACGTCGCCGAACATGCACTTGCCCGAACTGGACAGCACGCCCGCGTCGGCGAGGGAGAAGTAGAGGTCGGGCACGATCTGCAGGTTCGCGCCGCCGACGATGGCCAGGTCGGTCTCGCCGGACCACAGCGCCCTGCACGCCACGTGGACGGCCAGCAGCGACGTGGCGCACGCCGCCTCCACTCCCATGCTGGGGCCGCGCAGGTCGAGCAGGGTGGAGACGCGTCCGGGGAAGATGCCGCTGACGGCGGCGCCGAGCGCGGCGTGCATGTCGTAGAGGCCGACTCCGCGCAGCAGGTCCCAGTAGCCCGACGACAGCAGGCTCGTATAGACGGCGGTGTTGGTGCCCGCCAGGCTCTCTGCGGGGATGCCTGCGTCGGCGAGCGCCTCCCACGTGACCTCCAGCAGCACGCGCTGCTGCGGGTCGAGCCTGACCGCCTCGAAGGGCGAGACGCCGAAGAAACGCGCGTCGAAACCGGTGATGTCGTCCAGATAGCCGCCGGCGCCGCGCAGGACGTCGCGCCGCCTGCCGTGGTTGGTCTCGATGTCGAACCTGTCGTGCGGAATGGTGCCGATGACGTCTCTGCCCTCGGTGAGGACCTCCCATAGCTGGCCCAGGTCCTGCGCACCGGGCAACCTGCAGCTGGCACCGACGATGGCGACGGGATCTCGCCCATTGTTCTCGTGCATGGTCCCATTCCCGTCTGCGCGCGGGTCGCCGGTGAATTCGCGGCGATCGCGCACCCGTATTGATGGTTCACGACATCACCCAAGGTCTGGCGCGAGGGCAGGACTGTCAATTAACAGCTGACGAAATATCGGGAGACGACATGTTGCGGCAATTGCATTTCCTGGTGATTTCGGTTTACGCATCCATTGGATAATGGATAACCGCGCCGACTTTCGGCTCGTCGGGAGACAACAGAAGGATGATCCGGAGCTTGCGCGTGCCGAGTCGCGGATGGTTGACGACGCGGGTGAGCGCGCGGTGCTCCTGCACGTCGTGCTCGCGCCAGAAGCGCGTGAAGGCCTGGCTCGCCTTGGCGAACTCGGCGATCCTGGCCTGCATGCGCTCGTCGCCCGGCCACCTGGCCACCTCCGAGCGCCACCGGGCCACCAGGTCTCGGGTGTCCTCCTCCCAGTCGGGCAGCCGGTCGCGCGCCAGCGGCGAGAGCAGCACCCAGCGCAGGAAGTTGCGCTGCTCCTGCGGCATCGCGCCCCAGTCGTCGTACCACTCGGCGGCCGCCGGGTTCCACGCGAGCACGTCACAGTAGATGTTGGTCGCGTAGACCGGGTACTCGTGCCGCCGCATCAGCTCGACGAGCCCCCGCATCACCTCTCCCGCCGCCAGTTCGGGCTCCAGCGGCTGGGGGTTGGCCACCTGCCCGTGCGCCAGCGTGTGCATGTAGCGGCGCTCGTCCTCGGTGAGGCCGAGCACCCTGGCCAGGCTGTCGAGCACCTGGGTCGAGGGCCTGATGTCCCTGCCCTGCTCCAGGTAGGTGTACCAGGTGGGGCTGAGCCCCGCGAGAACCGCCACCTCCTCTCTTCTCAGTCCCTTGGTGCGCCGATGCCCCCCCGTGGGCAGGCCCACCTGATCGGGGCTGACCCGGCCCCTCCTGCTGCGTAAGAACCTGGCCAGTTCCTGACGATTCCAGTCGTCACCTGACACTGGACCCCCTGTACGACCCCCACCGCGTGAACAATAACCATGCAAAGTCCGACCCGAGTGTAGAAGGCCTGACCCGAGCTGTCATCGGTCCGTAGACCGATACGACAATCCATTTCGTCACATTGACATTGACCCGTTGCCGTGCCTCCCCCAAGCATTTCCATAGCGATCATTTGACAGGGGGACGGCATGGAGTGGCATTTCGTGGGCCGAAGTCAGCAGCTCACCTCGATCAGGGCGGCGCTGCGCGCGGCCAGACCTGGGTCGATCGTCATCACGGGGGAACGAGGCAGCGGGCGCAGTTCGCTGGTCGAACAGGCGTTGCGCTCACCGGAGGCGGCGGGCTACGACGTGGTCCGCCTGGACGCCACCGTCACGGCGGACGGCATCGCGGGCCGCGTTCCCAGCGACCCCGTCAAACCACTGCTCCTGGTCGTCGACGACGCGCACCTGAGCGGGCACGACAGCCTGCTGGCGCTGCGCGAGCTCGGCCGCAGGAAGATCGGCACCGTCCTGGTCACCGCCCTGTCGGGGGAGCAGGCCAGGCGCCCCGACCCCACCGACTGCCTGCGCTTCGAGCCGGGCACGCGCAGCCTGGCGCTGCCGCCGTTCACGGTCGGGGAGGTGGCGGCCCTGCTGTCCTCGCTCGCGGGCGGGCACGTCAAGCAGGCCACGGCCGACGCGCTGCACGCGGCGACGAGGGGAAACGCCGCGCTGCTGCGCGAGCTGCTCGTCGGGCGCGGGCTCGGCGCCCGGCTCAGCCGCGCCCACGGCGGGTGGGAGATGCAGGCGGTCACCGAGTGGCGCGCCAGGCCCGGCACGGTCGGGCCGCCCCTGCACCTGGTGGAGGCGACCTGGCAGGCGTGGTCGGCGCTGTGCTTCGACCGGGCCTACGAGCTGTGCAAGGCGGCCGCGTGGTGTGGGATGGGCCACCTGGTCGCGGTGCCGCTCGCGCACCTGCTGCTGCTGCGCGGCAGGCCGTACGACAGCATGAGGTTCCTGGACTCGCTGCCCGCGGGGGTGGTGGAGAACACCCCGCACCTGGCGCTGGCCAGGGCGATCAACCTGGCCTGCGGGCTGGGCAGCCCCGCGGCCGCGGCGGACTTCCTGCGGCGGGCCGGCTCGCCCTCGCGGCCCATGTACGACGCCTACCGGGCGTGGGTCATGGCGCTGACCGGCGGCGGCACGGACGGCGCCGCCAGGATCGAGAGGGGCGACAGGGAGAGCGCCCTGTTCGCGCACGCGGCGCAGGCGATGGTGACGCTGCGCGTCAGGCCGCAGGAAGCGGTCTTCCACCTGCGCAGGGCGCTGGCGCTGCTGGCGGGTGGCATGGGAGCCGGTCCGCCGTGGCTGACGCCGCACCTGACGGCCTGCCTGATCGACGCGCTGCTGCTGGCCGGCAGGAGCGCGGAGGCGACGCTGCTGGCCACCGGGTTCCACGGCGGGGAGGCGAGGTCGGGATGGGACGTCGCGGTCGCCGTCTCGATGGTGACGACGGCGACCGCGGCTGAGTCACCCGCTGCCTGAGCCGGCCCCGAGTCAGAGCGGGACCCTGCGGAGCGCGAGGGTGGTGATGTCATCCGACTGCTCCGCGGTCCCGACGAAGCGGCGCACGGCGTGGTCGACGGTGTCGAGCAGCCCCGCCGCCGGGCCCGGCCCGCCGAGCGTCTCGATCAGCCTGTCGGTGCCGAACAGCCGGTGATCGAGGTCGCGCGCCTCGACCACCCCGTCGGTGTAGGCGAACAGCGAGTCGCCCGGGGCGAGGTGGACGTGGCCGAGCGTGTAGGAGCTGTCGGCGAGCATGCCCACCGCGGGTCCCGTCGGCGGCAGCATGGTGCGGCGGCCGTCGGCGTGCAGCACGATGGGCGGGTTGTGCCCGCCGTTGATGTACAGCAGGTCGCCGGAGCGCGGGTTCAGCACGCCGAAGAACATCGTGGCGAAGTAACCCTGTTTCAGGTGGTTACGAGCCATGTACTGGTTGGTCCCCACGACGGCCTGGATGAGCGGTCCCGCGCCGAGCGACAGCAGCGGCAGCGTGCCGTCGTTCGACGCGCCGTTCACCGCCACGGCCAGGTCGTCGCTGACGCCGTGGGCCAGGCCGGTGTGCTCGGCGGTGTGCCGCAGCAGGGTCCTGATCAGCGCCATGAACAGCGCCGCCCCGACGCCCTTGTCGCAGACGTCGGCCACGACGAAGGCCACCCTGCGCCCGTTGACGAGGGTGAAGATGTCGTAGAAGTCGCCCGCCACCTGCCTGGCGGGGCGGAAGCTGGCCGCGATCTCCCATCCGTCCATCGCGGGCATCGACTCGGGCAGGAACCCCGCCTGGATCTCGCGGGCGATGCTCAGCTCACGCTCGTACTCGCGCAGGCTGGCCAGCGCCGCCATCTCCTCGACCGTGCTGCTGAGCTGCCAGCGCTCCCAGCAGGAGTTGACCCTGCTGCGCAGCAGGCTGGGCAGGAACGGCCTGGTCAGGTAGTCGAAGCCGCCGCGCACGCACTCTTCGAGCGCGGCCAGGTCCTCGCCGGGGAAGGCCACGATGGTGGGGGTGCGGCCTTCGACGACGAAGCGCCGGCTGACCAGCGCCATCCGGTGCAGCCCGACGGAGGCCGACACCAGCAGCAGGTCAGGGTGCGGCCAGGCGTGGTGCGTGGCCAGGTCGTCGGGGGCGGCGTGCCGTACGTCGAAGCCTTCCTTTCTCAGCGCGCCGTCCAGCTCGAGCACCGCCTCCGAGGCGGCGTCGGCGGTCTCAGCGATCACGAGGGCATTCGGCATCGGCTTCTCCATCCCGTCCGAGCAGCCGCATGACGAGAATGTTGCGGTTGCGTCCCTCGACGAACTCGTAACTGAACTCGTCCACCTTCTTCAGCGCCAGCAGCAGGCCGTAGCCGCCCTCCTCACGCTCGCAGGGCGGTACGGCCAGCCTGGGCGCCGGATCGTAGAGCGTGGGATCGAAGGGCGGCGCGTCGTCCTCGATCCACACGCGCAGCCGGTCGCGCTCGATCTCACCCGCGATGTCCACCACTCCCCCGCAGCCGCGGTAGCCGTGGTGGGCGATGTTCGTGGTGATCTCGTCGGCCGCCAGCCGCAGCCAGTAGGTCTGGTGGGTGGTGAGGCCCGCCTCGTCGGCCAGCGCCTCGACGAAGTCGGCCACCACCCCTGGCATCGACGTGTTCGACCCGTCAATCCTGAGGCGATAGGCGAGCATCACGTCATCACGATGCTGCGGTCGAAGCCGGTGAGCCTGATGGTCTCGGCGACCTCGGGCTGCGTGCCGATCAGCGTGATCTCCGAGCCGCGCGGCAGCTTCTGGTGGGCGAAGACCAGGCAGCGCACCCCGGCCGACGACATGTAGGTCAGCTCGTCGAGCAGGAGCACCAGCTTGCCGACCCGCTGCTCGACGGCCTCGCCCACGAGCTGGTTCAGCTCGGGCGCCGACCGCCCGTCGAGCTCGCCGGACAGCCTTATCGTCGCGGTGTCCCCTTCGACGTTCATTTTCACCTGGAAACTCATTGATCTTCCCTCTCGTGCGTGACCAGAACGAGGACGCTCCGCGGGCCGATCTCCACTTGGGACTGGTCGGCGAGCGGCGGTTCCGCCCCCGGCTCGTGGGCGTCCCACGGGGACGCCGCCGCGGTGTCGGCGAACAGGTGCCAGGCCATGCCGCGCGGTGGCGCCGGCAGGTCGAGCGTGTGGCCCTCCCAGTAGGAGTTGGCGGCGACGTAGACGCAGTCGTCGCCGCCGCCGTCGAACATCGCGGCCATCAGCCTGCAGTGGGTGGACCAGTCGGGCGCCCAAGCCCGCACGCCGTGCCAGGTGACCTGCTCGGGGCTGCCGCTCCTGAGCACGGGGTGGGCCCGCCTGAAGGCGATGACCCTCCTGACGAAGGCGAACAGGTCGGCGTTGTCCTCGACCAGCCCCCAGTCGAACCACGTCAGTGGGCTGTCGTGGCAGTAGGCGTTGTTGTTGCCCAGCTGGGTACGGCCCGCCTCGTCGCCGGCGAGCAGCATCGGGACGCCCCTGCTGGCCAGCAGGAGCAGCAGGGCGTTGCGGGTCTGGCGGCCCCTGGTGGACAGGACCCCGGGATCGTCGGTCTCGCCCTCGACACCGCAGTTCCACGACAGGTCGTTGTTGTCGCCGTCCCTGTTGTGCTCGCCGTTGGCGTCGTTGTGCTTGTGGTTGTAGGACACCAGGTCGCGCAGGGTGAAGCCGTCGTGGGAGGTGATGAAGTTGACGGTGGCCGAGGTGCCCCTGCGGCTGTACATGTCGGGCGAGCCGACCAGTCTGGTGGCCATCTCGCCCGTGACGCCGAGGTCGCCCTTGAGAAACCTGCGCAGGGTGTCGCGGTAGCGGCCGTTCCACTCCGACCACCTGAAGTAGTCGGGAAAGCTGCCCACCTGGTAGAGGCCCGCCGCGTCCCACGCCTCGGCGATGAGCTTGCAGTCGCGCAGCACCGGGTCGTAGGCCAGGGACTCCAGCAGCGGCGGGTTGTGCAGCAGCTCGCCGTCGGCGCCCCTGCCGAGGATGGCCGCCAGGTCGAACCTGAACCCGTCGATGTGGAACTCCGCGGCCCAGTAGCGCAGGCAGTCGAGCACGAAGCCGCGCACCACCGGATGGTTGCAGTTGAGCGTGTTCCCGGTGCCGCTGAAGTTGTAGTAGTGCCCGTCGGGGGTGAGCATGTAGTAGGTGGCGTTGTCCAGGCCCTTGAGCGTGATGGAGGGGCCGCGCTCGTCGCCCTCGCCCGTGTGGTTGAAGACCACGTCGAGGAGCACCTCGATGCCCGCCTTGTGCAGCTCCTTCACCATGTGCTTGAACTCGTCGACCTGCATGTGGTGGCGGCCCGTTGCGGCGTAGGAGGCCTTGGGCGCGAAGAAGCCGAGGGGGTTGTAACCCCAGTAGTTGACGCCGGTGAAGATGTTGTCGGTCTCGTCGAACTCGAAGACCGGCATCAGCTCGACGCAGTTCACGCCGAGCCGCCGCAGGTAGGGGATCTTCTCGACCAGGCCGGCGTAGGTGCCGGGCGCCGAGACGCCCGAGGAGGGGTCCATCGTGAAGCCGCGCACGTGCAGCTCGTAGATCACCAGGTCCTCGTGCGGCAGCAGCGGCGAGCGGTCGCCCTCCCAGTCGAAGTCGTCGAGGGCGACGCGCGACCTGTGCCGGTAGGGGTCGATGCCGGTGCTCATCCTGGCGTAGGGGTCGGCCAGGACCTGGGAGGTGTCGAAGCGGTGGCCCCTGTGCGGTTCGTGGGGGCCGTCCGCGCGGTAGCCGTACTCGATGTCCTCGGGGTCGAGGTCGAAGACGGTCATCGAGTGGACGCCGCCGATCCTGAACGCCTCGGGAAAGGGCAGCTCGGCCATCGGCTCGGGCTCGCCCGCCTTGTAGAGCACCAGCGAGATGGACGTGGCGTGGTTGGAGTAGACGGAGAAGTTGACGCCGCCCGGCACCCTGGTGGCGCCGAAGGGCAGCGACCGTCCCGCGCGCACGGGGAAGCCGGCGATCCGATGGGTGGGGTAGGCGTCGATCGGCTCCAGCGCCCTCATACCGCCAGCGCCTCCTCCAAGGACTCGACCACGGTGAAGAAGCCGAGGAACCCCGTCGCGTCCATGACCGCGCGGACGTCGGACGGCAGCCCGGTCAGCGCCAGCCTTGCCGCGCTCCCCTGCGCGCGCCGGTAGATGAGCAGCAGCACTCGCAGCCCGGCGCTGGACATGTAGGTGGTGCGGCTCATGTCGAGCACCACCAGGCCCTCGTCGGGGAAGACCGCCTCGAGGTCCTGCTGCACCTTGGGCGCGGTCGCGCTGTCGAGCGTGCCGTCCATGGTGATGACGGTGACCTCGCCCACGAGGTGTTTGCGAACGTCCATCTCTACTCCTCGACCGGCGCCAGGTGCGCGCGCACCGTCACGGGCACCGAGGTGTCGGGCAGCTTCACGGTCATCGCGGCGGCGTCGAACAGCTGGTACGGCGCGCCGTCGACCTCGACCCACTCGAGCCTGACCCTGCCGGGCGGCAGCGCGTCCGGCGCGACCCTCAGCACCCTGTCGGTGAACCCGTCGGGCCGCGGCTTGAACCACAGCGTGAGCGGCTCCCCGTCCAGCAGCAGCCGCTGGTAGACGGTGGCCAGGAAGCACAGCTCGGCGGCGTGGCACATGCTCATCGAGTGGCTGCCCTTGAACCGCTCGGTGCCCAGCAGGTACGGGTGACCGTCGGCGAGCACGTTGAAGTAGACGCCGCCCTCGTCGTGGTCGAGGAAGAAGGCGTTGTAGAAGGCCGCCGACTCCCTCGCCCTGCGCAGGAACTCGCCCTCGCCGGTGAGGCCCGCCAGGATCTGGTAGGCGAGGATCGCCTGCTCCTGCTGCCACCAGGCCTTACGGTCGTGCCAGGTGAAACGGTGGATGCTCTGGCCTGGCTCGAGCGTGCGCTCGACCACGTCGTACCAGCCGCCGCGCTGCGGGTCGCTGCCGTAGCCCGGCATCTTCTGGCCGATGCCGGTGGCCAGCCGCTGGTAGCGCTCCTTCGGCCGGATCGACATCATCCGCATCAGGTTCCAGGCGATCTTGAGGTTGTGGCCGACGACCGCCCTGTTCTGCTGCCAGTGCCAGCTGGTGTCGGGCGACCAGTCGGCGTGGAAGCGCTCCTGGACGTAGGGGCTGTCCTGCCTGGGCATGTGCTCGACGATCAGGTCGAAGGTCTCCTCCAGCATGGCGGCGTGCCGCTCGTCGCCGGTGGCGAGGAACAGGTTGATCAGGTAGGCGGGGGCGTGGTCGCCGACGGAGTTCCAGTTCTTCCTGGACCTGTTGGGGCCGAGCGACTCGTGGTGCGGGCTGAGCAGGATCGGGTCGATGTGGGAGTAGTAGCCGCCCTTGTCCGGGTCGTGGAAGAACTTGGCGAACAGCCGCAGCGTGCCTTCGACGTCGGAGGCGATGCGCGGGTCGCCGGTCAGGCGGTAGAGCTGGGTGGGCCCTGCCAGGGCGTAGATCTGCTCGTACATCGGGATGGCGTCGTAGTCGTCGCCGAACTCGGAGGTGAACAGCTTGCGCTCGCCGCCGTCGCGCAGGTCGATGCCGTGGTACCAGTAGACGACGTCCTCGTCGCGGTCCACGAAGCGCATGTGCTCGCGCAGGTAGGCTGCGCCGTGCTCGGCGACCTCCAGGAAGTCCTCGTCGCCTGTGAGCATGTAGGCGGAGGACATGCCGTAGATCATGCGGGAGATCGTGTCGGTCTCCTGCACGTGGTGGTCGACCTTGTCGCCGCCGAGCCGCAGCATGGTGCGGTAGGAGGCGTAGTCGATCGGGCCCTCGGTGCCGAACTGCGCCCTGCGGTAGAACCTGCCGAGCTCGCGGATCTGGCGCACCCACCAGTCGGGCTGCTCGAAGGTGTAGTCGCCCGAGGCCTTGCCGAGGAAGGTCAGCGATTTGGCCTCGACGGTGTAGGAGCCGTGCTCGGGATAGAAGATCCCGTGGGCGAACAGGTAGCTGCCCGGCGTGAGCAACTGGTCCAGGTGGCCGGAGGCGTCGAGGTACGGCTCGGCCAGGTTGCGCAGGTACTGCGCGGTCGTGGTGGACGTGAGCCGCACCTGGACCCGCCTGCCGTCGTTGGTCCTGAGGCCGATCAGGCCCGACTCGAAGTCGGTGACGTAGCCGGCGACGAGGTCGGAGAAGGTGAAGTCGGGCCGGTAGCCCGTCTCCGCCGGCTGCTCGGCGGGCTTCTCCGCGGCCACGAGGTCGATGATCATGCGGGCGAACTCGTGGCAGTGGTCGGCGCTGCGGGCCGTCACCAGGTCACGGTCGACCACGATGTCCTGGTCGGTGTAGGTGGCGCCCATGTTGCGCACGTCGCCGACCAGGTTGTTGTGGCAGGTCACCCTGCGGTCCCTCACGACCTCGGGGATCGGCGAGACGAGCCACATCCCGTGGCAGATGATGCCCTTGACCACGCCGGGGTCGGCGAAGGCATCCCTCAGCAGCTTCACCGCGGGCGCGAGTTCACGCACGTCCTCGCTGTAGCGCAGCCGATCGGACACCATGCCCGACGGCACGATGAGCACGTCGATCGCGCTCAGGTCGGCGCTCTCCAGGTCCCCCGTCACGGTGAACGGCAGCTGGTACTCGTGCCCCTTGAAGGTGATCGAGTCCTGGCCCCACAGGCGGGTGAGGAACTCCACCCGCGCCCCCTCCTCGGTGAAGCGGCGCTGGTAGTAGTGCAGCTCGGGCTCGACGTAGTCGCTCTCCATCAGGATCGCGACCGTGCGTCCTGCCAGTCGCTTCTCACTCACGGTGCACCTCTCAGGTCGTCACGAGATCGACTAGGAACGGGCCCTGCTCGGCGAGCATGCGGGCGACAGCCGACTCCACCTGGGCCGGCTTGGCGACCTTGACGGCCGGTACTCCGAGACCCTTGGCCAGCCTGACGAAGTCGATCTCGGGGTGGGACAGGTCGAAACCCTCGGGGTGGGGGTGCGAGGCGACCCCGCGCTCGCGCCAGTACTGCTCCAGGTTGTCGTCGAGCAGCTGGTAGCGGCGGTTGTCGCAGATGACGAAGCGGGCGGCCACGCCGTACCTGACGGCGGTCCACAGCGCCTGGAAGGTGTACATGCTGCCGCCGTCCCCCGTGAAGGCGACCACCTCGGCCTCGGGCCTGGCCAGCTTGATCCCGATCGCCCCCGGGATGCCGACGCCGAGCGAGCCGCCCCTGGTGAGGAAGTAGCTGCCCGGCAGGCGCGGCGGCAGGTGCCTGAGCAGGGCGGGCGAGGAGGTCAGCGCCTCGTCGAAGACGACGAGGCCCTCCGGCGCGCGCCTGGCCAGCTCCGCGGCGAACAGGTCCATCATCGTGTCCCCGTACGGCTCGGCCGGCCGCTCCTCGAGCGGCTCCCCCGGGCCGAGCCGCTCGGCCAGCGCGGCGAGCGTGGCTTTGGGGTCGGCGACGAGCGCGACGTCCACGGGGAAGTTCTTGGCGATCTCGTAGTCGTCGAGGTCGATGTGCACGATCGCGCAGCCCTGCGGGAAGGGGCTGTCCAGCAGCGGGAACACCTCGGGGAAGACGTAGGTCCCGACGATGAGGACCGCGTCGGCGCCCTCGAGCGCGGCCGCGCTGTGCTCGCCGAACATGTGGCCGAGCTGCCCCTTGTAGAGCGGGTGGGTGGTGTCGATGTTCAGCTCGGAGGAGTCGACGCCCCACACGGGCGCGCCGAGCGCCTCGGCGACCGCGGCCAGTTCGGCCTGGGCGTCGGAGACCGACACCCCGTCGCCCATGAGGACGACCGGCCTGCGGGCGCCGCGCAGCGCGGCCACCGCCCGCTCCAGTTCCCCTGGCACGGGCAGTGTGGCCTTGCTCGGGATCGTGCTGGGCACGGCCGGCTCGGTGGTCAGCTCGTCGAGGACGTCCATCGGCAGCGAGACGAAGACGGGGCCGCGCGGCGGCGTCATCGCCGTCTTGACCGCGCGGCGCAGCACCCTCAGCACCGAGCCAGGGTGGGTGACCCTGGTGGCGTACTTGGTCACGGGCCTGGCCATGGCCACCAGGTCGGCGGCCATCTGCGAGTCCATCGACTCGTAGCGCACGCCCGCCTCGCCCGCGATCACCACGAGCGGCGAGTGGCCGCGCTTGGCCTGGTAGAGCATGCCGACGGCGTTGCCGAGGCCGACCCCGGTGTGCAGCTGGACCAGCGCGGGCCGCGCGCCGGCCCTGGCGTAGCCGTCGGCGATGCCGACGGCGGCCGCCTCCTGCAGCGCCAGGATGTAGCCCATGGCCTGCGTCTCCTCCAGCACGTCGAGGAAGCCCTGCTCCACGGTGCCGGGGTTGCCGAACATCAGCGAGATGCCGTCGGCCGCGAACTGCTCGAAGATCGCGTTCTTCGCTGGGCGCGCGGTCATGGTCACCAGCCGTAACGCCGCAGGCCGGACTCGAGCACCTCGACCAGCTTCGCGCCCGCCGGGTAGGAGTCGGGCGTCGAGCGGGCGGTGACGAACGGGTAGTCCACGATCACCGACGTCTCCTTGCCCACGTTGCCGTGGTAGCGCCCGTCGGGGCCCGTCGCGTCACGCAGGATGTACTCCAGCGGGTACGGCGGCGGCCCCATGTTGAAGTCCACGCCGAAGAAGCCGGTGCCGTCCTTGTAGTCGTACTCCTTGCAGTGCCCCGTGACGTGCTTGCCCCAGAGGATGCTGGCCCTGTCCTCCCAGTCGCGGGCGAAGGCCAGGCAGGCGATGCCGTAGCACTCGGCCAGGATCGGCTTGTCCGCGCGCACGAAGGCGAGGACGAGGTCGTGCACCCTGCCGTTGTTGGCCAGGTCCACGATCGGGCCGCTGCCGCCGACGATGACGAGCGCGTCGTAGCGCGCGATGTCGTCGGCGACCCTGCCGAGTTCCCTGTAGTAGGCCTCGACCTTCCTGAGGTAGCCGTCGGCGCTGTTGTAGGGGCGCTCGGGAATCCAGTCGGCGAGGCTGAGCGGGTCGTCGAGCCTGTTCGACTCGTCGACGCGCCTGGCTTCCACGGCCACTTCGGGAGTGGTCACCGAGCGGCCCAGCGGCGGGTCGACGTAGCCCGGGTCGAGGCTTGGGGGCAGGGCGTGCGCGCGCTTGCCCGTGGGCGTGGCGATGACGCTCTGGTAGCCCTGCTTGTCGAAGGCGGTCAGCGGGCCGACCAGCTCCTCGCCCCAATATCCGAACTCGGAGAGAACAATGAGAATGGTGCGCGACATCGATCACTCCCGTTGTTAGGTGAATCGTCCGCGTTCGGAGTCAAACAAGCGCGGCTATTCACCGGCAAGGCGCCGGGTCCCATTCCGTCAAGTCAGCGAATTCATCCGGCACTTCGTCAGGTGGCGCCGTGGTTGTGCGGAATTCGTGTGCAGAATGCGAAACATGCACGAGCCGCACCGCCCGGTCCTTCTGGCCGTGGACGACGACGACCACGTGCTCCGCGCGGTCAGGCGCGACCTGGCGCGCGCCTACCGGGAGCGTTTCCGAGTCCTCGCGTCGGGGTCGCCGCTGGAGGCGATCCAGCTCCTCGACACGCTGCTCCAGCGTGACGAGCAGCCGGCGCTGATCCTGGCCGACCAGCGGATGCCCGAGATGACGGGCATCGAGTTCCTGGCCGAGGCCGCCCGTCGCTTCCCCTCCGCCAAACGGGTCCTGCTGACCGCCTACGCCGACACCGGTGTCGCCATCGCGGCGATCAACGAGGTGCGGCTCGACCACTACCTGACCAAGCCGTGGGAGCCGCCGCAGGAGCGGCTGTATCCCGTGCTCGACGAGCTGCTGGCCGACTGGGAGTCCGGTTACGAGCCGCCGTACCAGGGGATCCGCATCCTCGGGCACCGGTTCGCGCCGGCCACGCACCGGCTGCGTGACCTGCTCACCCGGCATCGCCTGCCGTTCAGGTTCGAGGAGGCGGGCTCGCAGGACGCCGACCTGCCGGTGGTGGTGCTGCCCGAGGGCGAGCGCCTGGTCAGGCCGAGCCACGGCGAGCTGGTCACGGCGCTCGGCCTGGCGGCCGAGCTCAGCCATCCGCACTACGACGTGGCGATCGTCGGCGGCGGGCCGGCGGGCCTGGCCGCGGCGGTCTACGCCTCCTCCGAGGGGATGGCCACACTGCTGGTGGAGGCGTACGTGCCGGGCGGTCAGGCGGGCACCTCCAGCAGGATCGAGAACTATCTCGGCTTCCCCTCCGGCATCTCGGGGGTGGACCTCACGGGCAGGGCGGTGACACAGGCGCTCAGGTTCGGCGTCGACGTGCTGGCCCCCGTCGAGGCGGTGGGGCTGCGCAGGGCGGGCAGGGCGTGCCTGCTGAGCCTGTCGGACGGCAAGGAGGTCACCGCCGCCACGGTGCTGCTGTCGACGGGCCTGTCCTACCGCAGTCTCGCCGCCGACGGCGCCGAGCGCTTCGAGGGCGCGGGCATCTACTACGGCGCGACGACCTCGGAGACCGAGTCGTGCGCCGGCAGGCACGTCTGGATCGTGGGCGGCGCCAACTCGGCAGGGCAGGCCGCGCTCCACTTCGCCAGGAACGCCAGGCACGTCACCATGGTGGTGCGGGCCGGGTGCCTGTCCAGCGGCATGTCGGCCTACCTGGTCGACGAGATCGAGGCGACCGCCAACATCACGGTCAGGCCGTACACGACCGTGGTCTCGGCCGAGGGCGGCGAGCGGCTGGAGCGCATCACGCTGCACGACGCGGAAAGCGGCGCGAAGAGCACCGAGGAGGCCGAGTACGTCTTCACCTTCATCGGGGCCAGGCCGCGCACCGAGTGGCTGGACGGCATGGTCAGCAGGGACGAGCACGGATTCCTGCTGACCGGGCCCGATCTCGGGCCCGCGGCGGCGCTGCCGGAGTGGGACCTGCCGCGCTCGCCGCTGCTGCTGGAGACGAGCGTGCCAGGCGTGTTCGCGGCGGGCGACGCGCGGGCGAACTCGGTGAAGCGGCTGGCCTCCAGCGTGGGCGAGGGCGCGATGGCGGTCGCGATGATCCACCGCTACCGGGCCGAGAGCTAGCCGAGCGGCAGCCGGACGACGAAGCGGGTGTCGCCTGGCACGGAGGTCACCTCCATGGTGCCGCCGTGCCTGCGGGTGACGATGTCCATGCTGAGGTGCAGGCCGAGGCCGGTGCCCTTGCCGACGTCCTTGGTGGTGAAGAACGGCTGGAAGACGCGGGGCAACACGTCGGCGGGGATGCCTTGACCGGTGTCGCGGATCTCCACCGCCGCGTGGCCGCCCTCACACCTGGTGCTGATCGTCAGCTCGCCCGCGCCGGCCATGGCGTCGACGGCGTTGTCGATGAGGTTGGTCCACACCTGGTTGAGGTCGCCGGGGAACACCTTCAGCGAGGGCACGCAGCCGTAGTCGAGACGCACGCTGATGCCGCGCAGCCTGGGCGCCATGAGGGCGAGCGTGGCCTCGAGGCCCTCGCGCAGATCCACCTCGCGCTCGGGCGCCCTGTCCAGGTTGGTGTAGGAGGCGGTGCGCCGGACCAGCTCGACGACCCGCCGGCCCGCCTCGGCCGCGTCCTCGGCCAGCGCGCCCGCCTGCAACGCCATGGCGAGGTAGGCGACGGCGGGGCCCAGCGCCTCCGGCCGCACGCCCGCGGCCAGCTCGTCGAGGACGGCCCGGCTCACGCCGTGCTCGGCCAGGACGACGCCGAACTCGTCGCCCTTCCCGCCGAGCAGGTCGTGCTCGTCGAGCCAGGTCTCGACGTCGTCGACGGCGTCGGCGGCGGCCAGCGCGTCCTGCGGCTCGCGCCGCGCGTGCGCGGAGCGCGCCTGCTCGACCAGCCGGCGCTCCGGCTCGGCCGACAGCTCGCCCCAGACCATCGCGGCGCCCTCCAGGTCGGGCAGCGCCGACCTCAGCTCGCCCGTCGCCCGTACGGAGGCGGCCGCGGGATTGTTGAGCTCGTGCGCCAGGCCGGCGGCCAGCATCCCGAGCCCCTGGAGCATGTGGCTGTGCCCCGCCTGCCGCTCCATGCCGTTGATGCGCATGGCGAGCACGGGCAGCAGCACCCTGCACACCTGCGGGCAGCGCTCCATCATGTCGAAGAAGGCGGCCTTGTCGTAGACCATGACCTGGGCCGAGCCCACGGCGACCGCCGAGGCGAGGTAGTCGCCGCCCGTCAGCAGCGGCAGCTCCCCGGTGAACTGGTGCTCCATCCCGCCGCCGAGATGCCTGGCCAGCACCTCCTCCCTGCCGCCGACGTCCTTGCTGATCACCAGCTCGCCGTCGAGCAGCACGAAGAAGGCCTCGGCCACCTGGCCCTCCTGGAAGATCATCTCCCCGTCGGCCAGTTCCTTGAACACGCCGGCCTCGGCCAGCCAGTCGAGCTGTTCGCCGGAGAGCCCGGCGAACAGCTCGATCTCGGCGAGGCGGTCGGTCATCCGTGGGGGCGCAGGCACAGCTCCTCCGAGCCCTTCCCGTCGAGGACGTCGCCTTCGAGTCCGCGCAGCAGCCGGTAGCCGTGCGCGACGGACACGAGTGTCACATGGTGGTGCCAGCCGGGGAAGGACCTGCCCTCGAAGTGCTGCAGCCCGGATTCGGCCGACGCCCTGGTCAGCTCGGCCGCCGCCCTGTTGCGCAGGCCGACGAGCCCGGCCAGGTCGGGCAGCCTGGACCTGCCGTCGGCCAGCCAGATCGGCCTGGCGCCCGGACCTGCCTGCCACCTGTTGCCCTCGTACGGCCGGCCCGCCACGGCGTGCAGCCTGGGCCTGACGGGTTCGAGCAGCGGCCTGGCCGCGATCCCCGGACCGATCGAGGCCAGCGTGCCGGGCGTGACGCGCACCAGGTACGGCAGGCCCCGCTCGGCGAGCCCGGCCAGCAGCGGGTCCGCCCTGGGCGTCGCCCTGGCGTCGAGCACGATCGGCGCAGGCGGCAGCCCCCAGTCGATCACCATCTCGTCGATGGCCTCCAGGAGGTGCCGCCAGCGCGGCTTGCTGCGCTCGTGGTGCGGCAGCCGGGTCCTGCCGCGCCTGTCGGGGTCCTCGTCCCACGAGCGGGGAAGCAGCAGCCGCCAGTTGACCGGGCAGCCGCCGTGCTCCCCCACCAGCACCAGGGCCAGCCCGACCTGGCAGTTGACCAGGCGGCCCGCCGAGTGGACGAACTGGCGGGCCACCCCGACGGAGTTGGCGCCGTTCTTGGGGAACACGACTTCCTCGAGCACCCACGCCTTGGGCCTGATCGCCTCGACCAGGAGCTGCGCCAGGCGCTGCCGTACCGGGGCCCAGTCCCACGGGCTCTGGTTGACGAACTGCTGCAGGCACTGGTCGACCGGCCTGCCCACCACGTGGTCGGAGATCCTGCGGATCGACTTGCGCCCCGGCACCGACACCAGGCCCTGTACGTAGACCTCGCCCCACCGGCGCTGGTCGGACCGCAGGAAGGTGGAGAAGACGTCTTCGCAGAAAGGTGTGAGCCAGGTCCCCCGCGATTTCACATTCGTGTATATGGCCATGTGGCCGCCCCTAATATTCGAACTCTCCCCTTACGTAGTAATTATTGAAAAATCAGAGGCTTTCTGACAGAAGCCCTTTATGGTGGCATCGCCAGTTCTATCTATGACACGGAGGTTAATTCGCGGCGAGCAGGAAGTCCGCCGCCCTTTCGGCGATCATGACAACCGTGGTATGCGGATGGGCCGTCACCAGCGACGGCATGACCGAGGCGTCGGCCACCCTGAGCCCCTCCACGCCCCGCACCCGCAGCTGCGGGTCGACGACCGCGTCCTGGTCGGTGCCCATCCTGCAGGAGCCCGCGAAGTGGTAGTAGGAGCCCGTGTTGGCCTTCACCCACTCCCTGAGCTGGTCGCGGGTGGCGACGTCGGGCCCCGGCGCGACCTCCGTGAGGCCCCACTCGTCGGTGAAGGCCCTGGTCCTGTAGATGTCCCTGGCGATCTCGACGACGGTGACCGTGCGGTCGAGGTCGACGGGGTCGCCGAAGTAGTTGGCGTTGATCCTGGGATGGGCGCAGGGGTCGGAGCTCGCCAGCCGTACCCACCCGCGGGAGACCGGCCGGACGACGCCGGACAGGCTCAGGATCACGTGCGGGTCGACCAGCTCCTTCACGTCGGCGACCGGCTGCCCGGTCTGGACGCGCCTGATGACGTTGGCGAAGAACTTCTCGCCGAACGGGGCCCGGTGCACCAGGCTGATCTCCAGATCGGGCACCGGCACGCCGTTCTGTGAGCCGCAGAACAGCGCGGCCTCCGTGACCTGTCCCCGCGGGTCGTCGCCCGGCTTGGCCATGTAGCCGATCGGGCCGATGACCAGCGGATGGTCGTGGAAGTTGGCTCCCACGCCCGGCAGGTCGGCCTGGACGCCGATGCCGAACTCGGCCAGCTGCTCAGGCGCTCCGAGCCCCGACAGCATGAGCAGCTTGGGCGACTGGATGGCGCCCGCGCACAGCACGACCTCGGCCTCCGCCCTGGCGACCTGCGTGCGGCCATCGCGCAGGTACTCCACGCCGACGCACCTGTCGCCCTCGAACAGCAGCCTTCCCGCGGGCGCTCCGGCCAGCGCGGTCAGGTTCGGCCGGTCGAGCGCGGGGTCGAGATAGGCCTCGCGGGCGCCCCACCGCACGCCGTCCCTGATGTTGACGTGGTGCCAGCCCGCGCCGAACAGCCCCGCGTTGAAGTCGTCCAGGCGCGGGTGGCCGAGCTCCGCGCAGGCGTCGATGAACGTCCGCGAGATCGGGTTGCCCGTCTGCGCCGCGTCGGCGACCGTCATCGGGCCGCCCTTGCCGGCCAGCGGGTTGTGCTCGTCGAGCTGGTCCTCAAGCCGCTGGAGGTACGGCAGGACGTCGTCGAACGACCAGCCGGGGCAGCCGTGGTAGGCCCAGCTGTCGTAGTCCTGCGGCCTGCCCCTGGTGTGCATCATGTGGTAGATGTTCGAGGTGCCGCCCAGGCCCCTGCCTGCGGCGGAGTAGACCTGGGTGCCGCCGAGCCCGGGCTGGGGCTCGCTCATGTAGGCCCAGTCGAGCTCGGTCAGCAGCACCTCGTTCCACCTGTGCGGGCTTCTGACAGCGGGCGTGACCCGCGCCTCGCCCGCCTCCAGCAGGAGCACGGTCGTGCCGGGGTCGGCGCTGAGCCGTGCGGCCAGCACGGAGCCCGCCGCGCCCGCGCCGATGACGATGTAGGTGTAGCTGTCTGCCACGGTCGGCTCCTTCACACGATCAGGTCGGCCGCCCGCTCGCCGATCATGTTCGTGGCGGCGGCGGTGTTGCCTGCGGGGATGGTCGGCATGATCGAGGCGTCGGCGACCCTCAGCCGGTCCACGCCGTGCACGCGCAGCGCGGGGTCGACCACCGCCATGGGGTCGCGTCCCATCCGGCAGGTGCCCGCGGGGTGCCAGACCGTGGTGGCCGTCTCCCGCACGTAGGCGCGCAAGTCGGCCGCGCGGCCGGGGGCGCTCTCCCTGTCGCGGAACGGGGTCATCGCCGTGGTGTGCGCCAGCTCCCTCGACAGTTCGATCCCGCGCACCAGCGCCTGAAGGTCGGCCTCGTTGTCGAGGTAGCGGGGATCGACGACCGGCAGGTCGCCGGGCGAGCCGGAGCGCAGGGTGACCGCGCCTCTGCTGCGCGGCTGCACCAGGACAGGGGCGAAGGTGTAGACGGGGCCGTCGATCCTGTAGGCGTCCTCGACGAACTGCACGGGCCCGAACAGCAGCTGCAGGTCGGGGTCGTCGGGCGGGAACAGGCCCGCCTCGGCCAGCAGCTCGGGCATCGGCAGATCGGCCGAGGCGGCGTAGGCGACCCCGAGGATCAGGTGGTCCTGCAGGTTCGCGCCGACGCCCTGCAGGTCGACGACCGGGGTGATGCCGTGCTCGCGCAGATGACCGGCCGGCCCGATCCCCGAGAGCATGAGCAGCTGGGGCGAGGTCAGCGCGCCGCACGAGACGATCACCTCGGCGGCGGCCTCGGCGCGGTGCGTCACGCCGTCCCGCACGTACTCCACTCCCGTGGCCGTCGTGCCGTCCAGCAGCACGCGGGTGGCCTGCGCGCCGGTCACGACGGTGAAGCGGGGGTGGCCCAGCAGCGGTTGGAGGTAGGCGGCCGCGGTGCTGACCCGCTCGTTGTCCTTCGTCCTCGTCGACTGGTAGAAGAACGCGCCCTCCTGCTCGGCGCCGTTGTAGTCCCAGTCGTCGCCACCGGGGAAGCCGAGCTCGGCCGCGCCGGTGACGAACGCCCGCGAGACGGGCGACGGCCTGGCGAAGCGGACGACCTGGAGTGGCCCTCCCGCCCCCCTGTGCCGGTCGGCGCCCTCCTCGTAGTCCTCGGCCCGCCTGAAGAACGGCAGCACGTCGTCGTAGGCCCAGCCCTCGTTGCCCAGCTGGGCCCAGTGATCGAAGTCGCGACGGTTGCCCCTGACGTACAGCATGGCGTTGACCGAGGTGCCGCCGCCCAGCGCCTTGCCCTGCGGCAGCGCGATACGGCGGCCGTTCAGCCCCTGCTGGGGCTCGGTGAGGTGCTGCCAGGTGACCTCGGGGTTCCCCCACAGCGAGGCCATGGAGGGGATGTCGGTTCTGCGGATCTCGTCGCGGTCGGCGGGTCCTCCCGCCTCGAGCAACAGGACGCTCGCGCCCGTGCGCTCGACCAGTCTGGCGGCCAGCGCGGCGCCGGCCGCGCCGGCGCCCACGACGACGTAGTCGTAGCCGGCCATCAGCGGCTCTCAGGTCCGATGATCCAGTGCTCCCTGGTGAGGAGCCGGTGGATGTACCTGGGTTCGACGAACGACTCCAGGTCGGCCTGCGCCTTGGCGAACTCGGCCGAGGCCAGCGCGGCGTCCAGCGTCCGCCGGTCGGGGAACGACAGCAGGTAGGCGGCGTCGAGCACGGCCTCGCCGATGCCGTAGTAGCCGTCCCTGGTGTGGCACTGCAGGTAGCGGCGCAGCCCTGGCACCCTGCTCATCAGGTCGGCGTGCTCGCCGAGGCTATGGGTCCTGAAGTCGCGCAGCGGCAGGCCTTCCCTGCGCTTGACCAGCACGATGAGCTTCACGCCTTCCTCCGGCGCGAGCTCGTCGCCCTTGACGATCTCGTGGGCGTCGGTGTCGAGGACGACCGTGCGCCAGAAGGCCGCCCACGTGGGCTCGTCCTTGCGCGCGCCCTCCAGGAACTCGGGCGTCTGGAGCGACTCGAGCTGCTCCTTCTCGTCGCGCAGCCAGATCTCCGCGACACCGCTCCACAGCTCGTTCTCGAAGGGGATCGTGGTGTCGATCAGGTACTTCCTGATCTGCGGGATCTTGCTGGCGTATTTGACGGCGTGCACCTCGACCCAGTAGCGCTGGAAGTCCTCCTCTGACATCCCGGGCTTGGGCGCCGCGAAGATGAGTTGATGAATCACCGCAATCCTCCGTCACTGCGTAGGTGGAACCGACGTTAGGGAGCGGGGTCCGCGCACCGGAAGGACGCCGTGGAGACCTGGTCAAGTCGGCCCCGACACTCCGTGCGCTGCGCCGCCGCGTCAGGGCAGGGCGATCGACTGCGCGTGCCTGAAGACATCGCGCGGGTCGTAGGCGGCCTTGATCCGCTGGAGCCTCGGGTAGTTGTCCTTGTAGTAGAGCGTCTGCCACGGGACGCCCGACCTGTTGAAGGCGGGGTCGGTGATGTCGGGGTCGGGGTTGTTGATGTAGCAGCCGTCGGCCTGCGCGTTGGGCGCCGGGTAGCCGCCGGTGGCCGACCACACCGACCCGTACAGGTCGCGCAGCCAGCCGATGTTGGCGGCGTCGGCCGCCGGGTCCTGCCACTGGGTCTCGAACAGGGTCCAGAACGCGGCGCCGCGATGGACGAGCGCGGTCCTGTTCGCGGGGACGGCGTTGACGGCCCCGCCGCTGAAGCCCGCCAGCGTCACCGCGCCCGCCGGGTTGGCGAAGTCGGTACGGGTCAGCGCCCGGTACATCGCCGCCGCCTGGGCCGGGGTGTAGCCGGTGCGCAGGTAGGCAGACTTCGACGAGCCGCGCAGTGTCGGGTTGATGAAGGAGGGGATGCTGGCGGCGATCAGCCGTACGGCGTGCAGCCATGGCAGCTTCTGCGCGGGCTGGGCGGCGACCACCGCGTCCACGCCCAACCCCTCGGTGAGCGCGCCCAGGTAGCCGCTCAGCAGTCCCCCCGCCCCCGGCGCGGTTGCGTCGACCTGCGTCAGCAGGAAGATGTTCTGGGCGGAGCGGTGGGCCAGCGAGGCCACGCCCGACAGCACCTTGGCGGGCGAGGTGGGCGCGGCGTGCTGCTCGTACCAGGCGCCCCAGTTGGTGACCAGCCGGGTGAACTTGGCCTCGTCCAGCGCGCTCCAGGGGATGCCGACCGCGCTGAGCAGCACGTCCTTGGGCGGCCTGACCAGCAGCCCGCTGGGATCGGTGCCCGTCGTCCCCTGCGTGCGGAACCAGAAGCGGGTGATGATGCCGAAGTTGCCTCCGCCGCCGCCCGCGCTGGCCCACCACAGGTCGTGATGCGGGTCGGCGGGGTTCCTGCTCGCCACCACCGCCCTGGCGGTGCCCGAGCGGTCGACCACGACGATCTCGACCGCCTCCAGATGGTCGATCACCGCGCCGAACTGCCTGGACAGGAAGCCGTAGCCGCCGCCCGTGGTGTGGCCGCCGATTCCGACCGTGGGACACATGCCGCCGGGAAGCGTGACGCCCCACTTCTTGAACAGCGTCTCGTAGACGCCGGACAGCCGGGCGCCGCCCTCGACGGCGAAGGCCTGGCGGCGCGGGTCGAAGTAGACGCCGCCGAGGCCCGACAGGTCGATGACGACGTCGACCTCGGAGTTGAACACGAACGGGGCCAGGCAGTGGCCGCCCGAGACCACCGACAGCCGCTTGCCCCTGTCGACCGCCTCCTGGACGGCGCGCACGACCTGGTCGGTGGAGCTGACCAGGCGGACGTAGTCGGGCGAGCCGACCCAGCGCTGGTTGTAGCCGACGGTGAGTTCCTGGTACCGGGGGTCGTCGGGGAAGATGTTCACCGCCGCCGTCACGGGGGCGCACGTCTGGCCGCCGAACTCGTACCCGCTGATGCCCGCTCCCGCCACGGCGGCGAGGGGAGCGGCGCCGAGTAAGCCTCGCCTCGTCATTCCCATCATGAGGCTCATGATTGACGAACGGCTCAGCCAAGGCTCTGGGCAGCTAACGGAGTCACCGGCTTTCGATCAGCTCTCGACCAGCCGCTGCCCCAGATAGTCATCGTCGCCGGTCAGGCCGGGCAGCGCGAAGTAGAAGCCGCCGCCCTCCGGACGGGTGAACCTCTCCATCGGCTCGCCCTTCAGCCTGGCCTGCGACTGCAGGAAGTTGGCCAGCCTGCGCTGGTAGCTGACGAAGGCGAGGCCCTGGTCGTCGAGGCCGTGGGCATAGTTGAAGCCCCTGCGCAGCATCCCCTTCTCCGGGCCGGCGGTGCGCGGGTTGGCCAGGCGGATGTGCGCGTCGAGCGGGGTGAGCCTGCCGTCGGGGTCGTCGCGGTAGCGGGGGATGTCGGTCTCCTTGACGCCGTCCAGCGGCGCGCCGCTGATCTTGCGCCTGCCTATGACCCGTTCCTGCCGGGTGAGCGAGATGCCGTCCCATTTCTCGACGAACAGCCGGATCAGGCGGACGGCGACGTAGCTGCCGCCCACGGCCCACGCGGGCTCGCCGTCGCCGGCGCCGACCCAAACGGCCTTGTCCATCACTGCGGGGTCGCCCGAGTCAGGGTTGCCGGTGCCGTCCTTGAAGCCGAGCAGGTTGCGCATGCCGGTGGCGCCCGCCCTCGCGTTGGCGTCGGGCCTGGCGAACCCGGCCTGCGACCAGGCCAGCGCCAGGCCGCCCCTGGTCGCCCTGACGGCTCTGCGCAGGGCGTGCACGCAGACGTCGGGGTGGTCGCCCTGCAACAGCAGGAGCAGGTCGCCGTGGGTGCGGGCGGGATCGAGGACGTCGTTGGCGAGCACGCCCATCGGAACCAGCTCGGCGGGTTTGGCCGCGGCCAGGCCGTACCTGGGGTCGAACAGCGACGCCCCGACGCTGAGGGTGGCCAGCACGTGCTGGCGGCCCTGGCCGAGCAGGAGCGCGCTGTCGGAAGGCGGCTGGTCGGCGGCGGCCGGCGCGGGGGCGCGGCCGGCCATGAGCGTGTCGAGCTCGGCCGACAGCGCGCGCAGGGTGCCGGTGAGGGTTCGCCGGTCGGGGCCGAGGCAGCGGAAGGCGGCCAGCAGGCACGCCGAGGCGGGGCCGGTCAGGATGCCCGGCTGGTGCGCCGCCCTGAACGTGGCCTGTGCCACCCTGCCGTTGCCCTGCGCCGGCGAAAGCGGTCCCTGCGGGGCGGGGTCCTGCTGCACGGTGCTCGCCAGTGCCGTCGCGCCCGCGGCCCCCACCGCCAGGCCCGCGCCGCCGACCGCCGCGCCGGTCAGGAACGCCCGCCTGGACGGCCTGCTCTGGCGTTCGTCTCTTGACATCACCCGTCAATGGTGTGCTCGGCGGGCCGGTTGGAGCACAGAATCCACCTGGAGTCCGTTATGTCAGCGATGACTCAGAGGCGGTCGAGGAACCGGCGGAGCCGGCCGACCTCGGCCCGCTGGGCGGTCTCGATCGTCTCGGCCAGCTCCTTGACCACGGGATCGGCGCCGGTGGCCTTCTCGGTGCGGGCCATCTCGATCGCGCCTTCGTGGTGGGCGATCATCAGCTCGGCGAAGCGCCTGTCGAAGGCCGCCCCCTTGGCCTCCTCGAGCTCCTTCATCTGCTCCTCGGACATGATGCCGGGCATCGAGTGGCCCATGCCACCGGAGGGAACGGGCCTGTCCCATGCCCTCAGCCAGTCCGTCATGATCTTGATCTCTGGATCCTGGGCCGCCTTGATCTGCGCGGCCAGCTCCTTGATCTCGGGGTCGACGGCGCGCGTCCCCGCGAGCCCGGCCATCTCGACGGCCTGCCGGTGGTGCGGGATCATCATCCGCGCGAACGTCACGTCCGCCTCGTTGAAGGCGCTCGCCGTGATGGCGGGCGCGGCGGCGCTGGGTGCGGCCGCCGTCTCGTGTCCCGTCGCGGAGTCGTGGCCCGTCGTGGGGCCGCAGGCGGTGAGCAGCGCCAGCGCACCGGCGGCGGGCAGCAATCGGATCTTGACCATGACTCTCCATAGTTGACGTTGTCCCTGGACAGGGGAACCTCATGTCCTGTATCTACGATAGATCATAGTAGGCAAGGAAGAGCATGACCCTGGCGGTGGGGACGCACAACGAGACCAGCTACAGAGCAGGCCGAGGACGGCCAGGACCTCCGTCATGATCACCCCCGCGCACAGGTACTAGGGGGCGTAGTACGACTACCCCGCTGATCACATGTGAACCACGACCGCCGATCCGTCGCTGCGGGGGTCGGCAGGACCTGCCCCTTCGAACAGGCGCAGCAGCACCTGGGTGAGGATCTGCGGCTGCGCCTTGCCGCCCATCGTTCCCGCGACCCAGGTCAGCAGCCCGCCCTTGGTGACCATGACGGGCATGAGCGTGTGCGCGGGCCGTTTGCCAGGCGCGATGACGTTGGGCGAGGCGGGATCGAGGGAGAAGAACGAGCCGCGGTTGTGCAGCAGGACGCCGGTGGACGGGTCGAGCACGCCGGAGCCGAAGCCGTGGAACAGGCTCTGGATCAGCGAGACGGCCAGCCCGTCGCTGTCGGCGGTCACGACCGCCACGGTGTCGCCGCTCGCCCTGCCGCTGACCGCGGGCGCGGGCTCGGGGAGGTCCTGCCTGGCCGGATCCAGGAGGGCGTCCACGTCCACAGGGACGAAGCGCGGGTCGGCCAGGTACGCGGCCCTGTCGGCGATGCCCCTGTGGAAGACCGCGGCGAGCGGCCCGCGCGCGCCCAGCGCCTGCAGCAGCAGGAAGCCGTGGGTGTTCGGCGGGCTGGTGTGCACCTCGTGGCCGCGGAAGGCACGGCTGAGCGGCGCCGTGCGCTCGACCTCGAACCGCGCCAGGTCGTCCAGGCCGAGGACGCCCGACAGGCGCGCGCCGAGCGGCCCGCCGTACAGGGTGGCGGGGCCGTGGGCGGCCAGCTCCGCGAGGGTGGTGGCGAGCGCGTCCTGTCGCAGTGTGTCGCCGGTGGTCAGCGGCCTGCCGCCGGGGCGGAAGATCTCGCGCATGCCGGGGTCGGCGGCGATCAGCTCGTCGGCCGCCCTGTCGGCGTCGGCCTGCGCGGGCCCGCTGGCGTTCACGCAGCTGACGCGCCCGTCGGGGGTGCGGACGAGGGCGACCAGGTCACCGCCGACCGAGGTGTTGTGGGGGTAGACGACGGCGAGGGTGGCCGCCGCGGCAAGGGCGGCGTCGAGCGCGTTGCCGCCGTCGGCGACCGCCTCGGAGGCGGCGGCCGTGGCCAGGGCGTGGGGGGTCGCGATGGCGCAGGTGTAGGTCATGGGTCACAGGTCCAGGTCGAGCCGGGCGATGGGCTCAACCAGCTCCTGTTCCTCGTACTCGAGGTGCGACAACAGGGCCGAGGCCAGCGCGTCGAGCGCGTCGCGAACGCCGTCGATGGCGTCGACGTCCTCGATCATGGCGACGAGCGCGACGTCGAGACCGGTCAGCAGGCCGGCGATGACCTCGTGCTCCTGTTCGAGCCGGTCGATGACGGGCGCGAGCGACGCCTGCGCTGCCCTCAGCGCGGGGAACATGTGCTCGTCCTCGATCGTGTGGTGCGTGGTCACGATCCTGCAGTAGGAGGCGCAGAAGCTGCCGAGCGTCCAGTAGTTCTGCCGCATCGTGAGCTGGTTGATCAGCGAGCGGAGCTCGGCCACGTCGCCCCGGCCCGCCGCGACCTGCTCCACGCCTTCGCGGATCTCGGCCAGTTCCTCGCGCAGGTCGTCGTGGATCCTCACCAGGTGCAGGCCGCGTTCGCGCTGGGCGGGCGGGAGCTCGGCCAGGTCGCGCTTGGGCAGGCGCGGCCTGGTCGACTCGTCGAGCGAAGCCCTGGTGGTCGCCCTCGGCTCCGCCGTCTGCCGCTGCTCACGGCCGACGGCCTCCCTGACGGCGGGCGCGACCTCCTCAGCGAAGATCTTGAGGTCGCGCTCCTCGGTGGGGGCCATGACGAAGACGCTCATGCCGTACGCGTGGACCAGTTCGGCGAGCTGGTCGGCCCACAGCGCGGGCGGCCCGTCGAGGAAGCCGGTGCCGGGCAGCCGCGAGAAACGGCCGTTGACGTTGTAGACGCGGCGGATCAGCGCGGGGTCGCGGCCCGCGTCCTGCGCCGCTCGGTCCACGATCGCGCTCATCGCGGCCAGTTCCTCCGGCTCGGCGTAGCTGGAGGAGGGCACCCAGCCGTCCGCGGTGCGCCCGGTCAGCTCCAGCATGCGGCGCTTGTAGGCGCCGATCCACACGCCGATGCGGTGCGGAGGGAAGGGCCCAGGCGCGGCGCCGTCCAGCCGGTAGTGCTCGCCGTCGAAGGAGACAGGGCCGCCGGGCGTCCACAGCGCGCGCATCACCTCGATCCCTTCCGCGAGCGCGGCCACCGCCTCGCCAGGGGTACGGCGGGGCCCGCCCATCGAGGCGACGCCGTCCCAGAAGGCTCCGGAGCCCACGCCGAGCTCCACCCTGCCGCCGCTCAGGATGTCGAGGCTGGCCGCGGCCCTGGCCAGAACGGCGGGCGGTCGCAGGGGGATGCTGGCCACGTCGGGGAAGAACCTGATGTGCTGGGTGCGCGCCGCGAGCACCGACAGAAGGGTCCACGTGTCAAGGAAGGACGGCTGGTAAGGATGGTCCTGCACGCCGATGATGTCGAGGCCGGCGTCCTCGGCGAGCACGGCTTGGCGCATGAGCTGGTGCGCGTCGTTGGCGGCGGGGGTGAGGAAGGCGCCGAACCACAGATCGTGCATAAGATCGGTCATGGCCCTTACAGTACATAACTGACTTACGGAAGGTAAGTGATGTCCTCTCCCGAGGCGCTCCTGCGGCACTGCCCGCACTTCCAGGTCGCGATCGAGTTGGTGGGCCGCAGGTGGAACGGCGTCATCCTGCTGGCGCTCGCCAGAGGCGCGACGCGGTACGGCGAGCTGCGCGACGCGGTCCCCGGCCTGTCCGAACGCCTGCTCGCGCAGCGGCTGCGCGAGCTGGAGTCGTCGGGCGTGGTGGCGCGCGAGGTGCGGCCGACCACGCCGGTGCAGATCCGCTACTCGCTCACCGAGAGCGGCACGGCGCTGGTCGAGGCCATGCGCCCGCTCATGCAGTGGGCCGACAGGTGGGCCGATCAGTCCGCGATGTAGCTGATCGACCTGACCTCGTACCCGCGTGCCTTCGAGCCCGCGACGTGCATCAGCATCGCGCCACCCTCGTAGGACCAGAAGCAGACGCTCTTCTCGCACCCCTGGAAGGTGTACGGCACGCCGTGGGGGTCCCACTTGACCTTGAACAGCGTCTTCAGCGCCGCCGTGGTGGCGACCTCCGCGCCCTGGTTGCGGTCGCCCTTGTGCCACGCGTTGAGCAGGTGCTTGGCCACCTTCTCCTTCGAGTAGCGGCGCGACTGGTAGACCTTGGTCACCTTGCCGCCGGAGACGACCATCAGGACGCCGTTGAGCTCGCCGGGCACGCGGACGCTCGTGTGCTTGAACGCGCAGGCGTTCGCGACGCAGCCGGCGAACTCGTCGGGGGCGCGGAAGACGTAGGCGAACAGCGTGTCGACCGCGGCGGGGGTGGCGACCTTGGTGGCGGCGCTCCTGTCGTCGCGCAGCCACGCGCGGAACAGCCTGTTGGCCGTCGTGGCGGCCTTCGGAGCCGGCTTGCCGGCCGCGATGAGGGGCTTGGGGGCGGTGGGCTGGGCGCCGGCGGGGGCCGCGGCCTGCGCCGCGGTGACGGGGAGCGTGAGGGAGGCGGCCGCCGCGGCGGCGGCCACTCCGAACAGCCATCGGCTTGACATGCCCCGAAGGTAGGGCGTGATCCTTGCACGCCGGTTGCAACGCCCTAGGGTGAGCCCATGGACTTCCTGGAGATCGCCGTCGAACAGGCCCGCGCTGGGCTGGCCGAGGGCGGGGTGCCCGTGGGGGCGGCACTGGTGGCCGACGGCGAGGTGCTCGGCGCGGGCCGTAACCGCAGGGTGCAGGAGGGCAGCGTCATCCGCCACGGCGAGACCGACGCGCTGGAGCGGGCGGGCCGCAGGAGCGCGCACGTCTACCGGCGCTCGACCATGTACACGACGCTGTCGCCGTGCGCGATGTGCACGGGCGCGATCCTGCTCTACGAGATCCCGCGCGTGGTGATCGGTGAGAACCGGACGTTCATGGGCCGCGAGGACCTCCTGATCGCCCACGGCGTGGAGGTCGTGGTGGTCGACTCGGCCGAATGCCGCGCGCTGATGGCCGCGTTCATCGAGCGGTGGCCCCGGGTGTGGAACGAGGACATCGGGCAGCCGCCGGAGTAACAGACTGTCCCTTTCCGGTTACCGAAAATCACCTCAAGCCGGTAAGGCTCGCGGCTAAGGTCGGCCCATGGATCTACTCGCGCGTGCCGCGGAGCTGAAACCAGAGCTGCTGGAGTTCGCGGTGTCAGGAAGGTTCACCAGGGAGCTCGGCCTGGCGTACGGCCGTTTCTTCCCCGACGGGGTGATCACCGACGAGGCCACCTCAGCGCTCGCCCTCGACCACTTCGCGCTGGAGTACCGCCTGCCCGGCGGCGACCTGCTGATCGACAGGTTCGTGGCCGAGCGCCCCGAGCTGCACGAGGCCGAACGGGCCATGGTGCTCGGCTGGAAGGACGTGGTGGAGGGCGTCTTCGAGGTCCGCACCGTCGCGGGCTCGGCGATCATCCTGTTCAACATGATCGACGAGCTGACCTACACCGCTCACTCCGATCTGGGCGAGGCGGCCTTCGACGTGCTCGATCCGGGGATGTTCATGGTCGGGCGGCTCATCCCCGTCACCCTGGACGACTGGATGATCAGCGCCACGCCCGCCGTCTACACCGCCGAACTGCGGCCGCGGCTCGTGCGGGCGGCGGCCGAGGCCGCGCTGCGCGATCCGGCCATGGTGTTCCGCAACCCCGCCCTGCTGGCCGAGGCGTGGCAGATCCAGGCGGCGCAGCGACGGCAGTTCGTCGAGCACTTCGGCTCCGACCTGGTCGTCCTGCGCGGTGACGAGGTCGCGGCGCGGATGCGGGAGTTCACGTCGCTGGAGTTCCCCGACCATCTCCACGAGGAGGAGAGCGTCGCGCTGATCTTCGACGAGCGCGACGGGCTCGGCTACTACACCGACTTCGGCGCGGTCGAGGCGGCCTTCGCCGACCCATCCCTGGTCACCAGGGGGCGGTACCGCGACGCCGTCAGCCGCTACCTCAGGGGGGACGCCGTCTCCCCCGTGCCGATCAGGCACCTGGCGGCACGCGACGACGAGCGGGCGGGCGAGGTGTTCGCGACCCTGCTGGGGCGGCGCGGCTTCACCTGGCGGCTGGACGGCGAGGCGCTGCTGAGGGCGCACAAGCCCGGCTACTTCGCCGCCCCGCGCCTGCCGGCCTGCACCCCCGTCACCGGAGTGATCGCCGAGCTGGACCACGCCCTGGAGGCGGGCCTGGTCTAGGGCGCAGGTTTCCCTGGCTCGGGCACGGGCCGGTTCTCAGGGCACGGGTCGCCAGTTCTCAGGGCTCGGGCGGGCGCCAGTCGGCGGGCCACGGGTTGTAGTCCACCTCCAGCGCCTCCTGCTCGGGACGCATGCTCTCGGGCACGTGCCGCAGGTTGACCCTGATGCGGTACCACACGCTGCTGCGACCCCTCATCCCGTCCACCAGCACGTCGGCGGGCTCGAGGAACTCCACGACGGCGGCATGGCGGGCCTTCCACGCTGCGAGGCCCGCCAGCGCCTCGTCCTTGTGCTGGGCCCTGGCGATCTCGACGAGCGGCAGCTCGGTGCGCTCCGGCGGCGGGCCCTGCGCCTCGGCCAGCTCCAGCAGCGAGGTGAGCGAGCCCGCGTGCAGGTCCATGTCCTCCCACGGGTCCCCCAGAGCGGCGAACCTCTTGGGCACGGTGTCGATGGTGAACTCCTCAGGACGGCACCCCGGCACCTCGTCCCACGTCAGCGGCGTGGACACGCGGGCGTCCTGAACCGGCCTGACGGAGTAGGCGGAGGCGACGGTCCGGTCGTAGGCGTTCTGGTTGTAGTCGACGAAGACGCCCTGCCGCTCCTCCTTCCACCACCGGCTGGTCGCCAGGTCGGGCGCGCGCCGCTCGACCTCGCGGGCGACGGCCTCCGCCGCCTGCCGTACCTGCGAGAAGTCCCAGTCGGGCGTGATGCGGGCGTAGACGTGGAAGCCGCGCGAACCCGAGGTCTTCGGCCACGCGACCAGCCCGTGGTCGGCGAGCACCTCGCGCGCCACCTGCGCCGTCTCCAGCACCTGTCCCCACGGCACGCCCGGCACCGGGTCGAGGTCGATGCGCAGTTCGTCGGGATGAGCGAGGTCGGCGGCCCGCACGGGATGCGGGTTGAGGTCGACGCAGCCCAGGTTCACCACCCACAGCAGCTGGCGGGCGTCGGTGACGACGACCTCCTCGGCACTCCGCCCCGACCTGTAACGCAGCTCGGCGACCTCGATCCAGGCGGGGCGCTTGGCGGGGGCGCGCTTCTGGAAGAACGCCTCCTGCTCGATGCCGTGCACGAACCGCTTGAGGATCATGGGCCGCCCCGAGACGCCGCGCAGCGCCCCCTCCGCGACCGCCTGGTAGTAGCGGACCAGGTCGAGCTTGGTCCGCCCGCCCTGCGGGAAGACCACCTTGTCCGGGCTCGTGATCGTCACACCGTCGATGTCCGGCATGGACTCACCATACGTGAGCGCACCGACAAGATCGGGGCGGTTCCCCGGGCTCGCGGACGATCTGCCCGCGGCCCTCTTTCGTGACGCGGGGCGCCGCGGTGACCGGGGCGTTCAGGCGGGCGGCCGGCCCTCGGTGGACGCCGTCGCTCATCCGGGGAAGTCTCCGTGGCGGCCCGCGCCGGAGGCGAAGCGGGCGGCGCCCTCGGCCGCCTCGCCCAGGGCGGCGATGCCGTGGCGGAGCTCGTTGACGATCGCGTCCTCCTCGCTCATCCCCTCCTGCTCCAGTGCCGACATGCGGTCGCCGCGCAGGCACGTCTGGGGGAAGCGGGCCAGGTCGTGGGCCAGCCGCTCGGCGGCCTGGCGGGCCTGGCCAGGGGGGACGACCCTGTTGGCCAGGCCCATGCGCAGCGCCTCGTCGGCGTGAACGGGCCTGCCGGTGAGGATCAGGTCCATGGCCTGGGACTGGCCGATGAGGCGCGGGAGCCGTACCGTGCCGCCGTCGATCAGGGGGACGCCCCAGCGGCGGCAGAAGACGCCGAAGACCGCGTCCTCCTCGGCCACCCGCAGGTCGCACCAGAGAGCGAGTTCGAGGCCGCCCGCGACCGCGTGTCCGGCGACGGCGGCGATGACCGGCTTGGTCAGCCGCATCCTGGTGGGGCCCATGGGGCCGCCGCCCTCCTCGCCGACGTGGTTGTCGAGGCGTTTGAGGTCGGCGCCCGCGCAGAACGTGCCGCCCTCACCCCACAGGACGGCGACGGCGGCGTCGGAGGCCTCGAACTCGGTGAACGCCTCGACCAGCGCGTCGGCGGTCTTGCGGTCGACGGCGTTGCGGGCCTCGGGCCTGGAGAGCACCACCGTGGTGACGGGGCCGTCCCGCTCTGATCGCACGGTCATCGGACGAACGCCCCCGCGACGAGCGCGTCGAAGTCGTCCGTGTCAGGGGCGTCGATCCCGCGCAGCGGCCCGCGATCGGCCAGGTGGGCCTCGGCGTAGCGGCGGGCGACCACGCTCTTGCGCCCGTCGTCGAGCCCCCACGACGCCTGCTCCTCCAGCAGCGCGGCCGCGTAGACGTCCGCCATGAACTGCGCCAGCGGATACAGCCTCGCCTCGGCGAGCGCGGGGTCGAGCGACTGCCACGCGGTGATCGCCTTCTCCAGGTCGTCGGCGCGCGAGTGCACCAGCGTCGACGTCGCCGCCGACCGCAGCCGGTCCAGGAAGGGGAGGTGGGCCTGCTCCTTCAGCATCGCCCTGCGCACGTCCAGGCAGAGGATGTTGTCGCCGCCTTCCCAGATCGGGTTGACCTGCGCGTCGCGCAGGAGGCGGGCGACGGGCCACTGCTCGATGTAGCCGTTGCCGCCGTGGATCTCGATGGCGTCGCTGGCCGCGGTGACGCCGAGCCTGGCGGTGCGGAGCTTGACGAGGGCGGGGGCCAGGCGGAGGCGCGGGCCGAGGTGGCCGTCGAAGACCAGCGCCTGCGCGGCCTCGACCTCGACGACGAGCTCGGCGAGCTTGCGGCGCATGAGCGGCTGCTCGATGAGCGGACGGCCGAAGGCCTCGCGCGCTGAGGCGTAGCAGATCGACTCGACGAGGGCGCGGCGGGCGACGCCGACGCCCATCATGGCGACGCCGAGCCGTGAGGCGTTGGTGAGCTTCATCATCGTGCCGAGGCCGGAGCCGGACCCCGAGCCCGCCAGCAGGAACGCCTCGGCGCCGGTGAACTCCACCTCGGCGGAGGCGACCGACCGGGTGCCGAGCTTGTCCTTGAGTCTCCTGATCCGTACGGCGTTGCGGGACCCGTCGCGCCGCTCCCACAGCACCAGGAACGGCGCCACGTCACCCGTGGGCAGCCTGCCCAGGACCACGAAGGCGGAGCCGTTGGCATTGGAGGCGAACCACTTCAGGCCGGTCAGGCTCCACGCCTCCCCGTCCGGCTCGGCGGCGGCCTCCAGCGCGGCCAGGTCGGAGCCGCCCGTCCGCTCGGTGAACATCTGAGCGGCCTCGCCGGAGTAGAAGCCGTTGGCGAAGATCGAGCGGACCCGATCGCGAACGTCGGCGGGCGCGTGCTTCTCGGCGAGGGACACCACCATGTCCCCGCCGGTGCCGAGCGCGCAGCCCATCCCGATGTCCGCCTGGTCGAGCAGGTACGTCCAGGCCGCGGCCAGGGCGGCGGGGGCGGCGCCGTTCCGCGTGGCGGTCGCGGCGAACTCCGGCGAGGTGAAGTTGTCGGCCATCAGCGCCTCGCGGGCCGCGGTGAACGACGGCGGCATGACGACCTGGCTGATGTCACGCCCCCACTTGTCGTACTTCTCCAGGCGGGGTGGGTTGCGGTCAGTCTCCTCCGCGTGTGCGGCGATCGGTCCGCCCATGAGCGCGCCGAGGCGGGACAGATGGGGTTCGGCCCAGCCGTACCCTTCGCCGAGATGGCGGCGCATCAGCAGCTGGAGCGAGGGGTCGCAGGACCACCAGTTGCGTCCGGCCGCTCCCTGGTAGCGCGAGGTGTCGTAGCGGCCGCCTGGGCGGTCGACGGGTTCGATCAGATAGCTCGCCATTCTCGGAGTGTTACATATAATCAACACGCGATGGAAGACCGTAATACGCTGACCGCCCGCTCCGCCGTGCTGAGCGCGCTGCTCGGCAGCCACCCGCCCCGGCTGCCGAGCAGGGCGCTGGTGCGCATCGGCGAGGTGTTCGGCATCGCGGAGGGCACCGTGCGGGCGGCCCTGTCGCGGATGGTGGCGGCGGGCGACCTGGTGCAGGAGGACGGGCGATACGCGCTGTCGGAGCGGCTGCGCGAACGGCAGGCCAGGCAGGACGAGAGCCGCTCCCCGCACACCAGGGCGTGGGACGGCACGTGGGAGATCGCGATCGTCACCGCCGAGCGGCGCGCGCCCGCCGACAGGGCGGCGCTGCGGCACACGATGACCGCGCTTCGCCTGGCCGAGCTGCGTGAGGGCACCTGGCTACGTCCGGCGAACCTGATCAGGCGGCTCCCGGAGATCGTCGCCGCGCAGTGCACGCTCGTGGACGGCACGCCGCGCGAGGACCCGACGGGGTTGTTGTGGGATCTGGAGGGCTGGGCCGTCGAGTCGCGGCGCCTGCTGAAGGCGCTCGACAGGGCGGAGGGGCTGGCCGAGGGGTTCCTGGTGTCGGCGGCGGTGCTGCGGCAGCTGCTGGCCGATCCGCTGTTGCCGGCCGAACTGCTGCCCGAGGGATGGCCCGGCGCCGAGCTGCGGGCGCGTTACGACGACTTCGACCGCGACTACCGGCGGGCGCTGCACCGGCACCTCGACGCCTGAACCCCCTTCTCGCAGGGCGCCGCACCGGTGCCTCCACGCGTGAACCCCGGCGGGCTCCGTGCATACGATCATGCGAAACCACCTGGTCTCTATACTGATCCGTGTGAGATCAGGAATGGTGGCTCTTGCGCTGGCCGTGCCGTTGTCGCTGCTGAGCTGTGGCTCCGCGACGGCGGGATCGGGCGGTGAGGTCGCCGCCGAGCCTGGGAAGGTCTTCACGCTCGCGCCCGGCGACACCGCCCGCCTCACGGGGGAGGAGCTCGCGGTGACGTTGACGGGCGTGGGCCAGGACAGCCGCTGCCCCACTGGCGTGCAGTGCGTGTGGGAGGGCGATGCGGTGGTGAAGGTGCGGATCGTCGCCGGGACGGCACCGCCCGCCGATCATGAGCTGCACACCAGCGGCAGGTTCGAGACGGCGATCACCGTCGCCGGGCACGAGCTGCGGCTCGTCGATCTCAAGCCGTACCCCAGATCGGGCGCCGCCCCGAGCGCCGGCGACTACCGGGCCGACTTCACCCTCACGCCGCGCTGACGGTCAGTCGCCCCCAGGATGGGGTGCCGTAAACGAAGAGCCGCCGAGGGGGCGCGGCTCCCCGATCAGGCGATGCTCTCATGCGGCGACCTCCTCCAAGATCATGTGGAGTTCACGCAACGCCGTCGCCTCGCCGTTGCGCACATACACGCCGGAGAGATTCAAAGCGATCTCGTCGGCGCCGGCGTCGGCATGATGGCGCAGTTGCTCGCGGACGTCGGCGAGACCGCCGCCGACGAACGCGCCGCCCTTGATCAACGCCGTCGCGGCGGCGCGCGGGTCGGCGGTGTCGATGTCGATACCGCACCTTCGCAGCATCGTGGCGTAGTGCGGCAGGCGGAGGTGGCCGGAATGCCCGGCGATCACCAGATCGGGCAGGTCGCGTCCGTCCGTGTCGAGCGCCACAGGGACGAGGGACACCAGGCGGGGTACCGGACGTCCGGCCGCCTCGGCGCCCTCGCGAAGCGCGGGGACGATCACGTCCCGGAGGCGGGCGGCGGGGACCAGCCAGGTGATGGCCACGTCGGCCAGTTCGCCGGCGACCCGTGCCATGGCCGGTCCGAGCACCCCCACGCCGATCTCGACCGGCGGGCTCGGGACGGGCCTCAGGGCGAAGCGGCACGAGAAGTACTCCCCCTCGTGCTCGACCCTCTCCCCGGCCAGCAGCCCGCGCATGATGGTCAGGTACTCGCGCGTGGCGGTCAGAGGGCTCCGATACGGCATGCCGAGTAAGGCGCGCTGGAGGGCCTCGGCACCCGGACCGTAACCGGCGACGACCGGGTGGCCCATGGTCATTGCCAGCGTCTGAGCGAGTTGCGCCGCGGTGGCGGGATGGCGGTTCGGCATGAGCAGCACGCCCGTCCCGACCGGGACGCGGAAACCCGACGCCGCCGCGAACACGAAGGTCTGGTTCGGGTCGCTGATGTCCGCCTGCCCCTGCCACAGGCGGTGCGCCTTGCTCCATTGCGTGAGCGCGGCGTAGGGCAGGATCTGCTGGGAACGCGCGGGGGCGAACGGCATCATGATGGAGTAGGCGGTCATGCGCGACCTCCGGGGGCCGGCGCGTCGGGATCGGGGGACCCGGCCGCCGCCTCCGGCGCCGGGACCTTCAGCAGGGTCAGCAGGAGCGTCAGGGCCCACAGCAGCCCGGCGAAGATCAGCAGGCTCGCGCCGCCGGACAGGCGGTCGAGCATCAGGCCGGCCATGGTCGGGCCGAGTGCCGCGGCGAACTGAGTGAGGTTGAAGACGCTGTTCACCCGTCCCTGGAAGCCGTCGGGTGTCCGCAGCAGCCGGGTCGTGGTCAGCACGCTCCCGGCGATGGACATGACGACCATGGCCAGGGCGAGCAGGGCGGCCATGGCGATCCGGTCGCGGGCGGTGGCCATGACGAGTACCAGGCAACCAGTGACCGCGGTGGCGCCCATGACGAGTCGTACGGGCGGGAACCTGCCTCCGGCGACGGGGGCGAGCACGGTGCCGACCAGGGCTCCTCCGGTGGCGGCGGACACGATGAAGCCGACCGATGGCCCGCTCGCGCCGCGCTGAGCGTTGACCATGATGACGAGCAGCAGGATGCCCTGGAGGATCAGGCCGAGCGCCACGGTCGTCAGCAGGCAGGTCCGTAGAAGCCTCTCCCTCCACACGAATCGGAATCCGGCGGTGAGGTCGCTCATGAACCGGGATCCGGCGGCCGGGGTGGCGCGCAAAGACCTGCGCACCGCGAACACGCACACCCCGGATATGACGAACGAGCAGGCGTCGAACCAGAACGGGGCGCTGGGCGACACGCTGAACAGGAAGCCGCCGACGATCGGGCCGATCAGATTCGCGGCCTGGATACGCCCCAGCGTCACCGACACGGCCGTGGACAGCCGTGACCCGGGAACGAGCCGGCGGAGCGAGGCGAGGAACGCGGCGTTGGACGGTGCGCCCAGGAAGCCCAGGACGACGCCCGCACTCAAGAGGATCCAGACCGGTGGGCGGCCATCGAGCGAGGCAAGGGCCAGCGCGGCACTGGCCAGTGCGCGTCCCGCATCGCAGATCAGCAGGACGGTACGCCGGTCGAAGCGGTCCACGATCGGACCGGCCGGCACACATGCAAGGCCGACGGACGCCATCCAGACGGCCTCGACCACGCCGACCCACAGCGTCGAGCCGGTCGAGCGCAGGACTACCAGCGGCAGCACCATGCCCGCCGCGCCCGTGCCCACCTGCGACAGGCCGTTCCCCATCGACATGACCAGGAAGTCGCGGTTGCAGGACAGCCGCCCGTCCGCGCCGCCTGCCGGGCGCCTCGACGTCAGCGGCCGGGTCAACGGGCCGGGCTCGTCGTCAGGGGGGCCGTACCGGCCCAGGCCAGCGGGGCGCCGCCCAGTCCGAGCGCGCCGTGGACGGCGAGAAGCACCCCTGCCGTTCCGGTGCCCAGGTCCATGGACAGCCGGTTGAGGTCACCCGATGGGAAGGCGAGGTGCCGGTGGAAGCGGACCGCGTGCCAGCCGAGGTGACGAAGGTGCGTGTCGACGGCGGGATCGCCGTCGGCGCCGGACAGATGTGCCAGGGCGGCCAGGACTCCCGAACGCCCCTCGAGAAGCCCGGCGGACAGCATCAGATCCGTCCCCAGCCCGGCGCGGAGGGCATCGAGGACGTGGCGGTAGTGATCGTCATCCGCCCGGTACGCGAGGTATTCCCGGAGCGCGACCGCGATGCCGGCGCTTCCTCGCGTGAGGCTCAGGCGCCAGTCGGTCCCCTCTCGTACTTGGAGGCATCCGTCGGCCGGGACGCCGCAGTGGGCGATGTCCCTGGCCAACGCGGTCGAGGCGGCGTCGAGGTAGCGCACCTGCCCGGTTACCTCGTACAGGCGGATGAGCAGCAGTGCGACGCCCGACCAGCCGTGCATGAGGCCGGGGCGGGTCACGGTGGCGACGTCGCTCACGTCTCCGTCGATCACGCGAGTCAGCCGTTCTGCGATCCGGACCGCCTCCTCGTTCGGCCCGCCGAGCCGGTCGCGGAGGTGCAGGAGGCCGAGGCCGATCCCGGCGAGACCACCGAACAGACCGGCCGCGCTCCCGCGAAGGTCGAGGCCACGCAGACGGCTCAGCGCGTCGAGGGCTTCGTCGTGCCGGCCCAGCTCGGCGAGAACGTACGCGATTCCGGTCAGCCCGTCGCAGAGCCCCGCGCGCGGCGTCTCGATGCGCCTGTTCGCGCGGATCAGCCAGTCGACGTGTTCCTCGAAACCGGGGTAGCCGGTACGTGCCGTGGCGTGCAGCGCGTAGAGAACACCCGCGGCGCCGAAGGCGAGGGTGGCTCCCTGCCCCTCGAACTGGCGGGGATCTCCGGGGAAGAGCCGGTCATCGCGCCCCGGCGTCGCACTGCAGACGATCGCGTCTCGCATCGCGTCCAATATCGTCGGCCACGCAGGGGCGTCCCGGGTGGCCGGCCAGGACGGGGCGGGGAGACGCGGCGGCCGGGCGCAGGCGCGATGCCGGGACGCGGGCCGCACGCGAGCCGCGAACTCCGGAGGCGGGGCGAGACGTTCCCGCAAGCGGCGTCCGAAGCCTTCAGGCACGGGGAACAGCTCCTCGGCGGCGTCCACCAGGATTCCGATCTTGGCCGGATCCAACCGGATGAGCTGGGTGATGGGGAGGAACAGGGCCAGGCGCAGGCATTGCAGAGCGTAGTCGTCGGGATCGAACCCGGATCGTGCCCACGAGGCGGCGAAGCCCGCGGTGGCCAGGCCCGACGCGGGGTCATCCGAGAGCTCGTGCGCCGTCTCGAAGTCGACCAGGCACACCCGGCCGTCGGGGCGGACGATCACGTTGCCGGGCTGGAGGTCGCCGAAGACGATCCCCCTTTCGTGCAGGCAGGCCAGGGCCGACTCGACGCGCTCCAGGATGGTCAGCGCCCAGCATGCGTACTCGGCCCGGCTCGCCGTGGTGTGACCCGGACGGCGCAGCGGGTGCCGCCGGGCGACGGCGTCCAGCAGGCTCTCGCCCTCGACGAACTCCTCCACGAGGAAGTGGTGTTCCCAGTGCACGCGGTAAGCGAGGACCTTGGGGACCACGTCGACGTCGTGCAGCCGTTGCAGGACGGCCCGCGCGCGTAGCAGGCGGGTGACCGCGTCGTCGCCCGCGTCGTCCAGCCCGGCGTGCGGCCGAGCCTCACGGAGCACCACGGTACGGCCGGATTCCGGCTGCGTCGCGCGGTAGACGCCGCCGGCGTTCGACAGGCGCAAGGCCTTCTCGACCCGGTAGGGGAACGGCTCCGGGGCTTTCCCGCGCCTCGCCTCGATCCTCGTCTCGATGAAAGGGGGAACCGGTGCCCAGGACGGCGGCCGGAACGTGGGGCCGCGAAGGTCGGGCGTCAGGCGCCCGGCCGGGTCCCGGATGGCGGGCACGTGCTCGCCCTCGGCGGAAAGGCAGGTCCGGGGTTTGAACCCGCCATAGCGGACGTACAGTGGTCCGGCATCCCACCGCAGGTCGCTCAGCACGTACGGACCCTCGGTGCCGGCGAGCAGCTCGGAAAGGTCGTTCAGGGCCCGTTCGAGGAGGTGTTCGGGCGGGTAGACGGTGATCAGCTTTCCGCTGGACCCGCGTGCGGCCACCTTACTGTTGACGATCTGCATGATCTGCCTGCTGCGCAGGAACTTCAGGCTCAATCCGTGCTCGAAGCAGTAGCCGCAGACCGTGTCGATCACTTTGGCCGCGTCGGTCGAGGTGGCCGAGACGTGAATCTTCCATCCCTGGTCCGGCAGGGTCGTACCCCGCTTGGCCAGTTGCACCCAGCCGCCGCTTTCCACCCGTGTCCATCCGGCTCGCATGGGTGGCTGGAACCTGGTCCCGCCATCGTCGACGTTCTCCACGGTGTCGGCGAACAACGGATCCGCCGCAAGAAACAGTTCGGCCAGCATTTCCCCTCCGAAGGTGATGGGCCGGTGCCGGCCGGCCGCGGTGAAAGGACCGGCCGGCACCGGGGACGCTTCCGACGCCTGGCGTCAGAAGGCCGTGTTGCTCGACGTCCAGCTCACGCAGTTCGACGGCACGGAGACGAAGTCCTCCTCCATCTCCTGCAGGGCAAGGATCTGGTCCACGGTTCTCACCTCCCTCCCTCCGTGGTGTCGGTTGTGGCCGTCCGCGAATCGAGGTGGGGAAGGATCCCCGTACGTTCCCCGAACGCGGCGTTGAGGGCGAGCAGAACGCCCGCGGATCCGGTCGCCAGATCCATGGCCAACCGGCGCATGCGGAAGCCGGGGAAGGCCAGGTGTCCGCGGTGCCGCCGGGCGTGCCAGGCGAGCCGGCGAACCTGGTCCCTGATGGCCTGGCCGTCCTCGGCGAAGCCGAGCTCGGCCAGCGTCGCGATCATGCCGGCGCGGCCGCGGAACAGTCCCGCGTTGTGGACGCAGGCCGGCTGGCACGCGCGCCTGATGCCTTCGAGCGCCGCTCGCAGGTCGGGCGCCGGACGGTGCCGGAGCTGGTTCCGCAGGACGAAGGCCAGGCCGTTGCTCCCGCCGTGCAGGTACGTCAGGTAGCGGATGCCGTCGAACAGATGCACCGTGCCGTCGGGACGGGTCACGCACCGGTCGAGGTCGTGCCGCAGGGCCACGTCGGCCAGGTCCAGGTAGCGGGGGTCGCCGGTATGCGCGTGCAGATGCTGGAAGAGCAGGGCAGGCCCGGTCGGGCCGTGCAGCAGGCCGAACGGCTCCGGCCTGCCCGGGGTCGCAGGGAGCCCGTCCCGGACGCGTTCGGCGAGGTCGTCGCCCAGGCGTACGGCGCGGGCCCGCAGCTCCTCGTCGCCGGTCACCCGGGCGAAGTGGAGAAGGTTCAGCGCGATGCCCGCCAGGCCGCCGTTGAGATCCGCCGAGCGCGCCGCCTCATCCAGCGGCCGGGAACGGTCGATCACGGTGAGTGCCGTCTCGCGGTGACCGAGGTGGTCGAGGACGAACGCCACACCATGCAGCCCGTCGTAGAGGCCCGGCAGGGGAGCGGGATCGTCGAGGGCCGCCTTCGCCAGCCACTCGACGTACTCCTCCGGAATCTCGGCACCCGCCTGGCCAAGGGCGTAGAGAACCCCCGCCGCCCCGTACCCGAGCGGGTAGCCGCCGATCGTCGTGGGAGTCGTCGGCGTCCCAGGGAACAGCCGGTCCCGCCGATGCGGGCTCGCGACCGCATGGATGCCGCGGACGAGAGAGTCCCGGATCCTCGGCCAGTTCGCCTCTGGCCGGTCCAGCGCGTCCCCTGCGGAGTCGCGCTCGGAGCACCCCAGTACGCGCACCAGGTTCGCGCCGAAATCGGGCGGCACCGGGTAATGCCGAGTGACGGCCTCGGACAGCGTCCGCACCTTGGCCCGCTCGTGATACGGCAGTGGGAGGAACAGCCACAGCCGCAGCCTGTCGATCAGATGTCCGTGCGCCGCGGCTCCACGGACACCTGCGGGGACGCAGAACTGCGGGTCGTCGGCCGCCGGAGCACGGTCATCGCCGAGCGATGTCGCCGATTCGAGATCGACCAGTGCGACGCGCCCGTCCGGACGGATCACGACGTTCTCGGGATCGAGCTCGCCCAGGCGAATCCCGCGGCCGAGCAGTCCGTCCACCGCGTCCCGCAGCTTGTCTAAGACGTCCATCGCCCATTCCGTGTACGTGGCGACGTCCCCGGACTCGCGTACGGCCTCCTGGTGAGTGAGCAACGGCAGGCCGGCGAGCACCGCGAGGTTCAGCGGCACGCCTTCGACGAACTCCTCGATCAGGAACCGGTGTTCGCCGAACGTGCGGTAGTCGAGCAGTTCCGGCACGCATTCCAGGCCCGCGGCCCGCTCCAGCGCCGCGCGATGCCGGTCGAGCCGGGTCGCCGCGTCCTCGCCGTGCTCGTCGAGACCCGCGTGCGGCCGTGCCTCACGCAGGACGACCCGCGCGCCGGTCAGGCGATCCGCGCCCACATACGTGCCGCCCGCGTTGGTGATCGCCAGGGCGCGCTCGATGCGGTACGGGAGCCCGCCTTGGACGGTTTCGCGCATCGCTCGCAGATCCGCGTCCAGCACCTCCGGGACGGAGATCCAGTCGGGTGGACGGAACACCGGAGCGCTGTCCTCCACGACCGACCGGCCATCCGGGCAGCGCAGTCTGCTCACCGGTTCGCCGTGCTCGTCGGTTTCGGTGGCCGGGGCGAACGAGCCGTATCGGCAATAGAGCGGGCCGGAGCCGTGCCGCAGCGCGCCCAGCACATAGGGGCCCGGCTGTCCTTTCAAAAGGGCGTCCAGGTCGAGCAGTGCGGTCGTGAACCGCGCTTCGTCCGCCGGGAAGAGCGTCATCAGCCGGCCGCTTCGCCTGCGGTCGGCGCGCTTGGCGTTCAGCGCGCGGGCGGCCCGGCGGCTGCGGATGCCCTCGAATCCGATCGAGCGCTTCAGGCAGTACCCGCCCACGATCTCGACCGTGCGCTCGACCAGATGCTCGGCGACCGAAACATGAATCATCCACCCCTGTTCGGGACCTGCCTCGGTGGACGGATTCAGCCGAACCCACCACCCGTTCTCCTCACGCCGCCAGCCCGCGGGCACATCCGCCGAGAAGAAAGGGAGACGGGTGTCCCCATCCGGAATCCTGTCCGGGGCCTCGAAAAAATCCGGATCGGCGACATAGAACCGGTCGTAGTCATTGATGTGCTTCACAGAAATCCCTCGCCCTCGCCGCGGTGCCTCTCGGCCGCTCCCTGAGAATGGCGAAGGCGGCGGACGCGGGGGTATCCCCAAGCTTCGGGATAGACATCGTCCGGCGCAGGCACACCACGGTCCCGGCACCTGGCCGAGCCAGGCCTGCCGGCGACGGCCGCGCGCCGCGCTCGCTCCCGGGCCGCGGAGCTCGTCGAGGAGTTCACAGCGACGACAGCCCCTTCATGTGGGCGGCCAGGAGCTGTCGCCATGCGCCAGGAAGCGGGTGCCACCCCCGGGCAGATCGCTGGTAGTGCGACCGACCCGCGCCGGCCTGTCGGCAAGGTCGGCCCCAACAGCCGTCATCTGTGGCATTCCCGCAGCTAGACAGGGGGCGTGAGAGGCTGCCTATACGAGGACCGGTCGATGACGCCTGGGACGTCGCAGCCTTAGAGGGGGACGCCGAAGATGACGCGGCGGTTTCTGAACTCGGTGACGCTCCAGACGCGCCCGCCCGACACCGTCAGGTCCTCCGGCCCGATGGGGAACGGCCGGACCGTCACCGTCCCGCCCGCGTCCACGATGAGCTTGCCGTTGGTGCGTGCGTCGGCCGCCTGGCTGAGGTACCACTTCCCGCCGGACGACACCGCCCCCTGGATCTTGGCGTGCGGCATGGCGAAGGCGTCCCTCGGCACCCCGTCCGTCAGCGGGAGGTCCCACCTGGCGACCTTGCCGGTGGGCGCGTCCTCGACGTACTCGCCGGACACCAGCGCGTGCGGGGTGGTGCTGCGGTCGACGGCGACGAACGAGAAGTGCGCCCCCTGCGACACCACCCGCCAGAAGTCCGTCTGGGGGATCACGTACCGGTACCCGAAGGCGTGGAACTTCCCGCCGGCCCGCCCGATGCGGGCGGCGTCCCCGAGGTCGTTCTGCGCGGTCCGCAGGTCGAGGATGTGGTTCAGGTCGAAGACCCGCAGCCCCCGCGTGGTGTCGGCGACGTAGAGCTGGTCGCCGTACCACGCGACGCCGCCCGCGTGGATGTTGATGGGCCCGTACGACCCGTCGGGCTTGGCCTCCACGAGCAGCGCGTGCTGGTAGCGCAGGGTGACGGGGCTCATGAACGTCACCCTGATCCCCCGCTCGGGCACCGGCGCCTCCGGCTTGAAGTACCAGCTGGCAACGAAGACCGGCACCCCGGCGGAGCCCGAGTCCTCCCCGCAGGTCAGGCCCTGGGGATACCAGTCGGTGGTGTCGTTGTCCTTCTCGTCGAAGGCGTACCAGTCGGCGGGCCTCGGCTGCATCGTGCCGAGCGCGCCCGCCGCCCCCCTGCGCACCGCCTTCCTGTTGGCCTGCGCCAGCACGGCCTCGACCGCGGCGGCTCCGATGTCGGCGGCCAGCTTGGCCGCGCCCTCTGCCAGGGTCCCCGTCGCCCTGCGCAGCGTGAAAGGCGCCTTGTCGGCCGGGACCATCCCCTTGGAAGCCATGTTCCCCTCGACCCTCGTTTTACTATTCCTTTGGGATAGTTTGACGAACGCAAGGGGTCTCTGGTTCGGTTAACGCCACATGTGCACGGGAAGGCCGGTTAGCGCGTTCTCGCGGTACCGCCTCACCATCGCCTCGCTGTCACCTCCCAGCTCGGCCATGGCCTCCCGCTGCCACACCGCTCCCGTACGGCCCAGCCGTACCCGCTGGGCGATGATGTCGAGGTCGGCGTCGGACGGCTGGACGCCCGCCTTGAGCAGCGCCGCCTTGGCCTCGGGAAGCAGCGACAGCACCAGGTCGGCGGCGAGCACCTCGCGCCCTTCCCAGGTGAGCTTGGCCTGCAGGCCGTTCATGGCCGCCCGGTAGAAGTTCTGGTAGGCGTCGCCGAACGGCAGCTCGGTCAGGTCCTTCTCGGCCAGCGCGAGCGTGAGCCCCAGCAGGAAGGCGGTGTTGGCGGCCATGTCGGCGCAGGTGGGCCCGGCAGGCAGGGCGCGGAACTCGATGCGCAGGTGGCCGCCGTCGACGGGGTCGAACACGGGTCTGTTCCACTGCCACACCGTGCCCAGGTGGAGCCTGAGCTCGGCCAGCTCCCCCTCGGACGACAGCGAGGGGATCACCGGGTCGTAGTCGCGCACGTACCACTCGAACAGCTCATAGGCCCCTTCACGCACCCAGTCGGAGCCGAAGGTGACGCGGCCGTCCCTGCGGAAGCGGCGGCCGACGTCCCTGTCGTCGGCCGCGCCCTCGAACAGCGCGATCCTGGTCTCCTCCCACAGCCGCCTGCCGAGGAAGAACGGCGAGTTACCGCAGGCGGCGAGCACGGGGCCGATGGCGAGCTGGGCCCCGTTGTAGGTCCTGGCGAAGGAGGAGGCGGGGGTGCGCAGGTGCACCTGCCAGGAGGTGTTGGCCGCCTCCAGGACGACGTCCTGCACCTCCAGCTCCAGCTCGTCGATCCTGACGATGAACGGCTCGAGCCGCAGCCGCCGCATCCCCCTGGCCAGCGCCCGGTAGCGGGCCTCGTCGCTGATGGCGGCCTGGGTGAAGTCGCCGGTGCCGAGCGTCGGCAGGATGCCGATCGGCACCGCTCCCCCGCCGTCCAGCTCGCCGACCGCGCCGTCGACGGCCTTCGTCAACTCCTGCATCTCCGCCGCCAGCAGCTCGAAGGGGCGCCCGGCCAGCGGCAGCGGTGTGAGATTGGCCTCCACGTTGTAGCGGCCGAGCTCCACGGTCAGCCGATCGTCGCCGAGCAGCTCCAGCACCTCGGCGTTGCGCGGCAGCGGCAGTCCGCGCCGGTCGATCAGGAAGAGTTCGAGCTCGGCTCCGATCGTCGCGGGTCCGTCCCCGAAGCCCGGTCTATTGAGCCTCTCGCGAAGCTCGGCGAGCTGCTCGGTCAGGCGTTCGCCGAAGCGCGTGTACTCGGCCTCGGAGAACCGCTCCTTGTCAACCTCTTGTCCCATGCCCCCTTACTGTCCGAGCGGCAAGGGTCCACACCTCACCAGGGAATCGGGCCGTCGTCCTGCAGGTAAGTGCCGCTGGGCCCGTCGGCCTCGAGTGTGGCCAGGTGGACGGCGATCGACGCGCCCTGCGCCGGCGTACGGAATCCCGTGTTGGCGTTGAGGTCGGTGGCGCAGTAGCCGGGGTTGGCCGCGTTGACCTTGATCGGGGTCTCCAGCAGCTCCTTGGCGTACGACACGGTGACCATGTTGAGCGCGGTCTTGGAGGAGTTGTAGGCGACCAGGTTGAAGGGCCACCAGGGAGTCTCGGGGTCCATGGCCATCGTGAGCGAGCCGAGCTCGCTCGACATGTTGACGATCCTGCCCGCCGCCGAACGGCGCAGCAGCGGCAGCATCGCGTTGGTGACGGTGACGACGCCGAACACGTTCACCTCGTACACCTGGCGGAGGACGTCGGCCGAGGTGACGCTGGGCCTGGCGTCCTCCTGCCAGACAGTGATGCCCGCGTTGTTGACGAGGATGTCGAGCGCGCCGTACTCCTGCTCGATCCACTTCGCGGCGGTCTGCACGCCGGCTGGGTCGGTGACGTCCACCCTGACGTACGGCTGGCCGAGCCGCTCGGCGGCGGCCCTGCCGAGCTCCTCGTCGCGCGCTCCGACGATCGCGGTGATGCCGCGCTCGCCGAGCTGCTTGGCGATCTCGAAGCCGATGCCCTTGTTGGCGCCTGTGATGAGTGCTGTGGTCATGTCCTGCACCCTCGCGCGATCGGTGACGGGGCGGGAGAGACCTGAGGAGGCTGGGATCGGCGGTACCACCCACGCGTCGCGGACCTGATGAAGACTGGCCGGTATGAACCGTGAAGAGCTGGCCGGATTCCTTCGCAGCCGCAGGGAGCGGGTGACGCCGGGCGAGGTGGGCCTGCCCGGCGGGGAGCGCCGCCGTACCCCCGGACTACGCAGGCAGGAGGTGGCGCAACTGGCGGGCATGTCGATCGACTACTACATCCGCCTGGAGCAGGGCAGGGGCCCGCACCCCTCGCGGCAGGTGCTCAACGCGCTGGCCAGGGCGCTGATGCTGTCGACGGACGAGCGCGCGCACCTGTTCCACCTGACGGGGCAGACGCTGGAGCCCGCGCGCAGGCGCGGCGACGTGCCGCAGCCGATCATGCACCTGATCGCCTTCCTCGAGGAGGTGCCCGCCTACGTCCTCGACGCCAGGTACGACATCCTGGCGTGGAACCCGCTGGCCAGCACGCTCATGGGCGACCTCGACAGCCAGCCGATCGAGAACATGAACGTCATCCGCTGGGTCTTCAGCTCCCCCGATCTGGCCGAGCACCTGAGCGACGAGGAGAAGAGCCGCTTCGCCCGAGCGTCGGTGGCCGACCTGCGCTGGGCGGCGGGCCGCTATCCCGACGACACGGCCATCCAGACGCTGGTCGCCGAGATGCTGGCGCTCAGCCCCGAGTTCGCGCGGCTGTGGGCGATGCACGAGGTGCGGGTGCGAAGGGAGCAGCGCAAGCAGTTCACCCACCCCGTCGTCGGCGTGATCGACGCGATCTGCCAGGTCCTGCCGGTTCCCGACCGTGAGGACCTGCGGCTCGTCCTGTACACCACCGAACCCGGTTCTGCCTCTCACCAGGCCTTGCGCAGGTTGCGGGAGGTCACTCTAAGCTCATGAGATGCGCGCGGTGATGTTCGACCTGTTCGGCGGCGATCTCGACCTGCGGGAGGCGCCCGACCCCTCCCCCTCTGCCCACGGCGTGGTGATCGAGGTGGCGGCGACGGGCTTGTGCAGGAGTGATTGGCACGGCTGGCAGGGCCATGACCCCGACATCACCTCGCTCCCTCACGTGCCGGGACACGAGCTGGCGGGCGTGGTCGCGGCGGTCGGCTCCGACGTGCGCGAGTGGCACGAGGGTGACAGGGTCACCGTCCCCTTCATCTGCGCGTGCGGCTCGTGCGCGGCCTGTGCCGCGGGCGAGCAGCAGGTGTGCGAGCGCCAGACGCAGCCCGGTTTCACCCACTGGGGCTCCTTCGCCGACTACGTCGCCATCGACCACGCCGACGTCAACCTCATCGCGCTGCCCGAGGAGATGGCCTTCACCACGGCGGCCAGCCTCGGCTGCCGCTTCGCCACCGCCTTCCGCGCCGTCGCGCACGTCGGCGAGGCCAAGCCGGGCGAGTGGGTGGCCGTGCACGGCTGCGGCGGCGTGGGCCTGTCGGCCATCATGATCGCCACCGCGGCGGGGGCCAGAGTCGTGGCCGTCGACGTCAGCGGCGACGCGCTCCACCTGGCCGAGCGCGCCGGCGCCACCCACTTCGTCAACGCCTCCTCAGGCGATGCCGCCGCCCAGGTGATGGAGCTGACCAGGGGCGGCGCTCACCTGTCCATCGACGCGCTCGGCAGCCCCTCGGCGGCCGCCGCCTCGATCGAGAGCCTGCGTCGCAGGGGCCGCCACGTGCAGGTGGGCCTGCTGCCGGACGAGCGCACGCCGCTGCCGATGGGCAGAGTGATCGCCCACGAGCTGCGCCTGCTCGGCAGCCACGGCATGGCGGCCCACGCCTACGGGCCGATGCTGGAGCTGATCAGGGCGGGGATCCTCCACCCCGACCAGCTCGTCACCCGCACGATCGGCCTGGCCGACGCGGGCAAGGCGCTGGCCTCGATCGGGTCGGTCCCGGGCATGACGATGATCACTCCTTGAGCCCGCGGACCTCCAGCGGCCCGCCCCACTTCTCGATCGCCTTGGCGTCGGCGAAGGCCAGGGCCCGCATCATGTTGCCGCCGTCGCTGCTCTCCACGGCGCGCCGCAGCCTGGCGCGCATCGCCTCGGGCAGCTGCGTGGTGCCCGCCTCTATCGTGTCGCCGTAGTGCGGCGCGTACGCCACGCCCGCGAAGCCGGTACGGCGCAGCAGCGTCGGCAGTGTGCGCGAGGAGTAGAACATGAGGTGGTTCTTGGTGAAGCCGCTCCACGCCGACTCGTAGGCCTTGAGTAGCAGCGAGCCCGCGTTCACCGTGAGGATCAGCAGCACCCCTCCCGGTGCCAGCAGGCTCCTGAACCGCTCGAAGTCCTCCAGCGGCCGGGGCAGGTGCGCCAGCACCGACCACAGCGTGATCACGTCGAACCCGCCCGCCGCGATCTCGGGCACGTCCTCGGGCGCGCCGAAGTAGGCCTTGGCGTGCGACAGCCTGGCGTTGGCCTGCTCGACGGAGTCGGGCGACAGGTCCACGCCGACGGCGTCGAAGCCGCGCTGCTCGGCCAGTTCGAGGAACAGTCCCGCGCCGCAGCCGAAGTCGAGCAGCCGCCTGCCCTTGCCGTCGTCGAACACCGGGGAGAAGGCGTCCATCGTCAGGCGGTAGCGGCGCTGCCTGTTGGCGGCGTAGGCGCCGGTCAGGAAGCTGCTGTAGGAGTTGGCGTACAGGTCGCCGAGCCGTTCGGGCCTGACGTTGGGATTGCGGTAGAGGAAGCCGCACGAGGGGCAGCGGACGACTCGGTAGCGCCAGCCATTTCCGCCCGTCGGCTCGAACATCGGCTGCTGGTGCGACTCGCCGCACATCATGCAGGAGAGGAATTCCTCGATCTCCCCGAGCGGCACCTTCCGCTGGTATTCGGCGAGGGGCACGGTCTTCGCCCCCGCGATCCTGATGCGCCACTGCGCTTCGCGGATGAGGCGCTCACCAGGTCGGACGTAGACCCGCTGCCCCCATGGCACCTTGTCGTAGCGGGATCCGAACAGGAGTCTGGCTGCTGCGCGCTTGACCGAGACCATGAACACCTCACCTGTGTATGCCCCCGAGTCGTTTCCGGGTTAGATGTGCATTCCCGGTAATTGGTTCTGATCGCTAGTCGTGGCATCAAGCCCCCATAAAGTGACATCCATGGATTACATGCGGCTTGGGAAGACGGGGCTGAAGGTCTCCAGGATCTGCCTGGGCATGATGAGCTACGGCGACCCCAAGGAGTGGGAATGGGTGCTCGCGCAGGAGCAGGCCGAACCGATCGTGCGGCGGGCGGCCGAGGCCGGCGTCACCTTCTTCGACACCGCCGACGTCTACACCTCGGGCGCCAGCGAGGTCGTGACAGGCAGGCTGCTCCGCGAGATCTTCCCCCGGCGTGAGGACTACGTCCTCGCGACGAAGGTCTACTTCCCCGTCGGCAGGGCGGCCAACGACCGCGGTCTTTCCCGCAAGCACATCCACGCGGCGATCGACGCCTCGCTGGAGCGGCTCGGCACCGACTACGTGGACCTGTACCAGATCCACCGGTGGGACGACGAGACACCCATCGAGGAGACCATGGAGGCGCTGCACGACGTGGTCAAGGCCGGCAAGGCCCGCTACATCGGCGCCTCGTCCATGTGGGCGTGGCAGTTCTCGAAGGCCCAGCACACCGCCGAGGCCAACGGCTGGACGAAGTTCGTCTCGATGCAGAACCACTACAACAAGCGGTTCACTTCATGCAGGGAAGATTCTTCGTACGCCCTTGCCGCCTGAAAGAGCCGCCATTCGGCCCGCACAGGGCCATTGACCTGTATCTCTGCCGTCACGTCTGCCAGTCGCGTGTATTCCATTCAAGATCGATAGCTGCTTCGCTTCGACGTGTCTAGACCCACGTGATGCTTGACGGTTCCGTCCCACCACATGCTTGACGATCGCCCTTGAACTCATAGGGCGGCCTTGCGGGGCCGGTGGGCT
>NZ_JBEZDO010000035.1:0-103136 GCF_040648355.1 Nonomuraea sp. NPDC049152 | reverse complement strand
TCCAGCGACGGCATGTCCATCGAGATGCGTGACACCGACGAGGACGTCTTCAGGGCGGCCGAGGAGCTCGGTATCGATCTGTCGCGGCGCGAGCCAAGCAGCGTGGAAGAAGTCTGAGGGGGAGATAACACATGCTCGACGTCAACTTCTTCGACGAGCTCCGGATCGGCCTTGCCACGGCCGACGACATCCGCCAGTGGTCTCACGGCGAGGTGAAGAAGCCCGAGACCATCAACTACCGGACTCTCAAGCCGGAAAAGGACGGACTCTTCTGCGAGAAGATCTTCGGCCCGACCCGCGACTGGGAGTGCTACTGCGGTAAGTACAAGCGCGTCCGCTTCAAGGGCATCATCTGCGAGCGCTGCGGCGTCGAGGTCACTCGCGCCAAGGTGCGTCGTGAGCGGATGGGCCACATCGAGCTGGCCGCGCCTGTCACCCACATCTGGTACTTCAAGGGCGTTCCCTCGCGCCTTGGCTACCTGCTCGACCTGGCCCCGAAGGACCTGGAGAAGGTCATCTACTTCGCGGCCTACATGATCACGCACGTCGAGACCGAACTGCGTGACCGTGACCTGCCGTCGCTGGAGGCGAAGATCTCCGTCGAGCGGCAGCACATCGAGCAGCGCCGTGACGCCGACATCGAGGCCAGGCAGAAGAAGCTCGAGGGCGACCTGGCCGAGCTCGAGGCCGCCGGCGCCAAGGGCGACCAGCGCCGCAAGGTCCGCGAGGGCGCCGAGCGCGAGATGCGTCAGCTTCGCGACCGGGCCCAGCGTGAGCTGGACCGGCTCGACGAGGTGTGGAGCCGCTTCAAGAACCTCAAGGTCCAGGACCTCGAGGGCGACGAGATGCTCTACCGCGAGATGCGCGACCGCTTCGGCCGCTACTTCAAGGGCGGCATGGGCGCGCAGGCGATCCAGGAGCGCCTGATCAGCTTCGACCTCGACGCCGAGGCCGAGAACCTGCGCGAGACCATCCGCAGCGGCAAGGGCCAGAAGAAGGCCCGCGCCCTCAAGCGGCTCAAGGTCGTGTCGGCGTTCCTCAACACGACCAACTCGCCGCGCGGCATGGTGCTCGACTGCATCCCTGTCATCCCGCCGGACCTGCGCCCGATGGTGCAGCTCGACGGTGGCAGGTTCGCCACCTCCGACCTCAACGACCTCTACCGTCGTGTGATCAACAGGAACAACCGCCTCAAGCGACTTCTCGACCTCGGCGCGCCCGAGATCATCGTGAACAACGAGAAGCGGATGCTCCAGGAGGCCGTCGACGCGCTGTTCGACAACGGCCGCCGCGGTCGCCCCGTCACGGGTCCCGGCAACCGTCCGCTGAAGTCCCTCAGCGACATGCTGAAGGGCAAGCAGGGCCGCTTCCGTCAGAACCTGCTGGGCAAGCGAGTCGACTACTCCGGCCGTTCGGTCATCGTCGTCGGTCCGCAGCTCAAGCTGCACCAGTGCGGTCTGCCCAAGCAGATGGCGCTGGAGCTGTTCAAGCCGTTCGTGATGAAGCGCCTGGTCGACCTCAACCACGCCCAGAACATCAAGTCGGCGAAGCGCATGGTCGAACGCGCCCGCCCCGTGGTGTGGGACGTGCTCGAAGAGGTCATCACCGAGCACCCCGTGCTGCTCAACCGCGCCCCCACGCTCCACCGTCTGGGCATCCAGGCGTTCGAGCCGCAGCTGGTCGAGGGCAAGGCCATCCAGATCCACCCGCTCGTCTGCACCGCCTTCAACGCGGACTTCGACGGCGACCAGATGGCCGTGCACCTGCCGCTGTCGGCTGAGGCCCAGGCCGAGGCTCGCATCCTGATGCTCTCGACCAACAACATCCTCAAGCCGGCCGACGGCAAGCCCGTGACGATGCCCACCCAGGACATGGTCATCGGCCTCTACTGGCTGACCACGCAGAAGGAAGGCGCGGAGGGCGAGGGCAGGGTCTTCGGCTCGGTGGCCGAGGCGCAGATGGCCTTCGACCGCAGTGAGCTGGAGATCCAGGCGAAGATCCAGATCCGGCTCGCCGGTGACGTCCAGCCGCCGCGCGGCTGGGCCGCTCCCGAGGGCTGGGAGCCGGGCGACACCATCCGCCTGGAGACGACCTTCGGCCGGTGCCTGTTCAACCAGACGCTCCCGGCGAACTACCCGTTCGTCAACTTCCAGGTCGGCAAGAAGCAGCTGTCCGCGATCGTCAACGAGCTGGCCGAGACCTACCCCAAGGTCGAGGTCGCCAACTCGCTCGACGCGCTCAAGGACGCGGGCTTCCGCTGGGCGACCCGCTCCGGCGTCACGATCTCCATCGACGACGTCGTCGCGCCGCCCAACAAGGCCGAGATCATGGAGAACTACGAGCGCAGGGCCGACAAGGTCCAGCGTGAGTACGAGCGCGGTCTGATCACCGACGAGGAGCGCCGTCAGGAGCTCATCGAGATCTGGACCCACGCCACGGCGGACGTCGAGACCGACATGGTCAACGCGTTCCCCGCGACGAACCCGGTCTGGATGATGGTCAACTCCGGCGCCCGCGGTAACAAGATGCAGGTGCGTCAGATCGCCGGTATCCGTGGCCTGGTGTCCAACACCAAGGGTGAGACGATCCCCCGGCCGATCAAGGCCTCCTTCCGTGAGGGCCTGTCGGTTCTGGAGTACTTCATCTCCACCCACGGTCAGCGGAAGGGTCTGGCCGACACCGCCCTGCGTACCGCCGACTCGGGTTACCTGACCCGTCGTCTGGTGGACGTCGCGCAGGACGTCATCGTGCGCGAGATCGACTGCGGCACCGACCGCGGGGTCCCGCTGCACGTCGGTGAGCGCGACTCGGCCGGCAACCTGGTCAAGGCGGAGAACGCCGAGTCCAACGTGCACGGCCGAATCCTGGCCGAGGACGTCGAGGTCGACGGCAAGATCATCGCCCCGGTGGGTGTCGACATCAACGACAACCACGTCACGGCGCTGGTCGAGGCCGGCATCGAGACCGTCCGCACCCGCAGCGCGCTGGTGTGCGAGGCCAAGATCGGTGTCTGCGCGACCTGCTACGGCCGCTCGCTGGCCACCGGCAAGCTCGTCGACGTCGGCGAGGCGGTCGGCATCATCGCCGCCCAGTCGATCGGTGAGCCCGGCACGCAGCTGACGATGCGTACCTTCCACACCGGTGGTGTGGCGGGCGCCGACATCACCCACGGTCTGCCCCGTGTCCAGGAGCTGTTCGAGGCCCGCATCCCCAAGGGTGTCGCCCCGATCTCCGAGGCCGAGGGCAGGGTCCGCATCGACGAGACCGACAAGACCCGGAAGATCGTGATCGTCCCCGACGACGGGTCGGAGGAGATCGCCTACCCGGTGTCGATGCGCTCGCGTCTGCTCGTCCAGGACGGCCAGCACGTGTCGGTGGGCGGCCAGCTCATCGCCGGTGCGGTCAACCCGAACGAGGTGCTGCGCATCCTCGGCCCGCGTGCGGTGCAGCTGCACCTGGTGGCCGAGGTCCAGCAGGTCTACCGCTCGCAGGGTGTGTCGATCCACGACAAGCACATCGAGATCATCGTTCGGCAGATGCTCAAGCGCGTCAACGTGCTCGAGTCCGGTGAGACGGACCTGCTGCCCGGTGAGCTCGTCGAGCGTCCGCGCTTCGAGCAGATGAACCGCGAGACCGTCGCCGAGGGTGGCAGCCCCGCCTCCGGCCGTCCGGTCCTCATGGGCATCACGAAGGCCTCGCTCGCCACCGAGTCGTGGCTGTCGGCGGCCTCCTTCCAGGAGACGACCAGGGTCCTGACGGACGCGGCGATCCACGCCAAGTCCGACTCGCTCCTGGGCCTGAAGGAGAACGTCATCATCGGTAAGCTCATCCCGGCCGGTACGGGTATGCCCCAGTACCGCAACATCAGGGTCGAGCCGACCGAGGAGGCCAAGGCCGCGATGTACACCGTCGGCGGGTACGACGGCTCGGCCGCGGACTACACCTTCGGCACCGGCAGCGGCGAGGCCGTGCCGCTGGAGGAGTACGACTTCGGTCAGTACAACCGGTAGGCGATCAGCTCGTCAGAACGCCCCGCTTCCCGTCCCAGGACGGGAGGCGGGGCGTTCCCGTTTCCCGAAGATTCCCGTAGTCGTCACTTCGCCGGCGTGTCGAGGCGCGTGCGCGGCCGTCCTCCGGCCCTGTACGGCAAGCAGCGCCACGCGCACCCATGGGCGCGTGGCCGGGGCCTGTCCAGGGTCACGCCTCACCGAGCGCGCGTGGCCGGCCGCCCAGACGGAAGGTCACGGCGCGAGCTTGCCGCACAGAAGGGGAAAACGTGTGGCGAAGACGGCCGGAGAACTCGGGTGATGCGGGTAAGCTAGACAAGGGTCTGATAGGGCCACGGCACGAATGTACGGTCGCACCAACAGCGACCGGGACGCAGTCGTTTTGACGTGCTGCGCTGGGCTGGGTAGTCTTGCCCTTCGTGCCCGTGTGTTCTCGGGCCCTCATGCATGCGCTCCGACAGGCGGCGCGGCATGGTCCCTCTCCGGCGTGCGACTGCGCAGGGGCTCGTGGCTCGGCAGAGCGCGACACGCCCGACCGCGTGGGTCGGCGGGAGGGGAAAACCAGCAGGTCATGACACCGGCAGCACCTGCGAAACGCTCAACCTGACGTATTACCGGCCAAGGCACGAACGGAGTGGCAGTGCCCACTATTCAGCAGTTGGTCCGCAAGGGCCGGCAGGACAAGGTCACCAAGACCAAGACTCCTGCCCTCAAGGGGAGCCCGCAGCGGCGCGGCACTTGCCAGCGCGTCTACACCACGACTCCCAAGAAGCCCAACTCGGCACTGCGTAAGGTGGCCCGAGTTCGGCTCACCAACGGCATCGAGGTCACGGCCTACATCCCCGGTGTGGGTCACAACCTGCAGGAGCACTCCATCGTGCTCGTGCGTGGCGGTCGTGTGAAGGACCTGCCGGGTGTTCGCTACAAGATCATCCGCGGTTCGCTCGACACCCAGGGCGTCCGTAACCGCAAGCAGGCCCGCAGCCGCTACGGCACGAAGAAGGAGAAGTAACCATGCCTCGCAAGGGTTCTCCTGGCCGTCGCCAGCTCATGGCTGACCCGGTTTACAGCTCGCCGCTGGTTACCGCTCTGATCAACAAGGTCCTCCTGGACGGCAAGCGCTCCATCGCGCAGTCGATCGTCTACGGGGCCCTCGAGGGCTGCAAGGACAAGACGGGCAACGACCCGGTCGTCACGCTGAAGCGCGCCCTCGACAACGTCAAGCCCACTCTCGAGGTCCGCAGCCGCCGTGTCGGTGGCGCGACCTACCAGGTGCCGGTCGAGGTGCGCGCCGCGCGCAGCACCACCCTGGCCCTGCGTTGGCTGGTGCAGTACTCCCGCGCTCGCCGCGAGAAGACCATGACCGAGCGCCTCATGAACGAGCTCCTCGACGCCAGCAACGGCCTCGGGGCGAGCGTCAAGAAGCGCGAGGACACCCACAAGATGGCCGAGTCCAACAAGGCCTTCGCCCACTACCGCTGGTAACAGCGGGTTCGACGAGACGACGAGGACGCGAGAGAAGTGGCCACCACGACCGCTCTTGACCTGGCCAAGATCCGCAACATCGGGATCATGGCCCACATCGACGCGGGCAAGACCACCACGACCGAGCGCATCCTGTTCTACACCGGCATCAACTACAAGATCGGTGAAGTCCACGAGGGCGCTGCCACGATGGACTGGATGGAGCAGGAGCAGGAGCGCGGCATCACGATCACGTCTGCCGCGACGACCTGTGAGTGGCTCGACCACACCATCAACATCATCGACACTCCCGGTCACGTCGACTTCACCATCGAGGTGGAGCGCTCGCTCCGCGTCCTCGACGGTGCCGTCGCCGTGTTCGACGGTGTCGCCGGTGTCGAGCCGCAGTCGGAGACGGTGTGGCGCCAGGCTGACCGCTATGGCGTGCCGCGCATCTGCTTCGTGAACAAGATGGACCGCGTCGGCGCGGAGTTCCACCGCTGCGTCGACATGATGATCAGCCGCCTGGCCGCCACGCCGGCTGTCATCCAGCTTCCCTGGGGCGTCGAGTCCGGTTTCAAGGGCGTCATCGACCTGGTGAAGATGAAGGGTCTGCTCTGGAGCGAAGAGGCTGCCAAGGGCGAGATGTACGACACCGTCGACATCCCGGCCGAGTACGCCGACACGGCTCGTGAGTGGCGCGAGAAGCTGGTCGAGACTGTCTCCGAGAACGACGACGAGCTGATGGAGCTCTTCCTCGAGGGCACTGAGCCCACCGAGGAGCAGCTGGTCGCGGCCATTCGCCGCGCCACGCTGTCCAGCGCCATCAACCCGGTTCTCACCGGCACCGCGTTCAAGAACAAGGGCGTTCAGCCCCTGCTCGACGCGATCGTGGCCTACCTCCCCGCCCCGACCGACATCCCCGCCTTCAAGGGGCACGCGGTCGGCAAGGAGGACGAGGTCGTCGAGCGTCACGCGGACGTCAGCGAGCCCTTCTCCGCGCTGGCCTTCAAGATCATGAGTGACCAGCACCTGGGTCGTCTCACCTACATCCGCATCTACTCGGGCACGCTCGAGACCGGCACCGGGGTCATCAACTCGGTGAAGGGCAAGAAGGAGCGGATCGGCAAGATCTACCAGATGCACGCGAACAAGCGCGAGGAGCGCCCGTCCGCGCACGCTGGTCAGATCGTCGCCGTGATGGGTCTGAAGGACACCACCACGGGTGACACGCTCTCCGACCCGTCCAACCAGGTCGTGCTCGAGTCGATGACGTTCCCGGCCCCGGTCATCAACGTCGCGATCGAGCCCAAGACCAAGGGCGACCAGGAGAAGCTCGGCACCGCCATCCAGCGTCTGGCCGAGGAGGACCCGTCCTTCCAGGTCCGTCGCGACGAGGAGACCGGTCAGACGGTCATCTGGGGCATGGGCGAGCTTCACCTGGAGATCCTCGTCGACCGTATGCGTCGCGAGTTCAAGGTCGAGGCCAACGTCGGCCGTCCGCAGGTCGCCTACCGCGAGACCATCCGCCGCAAGGTGGAGAAGGTTGACTACACCCACAAGAAGCAGACCGGTGGTTCCGGTCAGTTCGCGCGGGTCATCATCAACCTGGAGCCGCTGGGCGAGGGCAACGACGGTTACGAGTTCGAGAACAAGGTTTCGGGTGGTCGTGTCCCGAGGGAGTACATCCCCTCGGTCGACGCGGGCGCCCAGGAGGCCGCCGAGTTCGGCGTGTTGGCCGGCTACCCGATGGTGGGCGTGAAGGTGACGCTGACCGACGGTGCGGCGCACGACGTCGACTCCTCGGAAATGGCCTTCAAGATCGCCGGCTCGATGGCCTTCAAGGAGGCCGCTCGCAAGGCCGACGCTGTGCTCCTCGAGCCGATGATGGCCGTTGAGGTCACCACGCCCGAGGACTACATGGGTGATGTCATCGGTGACCTCAACGGTCGCCGCGGGCAGATCCAGTCGATGGACGAGCGCGCTGGCGCCCGTGTCATCGCCGCGCTCGTTCCGCTGTCCGAGATGTTCGGCTACGTGGGTGACCTGCGCAGCCGTACACAGGGCCGGGCGAGCTACAGCATGCAGTTCGACTCCTACGCGGAAGTGCCTCCGGGCATCGCCAAGGAGATCGTCGCGAAGGTCCGGGGCGAATAGTCCCCGAGTCCCGATGGCAGCGGGGCGGCGGTCGTCGCCCCACTGCCTGAAGGGCCGGGGCGATGCGCCCGGAGACTCGCCCGCGGTCCAGCCGCTGGAGAGGTCCGGGACACCCCGGCGTCCCTGGTGGAGTGGTGACGAGCCGCCCCACCGCCCAGGGGCCGGGCTAAACCCCGGGCCCGAGTGTGAAGTAAGTCAGTCAGATTCTCTAAGGAGAGAACCAGTGGCTAAGGCCAAGTTCGAGCGGACTAAGCCGCACGTGAACATCGGCACCATTGGGCACATCGACCACGGCAAGACCACTCTGACCGCGGCGATCACCAAGGTGCTCCACGAGCGTTACCCCGAGCTTAACGAGGCGACCCCGTTCGACAAGATCGACAAGGCGCCCGAGGAGAAGGCTCGTGGTATCACGATCTCCATCGCGCACGTCGAGTACCAGACCGAGAAGCGCCACTACGCTCACGTGGACTGCCCCGGTCACGCCGACTACGTGAAGAACATGATCACCGGTGCCGCTCAGATGGACGGCGCGATCCTCGTGGTCGCCGCCACCGACGGCCCGATGCCGCAGACGAAGGAGCACGTCCTCCTGGCCCGCCAGGTCGGCGTCCCCTACATCGTCGTGGCCCTCAACAAGGCCGACATGGTCGACGACGAGGAGATCCTGGAGCTCGTCGAGCTCGAGGTTCGTGAGCTCCTGTCCGCTCAGGAGTTCCCCGGCGACGACCTGCCCGTCGTTCGCGTCTCCGCTCTGAAGGCCCTCGAGGGCGACCAGAAGTGGGGCGACAGCATCATCGAGCTGATGACCGCTGTCGACGAGAACGTCCCCGAGCCTGCTCGTGACACCGAGAAGCCGTTCCTGATGCCGATCGAGGACGTCTTCTCGATCACCGGTCGTGGCACCGTCGTCACCGGCCGTATCGAGCGCGGTATCGTCAAGGTCAACGAGACGGTCGACATCATCGGCATCCGCACGGAGAAGACCACCACCACGGTCACCGGCGTCGAGATGTTCCGCAAGCTGCTCGACGAGGGCCAGGCCGGTGACAACGTCGGTCTGCTCCTGCGCGGCATCAAGCGTGAGGACGTCGAGCGCGGCCAGTGCATCATCAAGCCGGGCACGACCACCCCGCACACCGAGTTCGACGCCCAGGTCTACATCCTGAGCAAGGACGAGGGCGGCCGCCACACGCCGTTCTTCAACAACTACCGCCCGCAGTTCTACTTCCGCACGACGGACGTGACCGGCGTGGTGAACCTCCCTGAGGGCACCGAGATGGTCATGCCGGGCGACAACACCGAGATGCGCGTTGAGCTGATCCAGCCCATCGCCATGGAGGACGGTCTGAAGTTCGCGATCCGTGAGGGCGGTCGTACCGTCGGCGCCGGTCGCGTGACGAAGATCCTCAAGTAGCACGACCGCTGGGGCGGCGGTCGGCCCCCGAGAAGGGCCGACCGCCGATCCGCGAACTGAGCACCACAGGCTCCACGCACACCGTGATCTCGCAGTGGCTTCGGCAGAGTGACCGAAGTAACTGCCGGATCACGGAAGAAAGACGCAGATCGATTACGTCTGCTACGTGGGGTCAGCGGGCGGTCTCCGCCCGTACCAATAGCGGCAACAGGCCGCACGATACTTTTTCAGACGACAGCGAAGGACACCGAGGCCACTATGGCGGGACAGAAGATCCGCATCCGGCTTAAGGCCTATGACCACGAGGTCATCGATAGCTCGGCCAAGAAGATCGTCGAGACGGTGACGCGGACTGGCGCGAAGGTCGCGGGCCCGGTGCCGCTGCCGACCGAGAAGAACGTGTACTGCGTCATCCGCTCGCCGCACAAGTACAAGGACAGCCGCGAGCACTTCGAGATGCGCACGCACAAGCGGCTGATTGACATCATCGACCCGACGCCGAAGACGGTCGACTCGCTCATGCGACTCGACCTCCCCGCCGGCGTCGACATTTCGATCAAGCTCTGAGGGAACGCACTGACATGGCTAAGACGATCAAGGGCGTCCTGGGCAAGAAGCTCGGCATGACCCAGGTCTTCGACGCGGACAACCGGATGGTTCCGGTGACCGTGGTCGAGGCCGGTCCGTGCGTGGTGACCAGGGTCCGCACCGCAGACAAGGACGGCTACACCGCCATCCAGCTCGGCTACGGACAGGTCGACCCCCGGAAGGTCAACAAGCCGCTCGGCGACTACCTGCGTAAGCACGAGATCACCCCGCGCCGTTACTTCGCGGAGATCCGCACCGACGACGCGAGCGACTACACCCTCGGCCAGGAGCTCCTGGCTGACACCTTCGAGGCCGGCCAGTACGTCGACGTCACTGGCAAGTCCAAGGGCAAGGGGTTCGCCGGTGTCATGAAGCGTCACGGCTTCAAGGGCCTGGGCGCGTCGCACGGTACGCAGCGCAAGCACCGCTCGCCGGGTTCCATCGGTGGCTGCGCCACCCCTGGCCGCGTATTCAAGGGTCTCCGCATGGCCGGTCGGATGGGTAACGTCCGCACCACCGTGCAGAGCCTCAAGGTTCACGCCGTGGACGCCGAGAACGGTCTCATCCTGATCAAGGGTGCGATCCCCGGCGCCAACGGCAGCCTGGTCCTCGTCCGCACCGCTGCCAAGAAGGGGGCTGCCAAGTGACCAGCATTGACGTCCTCGACGCCAGCGGCGCGAAGACTGGCTCCGTCGACCTGCCCGAAGACATCTTCGGCGCCAAGGTCAACATCCCGCTGATCCACCAGGTCGTCGTGGCCCAGCTCGCCGCTCGCCGGCAGGGCACGCACAAGGCCAAGACCCGTGGCGAGGTCAGCGGTGGCGGTAAGAAGCCTTACCGCCAGAAGGGCACCGGTCGCGCCCGTCAGGGCTCGACCCGCGCGCCGCAGTTCACCGGTGGTGGCACCGTCCACGGTCCGCTCCCGCGTGACTACTCCCAGAAGACGCCCAAGAAGATGAAGGCCGCCGCCCTGCGTGGCGCCCTCTCCGACAGGGCGACCGGCGGTCGCGTGCACGTGGTCAGCGGCCTGGTCACCGGCGAGACGCCGAAGACCAAGGCGGCCCTCGAGGCCCTGCGCAAGATCACCGAGGCCAAGACCGTCCTGGTCGTGGTCGACGAGACCGACGAGCTCACCTGGCTGAGCCTGCGCAACGCTCCGGAGGTCCACCTGCTGGACGCCGGTCAGCTGAACACCTACGACGTGCTCGTGCACGACGACGTGGTGTTCACGCAGGAGGCCTACGACCAGGTCGTGGCTCGGCTGAGCAAGAGCGGGAAGGAAGAGCTCTGATGGCGGACGTCACCGACCCGCAGGTCGCGCCCGAGAAGCCCAAGGGCCGCTTGGAGAGGGTCGCCGACCCGCGCGACATCATCATCAAGCCCGTTGTCTCCGAGAAGAGCTACGGCCTGATCGATGAGAACAACAAGTACACGTTCCTGGTGAAGACGACCGCGAACAAGACCCAGGTCAAGATCGCCGTTGAGCAGATCTTCGGGGTCAAGGTCACCAGCGTGAACACCATCAACCGGCAGGGCAAGCGCAAGCGCACCCGCGCCGGTTTCGGCAAGCGTCCCGACACCAAGCGCGCGATCGTGAGCTTGGCCGAGGGCGACAGGATCGACATCTTCGGTCAGATCGGCTAGCCGACACGTAAGTAAGCAGGCCGTACGGCCCGCGGGGGATGAGACCGCCGTGCGAAAGCCCGGCGGGCTCACCCATGTAACCGACGAAGGATGAACGAAAAAGATGGGCATCCGTAAGTACAAGCCGACGACCCCGGGTCGCCGCGGCTCGAGTGTCTCGGACTTCTCCGAGATCACCCGCAGCACGCCGGAGAAGTCGCTGCTTGCTCCCCTTCACAGCAAGGGTGGCCGTAACGTCCACGGCCGAGTCACCGCCCGCCACCAGGGTGGTGGACACAAGCGCGCCTACCGGATCATCGACTTCCGCAGGCACGACAAGGATGGCATTCCGGCGAAGGTCGCTCACATCGAGTACGACCCCAACCGCACCGCCAACATCGCGCTGCTGCACTACGCCGACGGCGAGAAGCGCTACATCATCGCGCCGACCGGCCTCAAGCAGGGCGACAGGATCGAGAACGGCCCCTCGGCCGACATCAAGCCTGGCAACTGCCTGCCGCTGCGCAACATCCCGACCGGTACCTTCATCCACGCGGTGGAGCTCCGTCCGGGCGGCGGCGCCAAGCTCGGCCGCTCGGCCGGCGCGCAGATCCAGCTGCTCGCCAAGGAGGGCCAGTACGCCACGCTGCGTATGCCTTCCGGCGAAATGCGCATGGTCGACGTGCGCTGCCGCGCGACGGTCGGTCAGGTCGGCAACGCCGAGCAGGCCAACATCAACTGGGGTAAGGCCGGCCGTATGCGGTGGAAGGGCAAGCGCCCGACCGTCCGTGGTGTGGCGATGAACCCCGTTGACCACCCGCACGGTGGTGGTGAGGGTAAGACCTCCGGTGGTCGCCACCCGGTCAACCCCAAGGGCAAGCCCGAGGGCCGTACCCGTCAGGCGAGCAAGGCCAGCGACAGGCTGATCATCCGCCGTCGGTCCAAGAGGAAGAAGCGGTAGGAGCAGCCGAAATGCCACGTAGCCTTAAGAAGGGTCCCTTCGTGGACGACCACCTTCAGAAGAAGGTGGACTCCCAGAACGAGAAGGGCACCAAGAACGTCATCAAGACGTGGTCGCGGCGTTCCATGATCGTTCCCGACATGCTCGGTCACACGATCGCCGTTCACGACGGCCGCAAGCACGTCCCGGTGTTCGTCACCGAGTCGATGATCGGTCACAAGCTCGGCGAGTTCGCTCCCACGCGGACCTTCCGTAGCCACGTCAAGGAAGACCGCCGCAGCCGGCGGTAAGCGCCTTTCAGAAGCATCAGAGGAGTAAGCGATGGAAGCCAGGGCTCAGGCGCGGTTCGTCCGTGTCACGCCCCAGAAGGCCCGCCGCGTGGTGGACCTTATTCGCGGGCTGCCCGCTTCGGAGGCGCAGGCCGTGCTGCAGTTCGCCAGCCAGGCGGCTAGCGAGCCGATTTACAAGGTGCTCTCGAGCGCGATGGCGAACGCTGAGCACAACTTCAAGCTCGACCCGCAGACGCTCGTCGTGAGCCGCGCGTGGGTCGACGAGGGCCCGACGCTGAAGCGGTTCCGTCCGCGTGCCCAGGGTCGTGCCTATCGGATCAACAAGCGGACGAGCCACATCACCGTGATCGTGGAGTCCCGCGAGCCGAAGGGAAGGACCCGATAGTGGGCCAGAAGGTTAACCCGCACGGGTTCCGCCTCGGCATCACGACCGACTTCAAGAGCCGGTGGTACGCCGACAAGCTGTACAAGTCGTACGTCGCTGAGGACGTGGCGATCCGTCGCATGCTGCAGAAGGGCATGGAGCGGGCCGGCATCTCCAAGGTCGAGATCGAGCGTACGACCGACCGCGTCCAGGTCGACATCCACACCGCGCGTCCCGGCATCGTCATCGGTCGTCGTGGCGCCGAGGCGGACCGTATCCGTGGTGACCTCGAGAAGCTGACCAAGAAGCAGGTCCAGCTCAACATCCTCGAGGTCAAGAACCCCGAGATCGACGCCCAGCTCGTCGCGCAGGGCGTGGCCGAGCAGCTCTCCAGCCGTGTCTCCTTCCGCCGCGCCATGCGCAAGGCGATGCAGTCGGCCATGAAGAGCGGCGCCAAGGGCATCAGGGTCGCCTGCTCCGGTCGTCTGGGCGGCGCCGAGATGTCGAGGTCGGAGTTCTACCGCGAGGGTCGTGTGCCGCTGCACACGCTGCGCGCGGACATCGACTACGGCATCTACGAGGCCCGTACCACCTTCGGCCGCATCGGCGTGAAGGTGTGGATCTACAAGGGTGAGGCTCCGACGAGCCGCGCCGAGCGTGAGGCGGCTGCCGCCGGCGCTCGCGCCGGCCAGCGTCGTGACCGCGACGACCGTCGCGGTGGCGGCGGCGACCGTCCCCGTCGTGGTGGTGGCGCCGGTGGCGCTCGCCGCGGTGGTGGCCGTGGAGACCGTGCCCCCAGGACTGAGGCGGCCTCGCAGGCTGCCCCCGAGACCGGCCCGGCTGCGCAGCCGGGTGCTGAAGGGAGCTGACCATGCTGATCCCGCGCAGGGTCAAGCACCGCAAGCAGCACCGGCCTGACCGCAGCGGAGCCGCCAAGGGCGGCACCAGGGTCGTGTTCGGCGAGTTCGGCATCCAGGCGATTGAGCACTCCTACGTGACCAACCGCCAGATCGAGTCGGCTCGTATCGCCATGACCCGTCACATCCGCCGTGGCGGCAAGGTGTGGATCAACATCTACCCCGACCGTCCGCTCACGAAGAAGCCCGCCGAGACCCGCATGGGTTCCGGTAAGGGTTCGCCGGAGTGGTGGATCGCGAACGTCAAGCCTGGTCGCGTGATGTTCGAGCTGTCCGGCGTCGCCGAGCCCATCGCTCGTGAGGCGCTGACGCGTGCGATCCACAAGCTTCCGATGAAGTGCAAGATTGTTAAGCGTGAAGTGGGTGAGGCGTGATGGCTAAGGGCCTGACCGCCGGAGAGCTGCGGCTCGAGGACCAGGACGCCCTGGTTCAGAAGCTGAAGGAGGCGAAGGAGGAGCTGTTCAACCTCCGCTTCCAGTCGGCGACCGGTCAGCTGGAGAGCCACGGGCGGCTGCGCGCCGTCCGCCGCGAGATCGCCCGTATCTACACCGTGATGCGCGAGCGCGAGCTCGGAATCGTCACGGTCGAGAAGGAGACGAGCGATGTCTGAGGCAACCGAGAAGAGCGCGCGGAACTACCGCAAGACCCGTGAGGGCCTGGTCGTCAGCGACAAGATGGACAAGACCGTCGTCGTCGCCGTCGAGGACCGCGTGAAGCACCCGCTGTACGGCAAGGTCATCCGCCGTACGACCAAGTACAAGGCGCACGACGAGGCCAACAGCTGCGGCGTCGGCGACCGGGTTCTCCTCATGGAGACCAGGCCGCTGTCCGCCACCAAGCGCTGGCGTGTCGTCGAGGTGCTTGAGAGGGCCAAGTAAGGTCTTCCGCATAGATGCGCGCCTCGTGGGGGGTGGAGACACCCCCCATGACGGTGTCCAAGGACGCGGGGGCTCCGCGCGGTGGTCGTGCCTGAGGGCACGGCGCCCGGGACGAGGCCCTCGCGTCGCCTGCGGTGCGGCCCCTTCGGGGCTGTAGCCGGAGGACCAAGACCACACAGAGTTCCGCCAGGCTCAGGGATGAGAACCAGCGGAGACCAACAGGAGTTGACGTGATCCAGCAGGAGTCGCGACTCAAGGTCGCCGACAACACGGGTGCCAAGGAGATCCTTTGCATCCGCGTTCTCGGTGGCTCGGGTCGGCGCTACGCAGGAATCGGCGACGTCATCGTCGCCACGGTGAAGGACGCTCTTCCCGGCAGCACTGGTGTGAAGAAGGGCGATGTCGTCAAGGCCGTCATCGTCCGTACGGTGAAGGAGCGTCGTCGTCCTGACGGCTCCTACATCCGTTTCGACGAGAACGCCGCCGTCATCATCAAGGACAGCGGTGACCCTCGCGGCACTCGTATCTTCGGCCCGGTCGGCCGCGAGCTGCGCGACAAGAAGTTCATGCGCATCATCTCGCTCGCCCCGGAGGTGCTGTGATGGCGAAGCTGCACGTGAAGAAGGGTGACCTGGTTCAGGTCATCGCCGGCAAGGACAAGGGTGCCAAGGGTCGTGTGATCTCGACGAACCCGCGCGAGGACCGCGTGGTGGTCGAGGGCATCAACATGATCAAGAAGCACTCGAAGGAGAACCTCAACGGTCCTCGCGGCGCCAAGCAGGGCGGCGTCGAGACCATGGAGGCTCCCATCCACGTGAGCAACGTGAAGAAGCTCAAGGATGACGAGAAGCCTGCCAAGAAGGCCGACAAGGCCGACGAGTCGGGTGAGGACAACTGATGACTGCCACGACTACTGAGACCGAGCGTCCGACGCCGCGCCTCAAGACGAAGTACCGCGAGGAGATCATCGCGAAGCTTCGTGACGAGTTCGGCATCGAGAACATCATGCTGGTGCCCGGCCTGACCAAGATCAAGGTCAACATGGGCGTCGGCGAGGCGGCTCGCGACTCGAAGCTCATCGAGGGCGCTGTCCGTGACCTCACCACGATCACCGGCCAGAAGCCCGCGGTCGTCAGGGCCCGCAAGTCCATCGCGCAGTTCAAGCTGCGTGAGGGCATGCCGATCGGTGCGCACGTCACGCTGCGCGGCGACCGCATGTGGGAGTTCCTCGACCGTCTGCTCTCGCTGGCGCTGCCCCGCATCAGGGACTTCCGCGGCCTGTCGCCCAAGCAGTTCGACGGCAACGGCAACTACACCTTCGGTCTCACCGAGCAGGTCATGTTCCACGAGGTCGACCCGGACAAGGTCGACCGTCCGCGAGGCATGGACATCACGGTCGTGACCACGGCCAAGAATGACGATGAGGGCCGGGCGCTGCTGAAGCTTCTCGGTTTCCCGTTCAAGGAGGCCTGAGCATGGCTAAGACGTCTCTGAAGGTGAAGGCGGCGCGCAAGCCGAAGTTCGCGGTTCGCGCCTACACCCGCTGCTCGCGCTGCGGGCGTGCGCACGCGGTCTACAAGAAGTTCGGCCTGTGCCGGATCTGCTTCCGCGAGATGGCGCACCGGGGCGAGCTGCCGGGCATCACCAAGTCCAGCTGGTGACATCCTCCTGCGGGTGCTCCTTCCTGTGGAGGGAGCACCCGCGGGAGATGGCATCCTTCTGTAGGGCGTTTCGCGCGTCCTATCAGGGGCTTCGGGGTTCGTCCCCGCCGAGCCGTACGAGAAATATCAACCGGGCGCTGTTCAAAGCGCCCATGACCGCGCCGAAGGTCCACCGGTAGAGCCCAGCTTCACCGACTGGAAACCGCGGCGAGGAAGGCCGTTGGCCATGACGATGACCGACCCGATCGCAGACATGTTGACACGTCTGCGCAACGCGAACTCGGCATATCACGACTCTGTGACGATGCCGTATTCGAAGATCAAGGCGCACATCGCCGAGATCCTCCAGCAGGAGGGTTACATCCAGGCTTGGACCGTCGAGGACGCCAAGGTTGGAAAGAACCTCGTGGTGGAGCTCAAGTTCGGGCCGAGCCGTGAGCGTTCGCTCGCGGGGCTGCGCCGGGTTTCCAAGCCCGGGCTGCGTGTTTACGCGAAGAAGGACAACCTGCCTCGAGTCCTGGGCGGACTGGGTGTCGCGATCATCTCGACGTCCGGTGGCCTCATGACCGACAAGCAGGCCGGCAAGCGTGGTGTGGGCGGGGAAGTCCTCGCCTACGTTTGGTAACGAGGGGAGGACTACAGCATGTCGCGAATCGGACGGCTGCCCATCCCTGTACCGAGCGGCGTCGACATCACGATCGACGGCCAGGATGTCCAGGTCAAGGGCCCGAAGGGCACGCTTTCGCACACGGTCGCTGAGCCCATCACGGTGGCTCGCGACGAGGACGGCACCATCGCCGTCGCCAGGCCCAACGACGAGAACAAGGTCCGCGCTCTGCACGGCCTGTCTCGGACGCTGATCGCCAACATGGTGGCCGGTGTCACCCAGGGTTACTCCAAGACCCTGGAGATCGTCGGTGTCGGTTACCGCGTCGCGGCCAAGGGCCCGACGCAGCTGGAGTTCGCTCTGGGCTTCAGCCACCCGGTGATCGTGGACGCCCCCGAGGGCGTCACCTTCCGTGTCGAGAAGCCGACCCTGTTCCACGTGGACGGTATCGACAAGCAGAAGGTCGGCGAGGTCGCCGCCAACATCCGCAAGCTGCGCAAGCCGGACCCCTACAAGGGCAAGGGCGTGCGTTACCAGGGCGAAGTTATCCGCCGCAAGGTCGGAAAGGCTGGTAAGTAGGCATGGCTCCCAAGACTGCGTACAGCAAGCACACGGCTGCTCGCACCGTCTCGCGGGCCCGCCGTCACGGCCGCGTCCGCAAGAAGGTTGTCGGTACGGCCGCGCGTCCGCGCCTGGTCGTCAACCGCTCGACCCGTCACCTGTTCGTGCAGATCGTGGACGACACCGTCGGCCACACGCTGGTCAGCGCGTCCACCATGGACGCCAGCCTGCGCACTGCCGAGGGCGACAAGACCGAGAAGGCCAAGAAGGTCGGCGAGCTCCTCGCTCAGCGGGCCAAGGAAGCCGGGATCACCGCCGTCGTCTTCGACCGGGGCGGTAACCGCTATGCGGGTCGCATCGCGGCTCTCGCGGACAGCGCTCGCGAAGGCGGGCTCGAGTTCTAATGGCTACTGAGAAGAGGAACCACTGATGGCTGCAGCTCCGCGTCGCGGTGGCGGCACCGGTGGCGAGCGGCGGGACCGTCGTGACGATCGCCGCGGTGGCGCCGCCGACAAGGGCGTCTCGTACATCGAGCGCGTCGTAAAGATCAACCGAGTGGCCAAGGTCGTGAAGGGTGGTCGTCGCTTCAGCTTCACCGCCCTGGTTGTCGTCGGTGACGGCAACGGCCTGGTCGGTGTCGGCTACGGCAAGGCCAAGGAAGTACCCGCGGCCATCGCCAAGGGTGTCGAGGAGGCGAAGAAGCACTTCTTCCGCGTTCCCCGCATCCAGGGCACCATCCCGCACACCGTGCAGGGTGAGGAGGCGGCCGGTGTCGTCTTCCTGCGTCCGGCCTCCGCCGGTACCGGTGTCATCGCCGGTGGTCCGGTGCGCGCCGTTCTGGAGTGCGCCGGCATTCACGACGTCCTGTCCAAGTCGCTCGGCTCGGACAACCCGATCAACATCGTGCACGCCACGGTGGCGGCGCTGAAGGGCCTGTCGACGCCCGAGGCGATCGCCGCCCGTCGTGGCCTGGCGATCGAGGACGTCGCTCCCACGGCGATGCTCAAGGCTCGCGCCGAGGGCCTCGCCGAGGCCGCTGCGGCGGCTAAGGCGGTGAGCTAGTCATGGCACGCCTGAAGATCACTCAGGTTCGCTCGAAGATCGGTGGCAAGCAGAACCAGCGTGACTCGCTGCGTTCGCTTGGCCTGAAGCGAATCGGCGATGTCGTCGTCAAGGAGGACCGTCCCGAGATCCGTGGGATGGTCGCCGTGGTGACGCACCTCGTCGAGGTGGAAGAGGTCGACTAGTCATGACTGACAAGGCTCCGCTGAAGATCCACGACCTGCGTCCCGCCAAGGGCGCCAACAAGGCCAAGGTCCGCAAGGGCCGTGGTGAGGCGTCCAAGGGCAAGACCGCCGGTCGTGGCACCAAGGGCACGACGGCGCGGAACAAGGTTCCTCTCGGTTTCGAGGGTGGCCAGGTGCCGCTGCAGCGTCGTCTGCCGAAGCTCAAGGGCTTCTCCAACGCCCTGTTCAAGACGACCTACCAGGTCGTCAACCTGGACAAGATCGGCGAGCTGTTCCCCGAGGGTGGCGACGTCACCGTCGAGACGCTGGTCGCCAGGGGCGCTGCCCGCAAGAACCAGCCGGTCAAGATTCTCGGCACCGGTGAGATCTCCGTCGCGGTGAACGTGCAGGCTCACGCCTTCTCGGGTTCCGCCAAGGAGAAGATCGCCGCTGCCGGTGGGTCCGTTACCGAGCTGTAAGTGCCATTACGAGGCACGGGGGTCCTGACAATGGGCTCCCGTGCCTGTAGTGCGTTAGAGTTCGCGAGACGGCAGGGTTCTGTCCTGCTCGACGCCTGACCTTGAGACTCAGATGGCTGATCCCCGCACCATCGCCGACCCATACCGCCATCACGGCGTGCTGGAGGGACCGTGCTGACCGCGTTTACCCGGGCGTTCCGGACGCCGGACTTGCGCAAGAAGTTGCTCTTCACTCTGGGCATCATCGCGCTGTTCCGCCTGGGCTCGGTTCTTCCGACTCCGGGTGTTCACACCGAGAACATTCGCACCTGTCTCGCGCAGGCGCAGGCCGGCGACTCCGGCAATCTCTACGGCATGGTGCAGCTGTTCAGCGGCGGCGCTCTGCTGAAGCTGTCTGTGTTCGCGCTGGGCATCATGCCCTACATCACCGCGAGCATCATTCTCCAACTGCTGGTCGTGGTGATCCCGCGGCTCGAGGCCCTGAAGAAGGAGGGCCAGGCCGGGCAGACGAAGATCACGCAGTACACGCGTTATCTGACCATCGGCCTCGGCATCCTGCAGTCGACCGCCTTCATCGCGCTGGCGCGCTCCGGGCAGCTGTTCCCGTCGTGCAACCAGCAGATCCTGCTCGACCCCGACAACGTCTTCAGCATCGTGACGATGGTCATCATCATGACGGCCGGCACCTCGGTCATCATGTGGCTGGGCGAGCTCGTCACCGACCGCGGCGTCGGCAACGGCATGTCGATCCTCATCTTCACGCAGGTCATCGCGGTCTTCCCGTCCGAGCTGCTGAACATCTACCGCGTCAACCCGTTCACCTTCGCCGTCGTGATGGTGGTCGGCATCTTCATGATCGCCGCAGTGGTCTTCGTCGAGCAGGCCCAGCGCCGGATCCCCGTGCAGTACGCCAAGCGCATGGTCGGCCGCAGGATGTACGGCGGCACCTCGACCTACATTCCGCTGAAGGTCAACCAGGCCGGCATCATCCCGGTCATCTTCGCCTCCTCGCTGCTCTACCTGCCGCAGCTGCTGGTGTCCCTGTTCGCGAACACCACCACGGACAGCAGCATCAGCCCCGTGGTCGAGTGGATCTCGCGAAACCTGGTCACGGGTGACACGCCGGTCTACATGGGCACGTTCTTCCTGCTGATCGTCTTCTTCACGTACTTCTACGTGTCGATTACCTTCAACCCCGCTGAAGTCGCCGACAACATGAAGAAGTACGGTGGGTTCATCCCGGGCATCCGTCCGGGTCGGCCCACGGCCGAATACCTGAACTTCGTTCTGACCCGCCTGACCGCTCCCGGTGCGCTCTACCTCGGTCTCATCTCGATGGTGCCGATCATCGCACTGGCGATCTCGGGGGCCAGCCAGAACTTCCCGTTCGGAGGGACGAGCATCCTGATCATGGTTGGTGTCGGCCTTGACACGGTGAAGCAGATCGAGAGCCAGCTGCAGCAGCGCAACTACGAAGGTTTCCTGCGGTAGTGCGTCTCGTTCTGGTCGGGCCCCCCGGAGCGGGCAAGGGGACACAGGCCCAGTTCATCGCATCGAACCTGTCCATCCCGAAGATCTCGACAGGTGACATCTTCCGTGCCAACGTCTCGGGCGGCACGGAGCTCGGCAAGCTCGCCAAGACCTACATGGACCGCGGCGACCTGGTGCCCGACGAGGTCACCATCGCCATGGTCCGCGACCGTCTGTCCGAGGACGACGCGCAGGACGGGTTCCTGCTCGACGGCTTTCCCCGTAACGTCCCTCAGGCGGAGATCCTTCGCGACATGCTCAAGGACTGGGATCAGAAGCTCGACCTGGTCCTGGAGCTCGTGGTCGACGACGAGGAGGTCGTCCGCCGTCTGGCCGGACGGCGCACCTGCGGCCAGTGCGGCCGCATCTGGCACGTCGAGTTCGACGACAAGAAGGACGACGTCTGCGACGCCTGCGGCGGCACGCTGTTCCAGCGTGACGACGACAAGGAGGACACCGTCAGGCACCGCCTGGAGGTGTACCAGGAGCAGACCGCGCCGCTGATCCGCTTCTACGCCGACGAGGGCATCCTGGTCGGGGTGGACGCGACGGGACCCGTCGAAGAGGTCACCCAGCGGGCGATGAAGGCAATCCGGCCCTACGCCGGCTAGCACGAACCGATGACGCCGACCCTGTTGATCAGGGTCGGCGTTATTCATGCCGGGAAAAGCCGAGCGGGGCTCACCGCGATCCGGCCGTCCCGCCGCCTGGCCTGCTGTTTCGAGCCCTTTGAGCTGCTCAAACAGTGAGGGCGCGTTTCATATGAGTATTGCGTGATCAGGCACACTGTGGGGGAATTGGGCTCCAGTGTTCGCCCGTTGAACCACCCTGGGGGGTGTCGAACTTGTTCAAGAAGAACAGACATGGAATCCAGATCAAGTCCGCGGAGCAGCTGGAGAAGATGCGGGCAGCCGGTCTGGTGGTCGGGCGGACGCTGGACCTGCTGAAGCGCTCGGTGGAGCCGGGCATGACGCCGCTCGACCTGGACGCGATCGCGGAGAAGGCGATCAGGGGCGAGGGTGCGATCCCGTCCTTCAAGGGCTATCAAGGCTTTCCCGCGACGATCTGCGCGTCGGTCAACCATGAGGTCGTGCACGGCATCCCGTCGAACGAGCGCAAGTTGCGCGAGGGCGACATCATCTCGATCGACTGCGGGGCGATCCTCGACGGGTGGCACGGCGACTCGGCGGTGACCGTACCGGTGGGAGAGGTCGCGCCCGCGCTCACGGAGCTGATGCGGGTGACGGAGGAGTCGATGTGGCGCGGCATCGCCGCGCTGGGCGTCGGCCGTCACCTCTCGGATGTCGGCCACGAGGTCGAGAAGTACGTCAGGTCCCAGGGCAAGTACGGCATCCCGCAGGAGTACGGCGGGCACGGCATCGGCACCGAGATGCACATGGACCCCTGGGTGGCCAACCACGGGCGCCCCGGGCGCGGTCCCGCTCTCGAGGAGGGGATGTGCCTGGCCATCGAGCCCATGGTGAACCTGGGGACGCCCCGCACCCGCGTGCTGGACGACGACTGGACCGTCGTGACGATCGACGGCAAGGCCTCCGCACACTTCGAACACAGCGTCGCGGTGACACATAATGGTCCCTGGGTGCTTACCGCCCTCGATGGGGGCGAAGAGCGCCTGTCGCAACTGCTGAGCTGAGGCGGGAAGTGGTGGGGATGGCGCAGAGCCCCGAAATGCGTGCATCGGATGTCGACCGCGATCGGGTGGCCGCCGTCCTCCGGGAACACACCGCGCAGGGACGGATCTCCGTCGAGGAGTTCAACGAGCGGCTGGAGCAGGTCTACCAGAGCAAGACCTACGGCGAGCTCGCCAGGGTGACCGCCGACTTGCCCGACGTCGACCTGCGGGCCCAGCCCGCCCGCGTTCCCGCCGCCAAGCCCCCGCAGACGGGGATGCATTCGGGGATGAAGGGCGCGTGGGCGGCCTGGGCGTCGGCCGTCGCGGTGACCTCGGTGATCTGGCTGCTGACCGACTTCGGCGGCTACTTCTGGCCGATGTGGGTCGCGGGCCCCTGGGGCGCGTTGCTGCTGGTCAGCAGCATTTTCGGGACTAATCGGAAATGACCCCATCTGTGCACTAGTGCACTGTGTGGATTTGTGCGCAGTACGCGTGGCTGCGGCTTCCTAACGTGAGTGTCACATCGCTCACAGGAGGAAGAAATGCGCAAGTTTCTCGCAGTAGCAGCCATCGCGGGCTCGGCCCTCACCGGCCTGGCCGTCGCTCCCGCCGCCCAGGCGGCGACCACCCAGGCGAACACCTCCACCAGCAGCTGGGGCAAGTACTTCTCCAGCGACAGCAAGGCCTACACCTTCGGCAAGACCTTCAGCTCGCACGGCAAGGTCTACACGAACTGGTACGGCGTGGAGAAGTTCGGCGGCAAGCACGGCTACGTGTGGTTCGAGTACTACAAGGGCGGCAAGTGGTACAAGTTCGCCCAGGGCTGGGACGGCAAGCACAACAGCAGCTGGAACGGCCACGGCATCAAGAAGATCTACACCTACACGTGCTGGGGCGACTCGAAGTTCGACAACTGCGGCAGCAAGCACCGCATCTACTGAAGTCCTCGGCGCGCATGACGCGCTCTTCTGGGGGGCTCTGACATCAGAAGGCCCGCCGGTGACACGGTCACCGGCGGGCCTTCGCTCTTCCTCCGCCCCGGTACGGCAGGTGTCCTGCTACGGCAGGCAATAGACCCACTCTTTACCGCTGGTCGTAGTTGGCGGTGATCAAGCCGGGTAGATGATCTTTGACGATGGAACCATCGCAATGGGGGACCGATGGGCCTGAGGCGGCGTTCCGGGCTGTTGGCGGGGATCGTGATCGCCGGCGTGGCGATCGGGGCGCCGGCGGCGGGAGCTGTACCGCAGGGTGGGCAGTGCGACTCCGCGGCGCAGGGCCCTCGTCCCCGGGAGGAAGCGCCGTCACGGAGGTGACGGCGGCGTCCACGAGCACGTGTCCGTCCGGTCCCGCGTGTCGGCGGCTGCCGGGGCCGGGCGGGCACGTCATCCACGCGGCCGCGCCAAAGGCCGGGGCGGTGGGCCGCATGGCCTGTGCAGCCGTGGATCTGGGGTACTCTTGACTGTGGTTGTGTCAGGACACCTGGCATGGGTGTTTCGCATTCTTGCTCCGGGTGTCGTACACTCCTTAGTCGGCTCACTATGGCCATCCTGTGTTGGCGGTCCTGCAGACCGCCGCTCTCATTCGATGCGGATGGCCGCGGCTGCTTAGTGATCCGAAACCTCAGACGACCGATCAGTGAAACGCGAGGGACATGGCCAAGAAAGACGGCGCCATCGAGATCGAGGGCACTGTGGTTGAGTCGCTCCCGAACGCGATGTTCAGGGTGCAACTCGACAACGGCCATAAGGTCCTGGCCCACATCAGCGGACGGATGCGGATGCACTACATCCGAATCCTCCCCGACGACCGGGTAGTCGTAGAACTGAGCCCTTACGACCTGAGTCGTGGGCGGATCGTCTACCGATACAAGTAAAACGTCTGAGGAATCACGAAGGACTATGAAGGTTAAGCCGAGCGTTAAGAAGATCTGCGACAAGTGCAAGGTGATCCGCCGGCACGGTCGCGTCATGGTGATCTGCGACAACCTGCGCCACAAGCAGCGTCAGGGCTAGTCGCCAAGGCTTCTCCGAGTCCGCACCTTCAGGGGAGCGGGCTCGACGCATGACAAGCCTGAATCAGTAATCGCGCGTCACACCCACGCGAGTGGGCCACCCCCGGTCGGAGGCCGGGGCCCTCACCCCGGGCATGGGGAGGGGAGTGGGGCGCAAGACCTCCGCCACAGTGAAGGAGAATGCCCGACCATGGCTCGCCTGGTTGGCGTCGACCTCCCCCGCGAAAAGCGGCTGGAGATCGCTCTCACCTACATTTACGGAATCGGCCGCACCCGCGCCCTGGAGATCCTCCAGGCCACCGGCGTCAGCGGTGACCTTCGCGTGCACCAGCTGAGTGACGCTGAGCTCGTCCCGATGCGTGACTACATCGAGGCGAACTACAAGATCGAGGGTGACCTGCGCCGCGAGGTTCAGGCCGACATCCGCCGCAAGATCGAAATCGGTTGCTACCAGGGCATCCGGCACCGGAAGGGTCTTCCCGTCCACGGCCAGCGCACGCAGACCAACGCGCGTACCCGTAAGGGCAAGAAGAAGACCGTCGCCGGTAAGAAGAAGCCCGGTAAGAAGTAGTCCTCGCAGCCGCGGGACCGATGAACTCAGGAGTGAAGGCAAAGAATGCCTCCTAAGAGCCGCCAGGGTGCGCCCAAGAAGGTGCGCCGCAAGGAAAAGAAGAACGTCGCTCACGGGCACGCCCACATCAAGAGCACGTTCAACAACACGATCGTCTCGATCACCGACCCGAACGGGAATGTGATCTCCTGGGCCAGCGCCGGCCACGTGGGTTTCAAGGGCTCCCGTAAGTCCACCCCGTTCGCCGCGCAGATGGCCGCCGAGAACGCCGCCCGCCGCGCCATGGAGCACGGCATGCGCAAGGTCGACGTCTTCGTGAAGGGCCCCGGCTCCGGCCGTGAGACCGCGATCCGTTCGCTGCAGGCGACGGGCCTCGAGGTCGGCTCCATCCAGGACGTGACCCCGGTTCCGCACAACGGCTGCCGTCCGCCGAAGCGCCGCCGCGTCTGACACCCAGGAGATATTGAGAAATGGCTCGTTACACGGGTGCGGACTGCAAGCTCTGCCGTCGCGAGAAGACCAAGCTCTTCCTCAAGGGCAGCAAGTGTGAGTCCGCGAAGTGCCCCATCGAGATCCGTCCTTACCCGCCGGGTGAGCACGGTCGCGGCCGTCCGAAGGAGTCTGAGTACCAGCTCCAGCTTCGTGAGAAGCAGAAGACCCGCCGCATCTACGGCGTCCTCGAGAAGCAGTTCCGCAACTACTACGAGGAAGCCAACAAGAAGGGCGGCAAGACCGGCGAGAACCTTCTCCAGATCCTGGAGAGCCGTCTCGACAACGTGGTCTACCGCGCCGGTTTCGCCCAGTCGCGCGACGCCGCTCGCCAGCAGGTCCGTCACGGCCACATCCTGGTGAACGGCAAGAAGGTCGACATCCCGTCGTACCGCGTGCGTGAGCACGACATCGTCGAGGTCCGCGAGAAGGCCGTCAACCTGCTGCCCTACGAGGTGGCCAAGGCGACCGCCGGCGACAAGACGATCCCGGCCTGGCTGGGCGTCGTGCCGGAGAAGCTCCGCGTCCTGGTTCACCAGCTGCCGGTTCGCCAGCAGATCGACACCCAGGTCCAGGAGCAGCTGATCGTCGAGCTCTACTCCAAGTAAGCCCTTCACGGCGGTGTGCCTCCGGGCCCGCCGCCCACGGCTCGCGTTCTCGCGGGCGAAGGTTCTTGGGGCAAACGGGCGGCGCGCTTCATGTGGGCGCGCCGGCCGGGGCTCGGTTGGATAAGGTGTCCGCGGCCTCGGGTTTCCGGGGTCGGGGGCGCTCGCAAGCTTCCCTGATGGCTTGGGTTTCCTGGCCGGAGGGGGATGGATGGGGTGCGGCATGCCGTACCCCATTTAGGCTGTTATCGGAGTGGCGTCATATAGCGGGCGCCACACGACAAGGGGAGATCCCGAAGCATGCTGATCGCTCAGCGTCCGACTCTTCTGGAAGAGTCGATCGACGAGACCCGGTCCAAGTTCGTCATCGAGCCGCTGGAGCCGGGCTTCGGCTACACCATCGGCAACTCGCTGCGTCGCACGCTGCTGTCGTCCATTCCTGGCGCGGCCGTGACGAGCATTCGCATTGAGGGCGTGCTGCACGAGTTCTCGACCGTTCCCGGTGTGAAGGAAGACGTCACCGACATCATCCTCAACCTCAAGGAACTGGTCGTCTCCTCCGAGCACGACGAGCCCGTCGTGATGTACCTGCGCAAGCAGGGCCCCGGCGAGGTCACCGCCGCCGACATCGCGCCTCCGGCCGGTGTCGAGGTGCACAACCCCGAGCTGCGCATCGCCACGCTGAACGGCAAGGCGAAGCTGGAGATGGAGCTGACCGTCGAGCGCGGTCGCGGCTACGTCTCCGCCGCGCAGAACAAGCAGCCGGGCCAGGAGATCGGTCGTATCCCGATCGACTCCATCTACTCGCCCGTGCTCAAGGTCACCTACAAGGTCGAGGCGACCCGTGTCGAGCAGCGCACCGACTTCGACCGGCTGATCCTCGACGTCGAGACCAAGGCCGCGATGAAGCCTCGCGACGCGGTGGCCTCCGCGGGCAAGACCCTGGTCGAGCTGTTCGGGCTGGCCCGCGAGCTCAACGTCGAGGCCGAGGGCATCGACATCGGTCCCTCGCCGACGGACGCGGCTCTCGCGGCCGACCTGGCGCTGCCGATCGAGGAGCTCAACCTCACGGTCCGTTCCTACAACTGCCTCAAGCGCGAGGGCATCCACACCGTGGGTGAGCTCGTGGCCCGCAGCGAGCAGGACCTGCTCGACATAAGGAATTTCGGCGCCAAGTCCATCGAAGAGGTCAAGCAGAAGCTGCACGAGATGTCGCTGGCGCTCAAGGACTCCCCGCCCGGGTTCGACCCGAGCGCGGTGGCCGGCGGCGGCTACGACGACGACGACAGCGCGTACGTCGAGACCGAGCAGTACTAGATCGCGGCGCGGGGTCTCGTGGCTGTGTCCACGAGGCCCTCTCGTCCGATCCGTCCCGGGAGTCCGGGACATCTAGACGCCCGGGGACGTCCCGGGCCGACGCAGCTGGATATCGCGGGCCTCCCTCATGGCGGCCTGGCGGCTCGACTCCGGTACCTGACACGGCCGGGGCGGGTTCACTCTCAAGGAGAACGCAATGCCCAAGCCCACCAAGGGTGCACGTCTTGGCGGCAGCCCGGCTCACGAGCGGCTGATCCTGGCGAACCTCGCCACGGACCTGTTCCGCCACGGCCGCATCACCACCACCGTGACCAAGGCCAAGCGCGTCCGCCCGCTGGCGGAGCGCCTGATCACCAAGGCCAAGAAGGGCGACATCCACAACCGTCGCCAGGTGCTGACCGTCGTCAAGGACAAGGGCGTCGTCCACCACCTCTTCACCGAGATCGCGGTGACCTTCGCCGAGCGTCCCGGTGGCTACACCCGTATCACCAAGATCGGCAACCGTAAGGGCGACAACGCGCCCATGGCGGTCATCGAGCTGGTGACCGAGGAGCTGAAGCAGGTCACCACCGGCCGTACGGCTCCCGCCGCCGCTGCCGCCCCGGCCGCCGCCGAGGCCGTGGAGGAGGTCGTCGAGGAGACCACCGAGGCTCCGGCCGAGGAGAGCGCCGAGACCGCGGAGGCCGGCGAGACCGCCGAGGCTCCCGCCGACGAGGCGAAGAAGGACGAGGCCTGATCTTTCAGGCCCACGGGCCCGGCACCCTTCTGGGTGCCGGGCCTTCCCCATTCATCCAGGAGGGGTGATCGTGGTACGGCTCCGCCTCGACCTCGGCTACGACGGCACCGACTTCTCCGGTTGGGCCCGCCAGCCGGAACGGCGCACGGTGCAGGGTGAGCTCGAGGACGCGCTCGGCAAGATCCTCAGGCTGGAAGAGGTCTCGCTCACCGTCGCGGGCAGAACGGACGCGGGCGTCCACGCGCGCGGCCAGGTCGCCCACGTCGATCTGCCGGTGACCGCCCTCGGCGAGCTGGAGCGCAATCGCCGCAGGGGAGAGCCTCCCGCCGAGGAGAGCGTCGATGAGCGGCTCGCCACGCTCCTGAGGCGCCTGGCCGGGGTCCTGCCGCCGGATGTGCGGGTTCATCGCGTCAGCGTGGCTCCTGAGGGCTTCGACGCACGGTTCTCCGCGCTCTCCAGGCGCTACGTCTACCGCGTGCACGACGCGCCCGGCGGTGTCGACCCGCTGCGGCGTCACGAGATCGTGTGGCACACACGGCCGCTCGACCTCGACGCGATGATCGCCGGGGCCGCGCACCTGCTCGGTGAGCACGACTTCGCCGCCTTCTGCAAGAAACGGGAGGGCGCCACCACGATCAGGGAGCTGCAGCGGCTCGAGTGGGTGCGCACGGATTCCGGCGTGCTGGAGGCGACCGTCGTGGCCGACGCCTTCTGCCACTCCATGGTCAGGGCCCTCGTCGGGTGCCTGCTCGCCGTGGGAGACGGCAGGCGACCCGTGGAGTGGCCCGCGCAGGTGCTGGCGGGAGCCGTACGGGACTCAGGGGTGCACGTCGCGCCCGCGCACGGCCTGTGCCTCGAAGAGGTCGGCTATCCGGCCGACGACGAGCTGGCCGCCAGAGCGGCCGCGACCCGCAGGGTCCGCACGCTCACTCCGTGATCCCGCGGGTCAGGTCGGCCGGTGGTCCCGCGGGGTCCGCTCGGTCGGTGGGTGGTCCCGCGGGCTCCGCACCATCGGTCGGTGAACCCGCGGAGTCCGCTCGGTCGCTCAGCGATCTCTCACGGTGCGCGCGGTCACTCGGTGATCCTGCGCTCGAGCACCAGCGAGGTGTGGTCGCGGAAGGCGCCGCTGACATCGCCCAGGCCCTTCTCCTTGGCGGTCGGGGTGTGGCCGTCGGCGTAGGTCGCGTAGCTGAAGACGATGTAGCGGCCCCACAGCAGCCCCGCGGCGTAACCGCCCGCGATGTGGACCCTGTCCGCGCCGCTGGACGCCGCGCCTGGCAGCGGACGGAACCACAGGTTCTTGTCGAGGTCCTTCGCCTGGTCGGCCGCCGCGGCCGCCTCCTTGGTCGGCAGGACGGCGATGCCCGTGCTGATCGCGTAGCGCTTCTTGTCGTCGACGTAGGTCGCCCTCAGCACACGGCTGCACTTCTGGTCCTGCAGCGCCGTGGCGAACGGGCCCGCCGCCGCCAGCTTGCAGTCGTCGGACATGTCGACCTTCACGCGCGTGTAGACGCGGCCGCCGATATCGACCTTCTGCTCGGGGAACGCCTCGTTGATCGACATCTTCTCGGGGTCGGTGCCCTCGGAGTTGAGCAACGAGTTGGCCAGCGGGTCGTCGGTGCCCGAGACGGACGGCACGGAGCTGGGGGCCCCGGACGCGCTCGGGCCGGCCGGCTGTCCGGTGCTCATCGACCTGTAGGCGAAGAAGCCCCCGGTGGCGACTCCCGCCACGACGAGGACGCCGAGGCTGGCGATCAGCGCCTTCTTGCCCTTGCTCGGCTCCTTGACGGCCGGCTCGGCCGGGGGCGCGATGCCGCCCTGCGACATCGGCGAGAACGGGTCGAAGGTCGCGGCCGGCGCACCGTGCGGCGGCGTCGGCAGGTCGGCGGCGGGAGATCCACCCGGTACGGCCGGCGGCGCGGCTGGGGCGCCGGCGGGCGGGGCGGGAAGAGCGGGAAGGCCTGCTGTGGGCGGGATGGCGGGCAGCGGGATGGCTCCATTGGTCGGGAACGGGTGGTCGTCCGGCGAGTCGCTCGCTGTCGTGCCGTTGCCGGACATGTCGTCTCCAGGCGCGCCGTTGCCTGACATGGCGTTTCCAGAGGCGCCGTTGCCGGACATGTCGCTTCCAGACGCGGCGCTCCCCGACATGTCACTTCCTGACCCGCTGTTGCCTGACAGGTCGTTGGGTGACGAGTCGTTTCCTGGGGCGGCGGTCGGGGAAGCGCCTGGGGTGGCCGCGCCCGCGTTGGCCGCGCTCATGCCGGATGCGCCCGCGTTGGGCGTCCCCGAACCGGATGCGCCTGCGGTCGGTGAGCCGCTGGGGGTGGGGTCGGCGGTCTCCGGGGTGGCGGCGCGGTCGCCGGGAACGTCGTCCAGCACGTCGGCCGGGGGCGCGTCGCCCTTGGGACGTCCCCACGTGGCGCTGTCGAACGGGAGGTCGGGGATGCGGTCGTCAGCCTGGTCCGCGTCCGGGGGAAGCGGCGGCCAGACGGGGACGTCGCCAGGTTCGGCGCCGTGGGCGAACGAGACCGTCGCGTTGGGGTCGTCGGCCTGGGCCTCTTGCGAGCCGTCGTGGTCGTCGATGGGTTCACCGGTGGCGGCCGGCCATGGTGGCATGGCGGGCGCGTCGGTGGTGTGCGACGGCCAGACCTTCATGCCCGCGGCGGCCGCGGTGAAGGCCTGCGGGGGCTGCCAGGTGGAGTCGGCCTGATCGGGCTCGGTCTGCCACGCGGCGGGAGACGGCTTCCATGGCTCGGCCTGCGGGCCGGGCGACGGGGTCCACGGCCCGGCCTGCGGGCCGGGTGAAGGTTGCCACTCGGCCTGCGGGGCGGGTGAAGATTGCCACTCGGCCTGGGAGTCGGTCGAAGGTTGCCACTCGGCCTGAGGGCCCGGTGAGGGTTGCGGCTCGGCCTGCGGGCCGGGCGACGGTTGCCACTCGGTCTGGGGCGCCTGGTCGGCGTGTGGGGGCGCCCACGGGGTCTGTGCCTCGCCTGACGCCGGAGTCCACGGGACCTGGGGCTGGTCGGGAGCCCAGGGAGAGGACGGCTCGGGCTGGGGCCACGCGGCGGCGGGCTGGGGAGCACCGGGTTGGGTGCCGCCTGGCCGGGGAGCGCCGGGCAGGGGAGCGTGCTGCGCACCGAATGCCGGGGGCTGGGGAGATCCGGGCATGGGGGCTTGTCCGGCGCCGGGTGCCGGGGGATAAGGGGCACCGGGGGGAAGGGGCGCGCCGAGGGCGGGCGGCTGCTGTGCCCCGGGCGGGGCCCACGTCGCCTGCTGCTGGGGGCCGGACGGCGGTGCGGACGGGGAGCCGGGCTGCGGCGGGCCCCATGGGGTCTCCGCGCCAGGCTCGGGGTCGGCGTACCAGTCGTAGGGCTGGCCGTCGTCCGCCTGCTCCCACGGCTGGGCCGCGGTGGACCACGTCTCCGCGGGGACGCCGGGGAACGCGGGCAGCGGCCTGTCGGGCCTGGGACGCTCGATTGTCGCGTCCTCGACGGGCGCGGGCCGTCCCGTGTCCTCTCCGGCGGGCGAGTGCCCCGCGTCGGTCGCAGGCTCGGGCGCCCATGGAGCCGCATCGGAAGAAGTGGCCACCGACTCTGGTGTCCACGGGGCTCCGGCCTCGGACGTCGTGCCGGGCTCGGGTGTCCACGGCGTCCCGGCCTCGGAAGTCGCGTCGGGCTTGGGTGTCCAGGGGGATCCCGGCTCCGGAGTCGGTGCCCACTGGTTTCCCGTGTCCGAAGACGCCAAGGGCTCGGGCGTCCAGGGGGTTCCGGTCTGCGGTGTGGGCTCAGGGGTCCACGGTCCTGGGGCGTCCGACGAGGCCGCGGGCTCGAGGGCCCAGGGGTTGCTGACGGCGGGCGTAAGGGGATGGCCGGCGTCAGGAGCCGTCGCGGGCTCGGGGGCCGGCAGGTCAGGGGGCGGCCCCTGGTATACGGGGATGGGGGGTCGGACCGGCGCCGTACCGGAGTCGATCACCTGACCGGCGGGGAGGTCGGCGAACGGAGGCCCTGCCAGCGCGTCGCCGTGCGACGCGCTGTAGGCGCTCTCCTGGACGGCTGATGGGGCCTGCACCGTCGGCCTGCCGAAACTCGGCGGTGGCGTCGCCGGTGCGGCTGAGCCGTCCGTTTCGCGCTCGTGCTCAGACCCAGATTCCTGGCCACGCATAGGGGGAGCCTAACCATAGTCAGGAGATCGGCATGCCCGTATGGGTGTTCTCGGGCGGATCGGCCGGGAGGTTTGTCGCTTTTTAGGGCTGACTGAGTGGTTTCAGCCTCCGCGGCGGCCGCTGAGCGAACGCGAGTCGAGCGCCGGGTACACGGTCGTCTTGGTGACGTCGACACTCGCCTGGGAGAGCAGCTTGACGCTCTTCTTGTCGGGCTTGTGGCCGTCCTTGAACTGGACGTAGAGCATGACCGCGTAGTGGCCGTGGGTGGCCACGTGGACGCTGGCCTCGCCCGCGCCGATGAACTTGGTGATGTCGTCCTTGCCCGCGAGCGGTTTCACGAACAGCTTGGACTCTCCCTTGGCCCGCACGGACCCGGCGACCTTCGTCGCCGCCTTGCCGTCGACCAGGTTGGCGACGCCGACGGTGCCGATGATCTTCCCGGACTTGTTCTTGAAGGTGGCCCGGATGAGTTGCGTGCACTTCCCCGACTTGAGCGCCTTGTCGAGCTTGTCGCCCTCGGCCGCGTCGCCGCACTTCTTGTCGGTCTTGAGGGTCGTCACCTCGTAGGAGCGGCCGTCGACCGTGAACTTCTTCTTGGGGAAGAGTTCCTTCTGCGTGAGCGTGTCGGGGTCGGTCTCGCGGGCGGCGGCGAAGCCGTACTTGTCGGCCGGGGTCACGGGCTGGTCGACCGGGGGCGCGCTCGCGCGGCCCACGGGGTCGGCCGTCGGGTCGGGGCCATCGGAGTTCCACATCACCACGAGACCCGCCACGAGCGCCCCGAGGACGAGCAGACCTCCGAGGGCGAACCAGAGCGGTGAGCGCGAGCGCGGGCCCTCGTCATAGGGGCTCCACATCGCGCTGCGCTGTTGAGTGGGGGTTTCGTCGGTCTTCTTGGTGGAACCCATGCGCCGAGATTAGCCGGGGTTGACCCTGGGCGAGGTCACGAAAACCCGAAGTCCTGGGTCCACCACGGGCCGCCCGGACCTGACACGACGCCGAGGCCGACCGCGCGATAGCCGCAATGCAGGAGGTTACGGCGGTGCGCGGGACTGTCCATCCAGCCGCGCACGGCCTCCTCCGCCGAGACGTAGCCGCGGCCGATGTTCTCAGCCGCGCCGTCGCGGTAGCCGGCCTGCTCCATGCGCTTCCACGGCGAGGAGCCGTCGGGGGAGTCATGGGCGAACAGGCCCGACTCGGCCATCTCCAGCGAGTGGGCGCGCGCCGAGCTGGTCAGCCGCCTGTCGACCCGCAGCGGGGCGCAGCCCTTGCGGGCGCGGGCGGCGTTGGTGAGCTTGACGGCCTGGGCGGCGAGCGCGGGGGAGATCTTCAGCAGCGGCGCGCCGAGCACGGTGGTGGGATCTCCGGGCAGCTCTCCTGGCACCTCTGTCAGCTTCTTGCGCGCCGGCGCCGTGGGCCTCGGCGTCGGTGTGGCCCTGACCGTACGGCGGGGCCGGCTCCCCACGCGCGCGCTCGGCTTCTTCCGCGACGCCGTGACCGACGGGGTTGGGGTGGCGGCCGGTGGCGCGGTGTTGTTGAGGTAGACCTGGTCGGAGGCGTCGAGGCGGTTGACCGAAAGCCTGCCGATGAGCACGCCGGCGAACAGGACCGCGAGCAGGCAGGCCAGCAGACCCAGCAGGTTTCGGCGCCGCGATCTTGGCTGGGTGTGCCGGGTGTGAGGGGACTGCCACATACCGCAGTCAACGATAGGGACGGCAGATATTGCTGGAGAAGGGCTTACAGCGAACCGAAACAGAACCGTGCCGCGCGTAGACTGTCCCCCGGTGTCGCCGCTCGTTTTGACCCGCGTCCTCGAGTGGCGGTAACCTTTGCTTTCGTTGTATGCGAGTCGGTCCGTCTGTGACCGATGCGCGGCGCGTCCGGCGTCATCTCCCATTCTGTTGGAGACGGAAGGTCCGGGCTGTCGTGCGCCCGCACCGACCGACCATAGAGCTGTCGCATCCGACAGCGCCGAAGACGCGATTAAAGAAGGCTACGACCGTGCGCACGTACACACCGAAGCCCGCCGACGTCCAGCGTCAGTGGTACGTCATCGACGCTACTGACGTGGTGCTGGGCCGGCTGGCCAGCCACGTCGCGACCCTGCTCCGCGGTAAGCACAAGCCGATCTTCGCAAACCACGTCGACACCGGTGACTTCGTCATCGTCATCAACGCCGACAAGATTGCGCTGACCGGCAACAAGCTCGAGCAGAAGAAGGCCTACCGCCACTCGGGCTACCCGGGCGGTCTGCGTTCCGTGACCTACGGCGAGTTGATGGAGAAGCGGCCTGACCGCGCCGTCGAGAAGGCCGTCAAGGGCATGCTCCCCAAGAACGCGCTCGGCCGGAAGATGGCCAAGAAGCTGAAGGTCTACGCCGGGTCCGAGCACCCGCACCAGGCCCAGAGGCCCGTGCCGTTCGAGATCACCCAGATCGCCCAGTAGTAGTTCGCGAAAGATTTAGAGGAGAACCGTGGCTGAGCCCACCGGTGTCGAGACGGCCGTGATCGAGGCCGAGCAGGAGGACTTCTCCAGCGAGGAGTTCCCGTCCGAGTACACCACCGAGTCCGCTGCCAGCGCCGACGCTCCCGTGCGCAAGCCCGTCACCACGGGCAACTCGTACGGTACCGGCCGCCGCAAGGAGGCGATCGCCCGCGTGCGCATCGTCCCCGGCACCGGCAAGTGGACGATCAACGGTCGTTCGCTTGACGCATACTTCCCCAACAAGGTCCACCAGCAGATCGTCAACGAGCCCTTCGTGGTGCTCGGTGCCGAGGAGGCCTTCGACGTCATCGCCCGCATCGACGGCGGCGGCGTGACCGGCCAGGCCGGCGCCCTCCGCATGGGCCTGTCCCGCGCGCTGGCGATCCTCGACGTCGAGAACAACCGCCCGCCGCTGAAGAAGGCCGGCTTCCTCACCCGTGACGCCCGCGCCACGGAGCGGAAGAAGTACGGCCTCAAGAAGGCCCGCAAGGCTCCGCAGTACAGCAAGCGCTAAATTGGGGCGCCTTTTCGGCACCGACGGGGTACGTGGGGTCGCGGGTCGCGACCTCACGGCCGAGCTCGCCATGGACCTCTCGGTCGCGGCGGCTCACGTCCTCGGCGATGCAGGCGCTTTCGCCGCCACAGGCCACAAGAGGCCTGTGGCGGTCGTAGGCCGGGACCCCCGCGCTTCAGGTGAATTCCTGGAGGCGGCGGTGGTCGCCGGCCTCGCGTCGTCTGGGGTGGATGTGCTGCGTCTCGGCGTGCTGCCCACTCCCGCCGTCGCCCACCTGACGGCCGCGCTCGGCGCCGATCTCGGCGTCATGCTGTCGGCCTCTCACAATCCCGCCCCCGACAACGGCATCAAGTTCCTGGCCCGCGGCGGCTTCAAGCTGTCCGACACGGTCGAGGACGAGATCGAACGCCGGCTCGGCGAGCGATGGGACCGCCCCGTGGGGGCGGGCGTCGGCCGCGTGCGCGAGGCGTACGGCGAGGCCGACCGCTACATCTCCCACCTGCTCGACACGCTCGACGGGCGGCTCGACGGGCTCCACATCGTCGTCGACTGCGCCAACGGCGCGGCCAGCGTGGTGGCGCCCGAGGCGCTGCTGCGTGCCGGCGCCCAGGTCGAGGCCATCGGCGCCAGGCCCGACGGGCTCAACATCAACGCGGGCTGCGGCTCCACTCACCTGGACAAGCTGCAGCAGGTCGTCATCTCGCGCGGGGCCGACCTCGGCATCGCCTACGACGGTGACGCCGACCGCTGCCTGGCCGTCGACCACACCGGCGCGGTGATCGACGGCGACCAGATCATGGCGATCCTGGCGCTGGCGATGCACGCGGAGAACCGGCTCGCCAAGAGCACCGTGGTCGCGACCGTCATGTCCAACCTCGGCTTCAAGCTGGCCATGCGCGAGGCGGGCATCGAGGTCATCCAGACCGCGGTGGGCGACCGCTACGTGCTGGAGGCGATGAAGGCCGACGGCTTCAACCTCGGCGGCGAGCAGTCGGGTCACGTGATCCTGCTCGACCACGCGACGACGGGCGACGGCCTGCTGACCTCGCTGCACCTGCTGTCGGTGGTCGCCAGGTCGGGCAAGTCGCTGCGTGACCTCGCCACGGTGATGACCGCGCTGCCGCAGATCCTGATCAACGTCAAGGACGTCGACAGGGGTAAGGCGGCCTCGCCGCAGCTTTCCGAGGCCGTTGCGGCGGCCGAGGCGGAGCTGGGCGAGACGGGGCGGGTGCTCATCAGGCCGAGCGGCACCGAGCCGATGATCAGAGTGATGGTCGAGGCGTCGTCGGAGGAGCAGGCCAGCAGGGTCGCGGGCCGGCTGGCCGACGTGGTCCGCACCGCCTGCGTCTGAGGCTTCACAAAAGAGGTACGGCACCCTCGTGCCGTACCTCTTTATAGTGTCCGCTTTATAGTGTCCGCGTGAATTCCTTACGCGCGCTCGCTGGAGCGCTTCTCGCCTCAGCACTTCTTCTCGGCGCCGCCCCCGCCCAGGCGGCGTCGGTTTCTCCCGCGTCGGCTTCGGTCGCGGCGGCCAGGCCGGGCAACGGACGGGTGCTCCACGACGCTCTCAGCGGCGGCGAGGGCCATCTCAAGGTCAAGAACGGGACGACGAGGGACGCGGTCGTCACGCTGGTCAGGGGTAAGAAGAAGGCGCTGAGCTTCTACATCCGCGCCAAGTCGACCGCGACGCTCAAGGGCATCCAGGACGGGACGTACCGGGTGTTCTACACGAGCGGCTACGGGTTCAGCACGTCGAAGGGGCGGTTCACACGTGCCGCGGTGTACCGGCGGTTCGACGACCGGCTGAAGTACACCACGAGCTCGACGTCGGCGACGATCTGGACGCTCACGCTCAAGCCCGCCATCGGCGGCAACGCGACGACCAGCGGCGTCGACCCGAAGGACTTCCCCGCCTGAGGCCGTACGACCCCTTCCTCGGAAACTCGGACGCGACTCGACCTCACGGTCGAAGTCCGGAGCGCTCGGTGAGGGGGCCGGACGATCCTCATCCCGTGCCGGCGGGTGGCCCGGGTTTCACCGGGTCACTCGTCGCCGGTCAGGGAGAAGGCGCGCAGCCGCTGGCCCGCCCACACCACCGCGCCGACCGTGACCACGATCAAAGCGGGGATCGCGAACCCCAGCTTCACGTCCGTCGACAGGAACGGCGACGAGCTGAGCTGGTCGGCGATCGACTTGGCCCACTGCTGGATCGAGAACTGCCTGGCTCCAGGAACCAGGTTGCCGATCAGCCCCTCCCACACCAGCGCGTAGATGACCCCGAAGGTGACCGCGTGCTTGGTGATGACCCCCAGCAGCAGGAACACCGCCGCGTAGGCGATCCCCCCGCACAGCGCCCCCACGGTGAAGCCGGTGGCGATCCCCGACTCGCCGCCCACCAGCAGCCACGCCGACACGAAGGTGGGCACCCCCGCGAAGACGGCCAGCAGCGAGGCCGCCACGGCGAACTTGGTCTGGGCGATGACGGGGCGCGAGATCGGCTTGGACAGCAGGTGCAGGACGGTGCCGTCGTCGATCTCCGGCGCGATCACGCCGGTGCCGGCGATCAGGCCGAGCAGGGGCAGCATGGTCCCGACGGCGAAGCTCTGCATGAGCATGACCGCCGACCGCTCGTCCGCGCTGCCGACCAGCCGCAGCAGCACCGCCATCGCCACCAGGGCGACGGGGAGCAGGATGAGCAGGAAGATGCGGCGACGGCCGAGTACCGCGCGGTAGGTGATGCCCGCTACGACGCCGTTCACTAGGAGCTCCTTGTGATCAGGTAGGCGAAGACGCTCTCCAGGTCCTCGTCGGCCGGGGAGACCTGGAGGAGGTGGACGCCTTCGTGCCGGGCGACGCGCGGCAGCAGCCAGGTGAAGCGGCGGAACTCCGCCGCGTGGACCTCCAGGCCGTTGGGAGTGAGCGCCACGCCCGCCGCCGACCTGTCCGCGATCAGGGCGGCGGCCAGCTTCCTGTCGTCGCTCGACCGGATCCTGAACAGGTGCGGCCTGTCGGTCATCAGGCGGCGGATCTCGCGGAAGTCGCCGGAGGCGGCGTGCCGTCCCGCGACGACGACCTCGATGTGCTGGGCGACGCGCTCGACCTCTTCGAGGATGTGCGAGCTGAACAGGATCGTCTTGCCCGCCGTGCCCATGGCGGTGATGAGGTCCATCAGCTGGAGCCGCTGGCGCGGGTCCATGCCGTTGAAGGGCTCGTCGAGCAGGAGCACCTGCGGGTCGTGGACGAGGGCGGCGGCGACCTTGACGCGCTGCTTCATGCCCTTGGAGTACGTCTCGACGCGGCGGTCCTTCGCCGCCTCCATCTCGACCATGGCCAGGGCCTTCTTGGCGGCGTCCTCCGGCGCGGCCAGGCCGTGCAGCTTGGCCGCTGAGAGCACGAACTGCCATCCGGTGAGGAAGCCGTAGATGCCCTCACGCTCGGGCACCAGGCCGATGTGGCGGTAGATGTGGTGGTTCTTCCAGGTCTTGTCGCCGTCGAGGGTGACCGTGCCGCCCGAGGGGGCGAGGAAGCCCGCCATCATGTGCAGCAGCGTGGACTTGCCCGCGCCGTTCGGGCCGAGCAGGCCCGTGACGCCGGGGCCGATCGTCATGGTGATGTCGTTGACGGCCACCACGTTGCCGTACCAACGCGAGACCTGGGCGAGCTCGATCTTCACCGGGAGGCCGCCTTCCGGTAGCGGAGGATGAACGCCGCCATGCTCAGCGCGATGAGCGCGACGACCGCGAGCGCGGCGAAGGCGCCGGGCGGGTAGCTGGAGCCGCCGGCGGGGGTGGTGCCGAACAGCCACGACTGGAGCACGTCGACGAGGAAGAACGGGTTGATCAGCCACGACCACTCGGCCAGGTCGCTACGGCCCAATGACTCGAAGGCCCCGAACAGCGCGGTCTGCACCGCCGAGGTCAGCAGGTACACCGCGATGACGGAGGCGACGCCCAGGCCGCGGCGCGGGGTGAAGGAGGCGAGCGCCAGCCCGAAGGTGGACAGCAGCAGCGCCAGCACCAGCGCCGTGACCACCGCCGCGACGTACTCCTTCGTGTGCGGCGGGCCCGGCAGGTCGACGAGCAGTTCGCCGACGTACATCACCGTCAGCGGTATCGCGACCAGCGCGAACAGCGCGACGGTCATCGCCACCACCTTTGCCGCGACGTAGTCGAGCGAGGAGATGGGCCGCGAAAGGTAGAGCGGCAGCACCTTGTGCCGCAGGTCGGGCGCGGTGATCGTGGGTGACTGCGAGGCCAGGAAGATGGCGATCACCGGCTGCATGAGGACGGCGTAGCCGGTGTAGCCGATGTCGTTGCGGCCTATCGTCGCCATCAGCGCGATCGCGACGACCGGCAGCAGCATCATCGACCCCGCGAGCAGGAACGGCATGAGCTTGCTGCGCGCCCTGCGGCCGAGCCCGAAGACGCTGCGCAGGTTCTGCACGATCAACGCCCGTACGGCATGGGCCCTGCCGAGCCGTACCCCTTCGTAGTGGCGGTAGCCGATGTCGTAGATCTCAGACACGGAACACGTCCTCGATTCGCTGCCTGCCCTGTTCGAGCCGGATGAGGCACAGGTCGAGATCCGACACCGCGTCGCGGATGGAGTCGTAGGTCTCGGGGCCGCTGACCTGGACCAGCAGGCCGCGGCCGTGCGCGGTGACCGACTGCCCGAGCTCGGCCAGCCTGGCGGCCAGCGGCTCGGCGCCCTCCTCGACCTCGACGGTGAGGATCGGGGTCGCCTGGGTGAACTCGGTGATGGCGCTGGAGCGCAGCAGCCGCCCGCCGTCGATGACGATGACGTGGTCGCAGACGCGTTCGAGCTCACCGAGCAGATGGGAGGTGACCAGGACGCTGATGCCGAACTCGGCGCCGATGCGCCTGATCAGCGTGAGCATCTCGTCGCGGCCCCGCGGGTCGAGGCCGTTGGTCGGCTCGTCAAGGAAGACCAGCTTGGGGTCGTGGACGAGCGCCTGGGCGAGCTTGACGCGCTGCTTCATGCCGGTGGAGTAGCCGCCGATGGCGCGGTAGCGCTCCTCGTACAGGCCGACGTGGCGCAGCACGTCGGCGGCGCGCTCGCGGGCGGCGGTGCGCGGCAGTCCGGAGATCTGCGCGAGGTGGACGACCAGCTCGGTGGCGGACACGTCGGGCGGCAGGCAGTCGTGTTCGGGCATGTAGCCGACGAGCCTGCGGATCTGCGGGCCCTGCGAGACCACGTCGAGCCCCAGGACCTCGGCCCGGCCCGCCGTGGGCGGCAGGAGGCCGAGCAGGATCTTGATCAGCGTCGACTTGCCCGCTCCGTTGGCGCCCACCAGGCCCGTGACGCCTGCGTCGACCGTGATGGACAACTGGTCCAGTGCGGTCACCGTCGGGAAGCGTTCGGTCAGCCCCTCGGTCGCGAGGATGTGCATGATCCGGACACTACCCGCGTCAACCCCCTGGCGGCCTCGTTCGTGTGGACGAACCGGGACTCATCCCCTGGGGCCAGATGCGGCGCTGCACGTACAGCACCGCCGTACCGGAGATGACCATGCCGGCGATGTTGACGGCGAGTTGCAGCGCGGAACCGCCGACCTCGGGCCAGTTGCCGAGGGCCATGGCGACGGCCGCGTAGCCCGCCGCGGGGATGGTGGTGACCGAGATGAAGACGCCCACCAGCGCCGAGGACTTGCCCGCGGTGACGGACAGCACCCCGGCGGCTCCCGCGAGCAGGGCGACGATGAAGGACCAGCGGTCGGGTTTGACGATGAACTGGACCTCCTCGTGGCCGGTGTCGAGGGATCCCGCGTCGATCCAGCCGAGCCCTCTGGAGACGAAGGCACAGGCGAAGGTGATGGCGATCGCGACTCCGAAGCCGATGGCGAGCGTGGCCAAGGACCTGCCGACCAGGTGCCACCGCAGGGTCAGCAGGCCGAAGCAGGCGGCGGCGATCGCGCCGAACTCGGGGCCGAGGACCATCGCGCCGACGATGAGCACCAGGGAGTTGGTCACGACGCCGATCCCGGCGAGCTGCGTGGCGATCGCGATGAAGACGAGATAGGCCCAGGTGAGCCTGAGGTCGTCGTCGACACGCTGGGCCAGCGCCGCCCAGACCACCGCGTCGTCGCCCTCGCCCGGGGCCTCGGCCTCGGCTTGTTCGGCGGCCTCCGAGATCGACAGGTCGATGTGCTCGATGGCGATCGAGCCCTCGTGCTTCAGCCAGTTGACGCGGTCGATGACCTCGTTGGCGGACTCGCGGGCCATGTCACAGAAGATCAGGTCGCCTTTGGGCGCGCGGGCGGCCCCGGCCAGGACGGCGATGTTGGTGACGCCCGTGCAGCCCTCCAGGACCTCGATCACCTCGTGGGTGCGGTCAGGAGGGCTGATGAGTCGCAGATGCAGCACGCGGCCCATTGTCGTCCATCGGACATTGATAGCGCGTTGACAGCTGTCAGCCAGGCTGCCGTTCATGATGATCAGCTGTCATGAGGAGGGCGAGCCGTGCTGGTTCGCCGACATCGACGATCTGGGGTGCCAGGGCCGGTTCGCGGCCTATGTGATGGAGGAGGTCGTCGTCAGGTACGGCGCAGCCGTACCCGCTTGATGGCGTGGTCGGGGCCCTTCTTGAGCACCAGGCCCGCGCGGCCGCGGGTGGGGAGGATGTTCTCGACGAGATTGCGCTCGTTGATGTCGCGCCACACGTTCTTGGCGAACACGGTGGCCTCGTCCTCGGAGAGCTCGGCGATGTACTTGAAGTACGACTTCGGGTCCTCGAAGGCGGTACGGCGCAGCTGGTGGAAACGGTGGACGTACCAGTTGCGGATGTCCTCGACCTTGGCGTCGACGTAGATGGAGAAGTCGAAGTAGTCGTTGACGGCGAGGGCGGCGGGCGGGGCCGGCTGCAGGACGTTCAGGCCCTCGATGATGAGGATGTCCGGCTTTTTCACGACCTGGGTCTCGCCGGGGACGATGTCGTACTCCAGGTGGGAGTACACGGGGGCGTGCACCTCGGCCGCGCCCGCCTTCACCTCGGCGACGAAACGGACCAGGGCGCGGCGGTCGTAGCTGTCGGGGAAGCCCTTGCGCTGCATGATCCCCCTGGCCTCCAGCACTTCGTTGGGGTAGAGGAAGCTGTCGGTGGTGATCAGCGCGACCTCCGGATGCTCGGGCCAGCGTGCCAGCAGCGTCCTGAGCAGCCGCGCCGTGGTCGACTTGCCGACCGCGACGCTGCCGGCGATGCCCAGGATGTACGGCACGCGCTGCTCGTCGTTGCCGAGGAAGGCGCTCAGCACGCTGCTGCGCTGCTTGGACCCGGTGAAGTGGAGGTTCAGCAACCGGGTCAGCGGGAGGTAGATGTCGGTGACCTCGGCGAGATCGATCGGGTCGTCGACGCCACGGAGGTCTTCCAGCTCGTCTGCGGTGAGAGTCAAGGGCGTGTTCTTGCGGAGCTCGCTCCACTGCTCCCTGCTCAGGTCCACGTAGCCGTTGTTCACCCTGAAAGCCTATTGACCGGGAAAGCTTGGTTGGTTCGTGGGTGTCCTGGTCCCTCGTCGAGGATCCATGCACAGCCTGTGGATAAACCCCTGGGATTACGAAGACGCGGAAGCGGGTAAATGGCCATATCCGCCTCCTCCCCGCAGACCGGCACCTCATGCCCGCCCCCGGGACCCGCGCCCCGCGCCGACCTTCGATTTCCGCGGGGTTCGCGCCCGTGACGGCCTTCGTTCCCCCGAGGACGGGACGTCGCGGTGGTCTTCAGCTCCCTCGAAGGACGGGACCCCGCGCCTGCGAGGGCGGATCTTCGGAGAAGCGGGGTCCTTGGCACGGGCGGGGGCGGTGACCCTCGTTACGCTGGGTGAATGATTCTGGGCATCGGGGTGGACGTCGTCGACGTGGCCAGGTTCGAGGCGACGATGGCGCGAACGCCTGGGCTGCGCTCCCGGCTGTTCACCGAGACGGAGCGGACGCTCGGCTCGCAGTCGCTGGCGGCCAGGTTCGCGGCCAAGGAGGCCGTCGCGAAGGCGCTCGGCGCGCCGCCGGGCCTCAGCCACCTCGACGCCGAGGTCCGCACCGGCGATCACGGCAAGCCCGAACTGCACGTCACCGGCCAGGCCGCCGCGGTCGCCTACGGCCTCGGGGTGAAGCGCTGGCACGTCTCGCTCAGCCACGACGCGGGTATCGCCATGGCCTACGTGATCGCCGAGGGTTAGGTTCTGACACGTGCGCACCGCTTACACCGCCGACCAGATCAGGGCAGCCGAGCTGGCGCTGATGGCCACGCTTCCCGAGGGCACGCTGATGCAGCGCGCGGCCACGGGCCTGACCTCCGTCTGCGCGACCCTGCTCGGCAGGGTCTACGGCTCGCGGGTGCTGCTGCTCGTCGGCAGCGGCGACAACGGCGGCGACGCCCTCTACGCGGGTGAGCGGCTGGCCCGTCGCGGCGCGAGGGTGGAGGCGATCCTCGCGGGGTCGAAGACGCACGCCGAGGGGCTGGCGGCCTTCCGCGAGGCGGGCGGCAGGGTCGTCGACGCGCTGGGCGCGCCGGACCTCATCGTCGACGGCCTCGTGGGGATCGGCGCGTCGGGGGCGCTGCGCGAGCCGTACGCGTCGCTGGTCGCCGAGGCGAACGCGGTCGACGCGCTCATGGTCGCGGTCGACGTGCCCAGCGGCGTCGACTCCAGCACGGGCCGGGTCGCGGGCGCCGCCGTCGACGCGCACGTCACGGTGACGATGGGCGCCTGCAAGACCGGGCTGCTCGTCGACCCGGGCGCCTCCCGGGTGGGCACGCTCGAAGTGATCGACATCGGCCTCGGCCCCTACCTGCCCGATCCCGACGCGGCCGCGCTGACCGCCGAGGACGTCGACGGCCTGCTGCCCAGGCCGGGCGCGGAGTCCGACAAGTACCGCAGGGGAGTGATCGGCATCGCCGCCGGCAGCGACCGCTACACCGGCGCGGCGGTCCTGTCCGTCGGCGGGGCGCTGCGGGCGGGCGCGGGCATGGTCCGCTACGTCGGTACGGCCCCGCCGGTCCAGCAGGTGCGCACGCACTGGCCAGAGGCGGTCATCACCGAGCTGGACCGGCCGTCGATCGGTGACGTCGGACGGGTCCAGGCCTGGGTGGCGGGGCCCGGGCTCGGCACCGGCGACTGGGCGCACGAACTGCTCGCCGAGGTGCTGGCCTGTGACGTGCCCGTGCTGCTCGACGCCGACGCGCTCACGATCGTGTCCAGGGATCGCGGGCTGCTGCGCCGTACCGCGCCCGTGCTGATCACTCCGCACGCGGGAGAGCTGGCTCGGCTGCTCGGCGTGCCGAGCGACAGGGTGGAGGCGAGCAGGCTCGAGCACGCGCGCAGGGCGGCGGCGGAGCTCGGGGTGACGGTGCTGCTCAAGGGGTCCACGACGGTGATCGCCGAGGAGGACAGGCCGGTCAGGGTCAACCAGACGGGATCGTCGTGGCTGGCCACGGGTGGCACGGGCGACGTGCTGTCAGGGATCGGAGGGGCGTTGCTCGCCGCAGGGCTCACGGCGTACGACGCGGGGGCGTGCGCGGCCTTCCTGCACGGGCTCGCGGGGCGCGTCGCCGCCGACGGCGCGCCGCTGACCGCGGCCGACGTGGCCGGCGCCGTACCGTCGGCCATCCGATCTCTGAGAGGCGAATCACGCTCAGGCGGTCGGCGAAGCTGACAAACTGGGAGCATGAGCTTCCGTGAGGCCACGCCCGCGCAGGCGCGGGTGGACCTGGCCGCCATCAGGCGAAACGTCGAGCTGCTCAGGAAGCGGGCGCCTGGCGCAGAGCTGATGGGCGCGGTCAAGGCCGACGCCTACGGCCACGGTCTCGTGCCCGTGTCGAAGGCCGTCATCGAGGGCGGGGCGAGCAGGCTCGGCACCGCCTACGTCAGGGAGGGCCTCGCGCTGCGCGCGGCGGGGATCACCGCGCCCGTGCTGTCGTGGATCCTCACGCCAGGCGAGCCGCTGGACGAGGCGCTGCTGGCCGACATCGAGCTGTCGGCCTCCGACGAGGGCCGCCTGGAGGAGATCGCCGCGGCGGCCCGCCGTACGGGAAGGGTCGCGAAGACCCATCTCGAAGCCGACACGGGCATGAGCAGGGGCGGCTCGCCCCTGGCCGCCTGGCCCGGCCTGCTGGCCGCGGCGGCGCGGCTGCAGGCCGAGGGCGCGATCGAGGTCGTCGGCCTGTGGTCCCACTTCGCCTGCTCGGACATCCCCGGGCACGGCTCCGTCGACCTGCAGATCGACGCCTACGAGACCGCGCTGAAGCTGGCCGAGCGGGAGGGCGTCTGCGGCTCTCACGTGATCAGGCACCTCGCCAACTCGGCGGCGATCGTGTCGCTGCCGCGCACCCACTACGACCTGGTCAGGGCGGGCATCGCGATGTACGGCCTGAGCCCCATCCCCGAGCAGGGCGACTTCGGCCTGCGGCAGGCGATGACGCTGGTGGCGCGGATCGCGCTGGCCAAGCGGGTGCCAGGGGGCTCGGGCGTCTCCTACGGCCACCTCTACACCACCGCGAGCGAGTCGACGCTCGGCCTGGTGCCGCTCGGCTACGCCGACGGCATCCTCAGGCACGCGACGGGCCGAGCCGAGGTCATGGCGGGGGGCAGGCGCAGGCGGATCGTCGGCAGGGTGTGCATGGACCAGTTCATGATCGACATGGGTGACGATCCGCTGGCCGACGGCGACGAGGTGGTCCTGTTCGGTCCCGGCGACGATGGCGAGCCGACCTGTCAGGAATGGGCCGACAGTCTCGGCACGATCACGCATGAGATCGTGACCAGGCTGGGCGCCAGGGTGCCGAGGGTCTACGAGGGAGCGGGCGCATGACGACGACGACGCGCAGGAAGTTCGGCGTCGCGGGGGCGATCGTCGGCGCGGCCTCGGCGAGCCTGGCCGCAGCCGCGCTGGCCAAACGCTACGCGGTCGGCCGCATCAGGTTGCGCCCCGACCCCGAGGCCAACGAGCCGTTCGGCGAGCTGAGGGGCAGGGAGCGCACGCTCATCACCTCCGACGGGGTGGCGCTGCACGTCGAGATCGACGGCCCGGAAGACGCGCCCGTGACGATCGTGTTCTGCCACGGCTACACGCACAACCTCGACTCATGGCACTACCAGCGCCGCGACCTGCGGGAGAGCTACCGGATCGTCCTGTGGGACCAGCGTTCGCATGGTCTGTCCCAGCGCACGGAGAAGCAGGACAGCTCGATCGAACGGCTGGGCGAGGACCTGTTCGAGGTGCTGGAGACGTTCGTGCAGGGGCCGTGCGTCCTGGTCGGCCACTCGATGGGCGGCATGACGATCATGGCGCTCGCCGACAGCAGGCCCTCGCTGTTCGGTGACAGGATCAAGGGCGTGGCGCTGATCGCGACCAGCGCAGGCAAGCTGGCCGAGATCACTCTCGGCCTGCCGGCCCTGGTGGCCAAGGGCCTGCACAAGGTGGCCCCCGCGACGGTCTCCATCCTGGGCAGGGGCGGCTCGCTGGTCGACAAGACCCGCCACGCCGGCAACGACGTGGCCTTCCTGGTGCTGCGCCACTTCGGATTCGGCGACTCCAAGAACGTCAGCCCCACCCTCGTCGACTTCGTCGAGTCGATGATCCGCTCGACGCCGACCGAGGTGATCGCCGACTTCTATCCGGCGCTGATGAACCACGACAAGCTGTCCGCGCTCGGCGTCCTCGACGAGGTGCCGACCGCGATCATGGTCGGCGAGAAGGACTGGCTGACGCCACCCGAGCACAGCAGGGCGATCGCCGCTGCCCTGCCGAAGGCGCAGCTCACCGAGGTGCCGGAGACCTCCCATCTCATCCAGCTTGAACGGCCGAGCGTGGTCAACGACGCCCTGCGGGACCTGGTGAAGAGGGTGGAGCTGTGACTGTCGTCGCGACCGCCGAGGAGATGCGCGCCCTCGGCGTACGGCTGGCCACCGACCTGAGGGGCGGTGACCTGATCATCCTGTCCGGGCCGCTCGGCGCCGGAAAGACCACACTGGTGCAGGGCATCGCAGAGGGGCTCAAGGTGCGCGGCCCGATCACCTCGCCGACCTTCGTCATCGCCCGCGTCCACCCCTCCCTCGCCGACGGGCCTCCGCTCGTTCACGCCGACGCCTACCGTCTCGGCGGCGATCTCGAAGTCGACGACCTCGACCTCGACGCCTCGCTGGAGGAGTCGGTGACGATCGTGGAGTGGGGCGAGGGGCTCGTCGAAGGGCTGTCCGACGAGCGGCTCGAGGTCCATATCGACAGGTCTGGCGGTGACGACGCACGCAGCGTCACCTTGAGAGGGATCGGCGCGCGCTGGGCCGACACGCCGTCTGATCCCGCCTAACGAGCAAATCTCCGCCAAGGCCCGGTCAAGCCTGAGATCATTTCTTCATGGGTTCACCCAGATTTTCTGGGTATCAGGTGGGGTACAGCCTCCGGATCCGGTGGATGCTGGATGGAAAACGGCGAAGTGGGGTGCGGCGGTGCTCACGGTCAGGCGAGTCGCGTACGCGGGGGCCTTCCTCCTGTTAGGTGTGGCGGGATGCTCGGCCTCGGCGGAGACGGCCACGCCGTCAGGCACAGCGACGACCACCGCCACCTCCACGGCCACCGCGACGGCGACGGCGACCACCACCAGGCAGAACATCGACGTGCGGCTCAACCCCGACAGGGTGACGGCCGGTGACACCTCCACGGTGTGGATCCTGGCCAACTGCCCCGTGCCGAACGACGGCCCCGAGCACAGCGGCACCGCCACGTCCAAGGCGTTCCTGGCCGCGGTCACGCTCGACCCCGTGCCGCCGCCCACGCCGACCGCCACGCCCAGCAGCACCGCCACCCCCGCCCCCGTGCCGTGGGTGCGCGGCGACGCCCAGATCTCCGGCACCGTCAAGCGCGGCAGCTACCCCGTGAACGTCAAGTGCGACGGCACCAACGACACCGGCAAGGCCACGTTGCGCGTGGTCGCCGCGGGTCCGACCGCCGAGCCGACGTCCACGAGGACCGTCGTGCCCACCAAGGCCCCTGGCGCGGGCGGCGGCGGCACGTTCGCCAAGGACGCCGCGGACGAGTCGAGTCTCCCGCTCGGCCCCGCTGGAGTGCTGCTCGGACTGGCTCTGGCCGGAGGCGTCGGTCTGGCGCTGCGGCGTCGCCGCGGCTGACACATGGCCCGGTTTTCACGGGTGATCCTCGCGGGGGCCGCCACCGGCCTCGTGCTGGTCGCCTTCGGCAGGACCCTGCAGGTGCGGGACGAGGAGGCCACGTCCTCGTCCGTCGTGCCCGAGAGCATCGAGGTTCCGGCCATCGACCTCGACGCGCCGTTGATGAAGCTCGGGCTGACCAAGGGCGGCGAGGTGGAGCTGCCGCCGTACGAGAAGCCGAAGGTCGCGGGGTGGTTCAAGCACAGCGCGGTGCCCGGCGAGCGCGGCGCGTCCGTGATCATCGGGCACGTCGACACGAAGACGGCGCCCGCGGTGTTCTACAAGCTCAGGCAGCTGCGCAAGGGACAGCTCGTCAAGGTGTCCCGCAGCGACGGGAAGGTCGCCGAGTACAAGGTCGACTCGGTCGAGCAGGTCGGCAAGGACCGCTTCCCCGCCGAGCGCGTCTACACCGAGGCCGGCCTGCGGCTCGTGACGTGTGGCGGCAACTTCGACTATGCCAGGCACGAATACGAGGACAACATCATCGTCTACGCCTCGCCGGTGAGACTCGCCTGAGGAAATCCGCTTGCGGGCGTCGGGAGGATGGTGGGCATGAGCGACGAGTCGAACCCGCCGGCCTCGGGGGTGCGCCTGCCGTGGGAGCAGGTGCCCGCCGACCTGCGCCGCCAGGTCGCGGACTTCCTCGGCGGGCGCGTGGTCGAGGCGGTCACCCAGACGGGGGGCTTCTCTCCCGCGGCGGCCGTACGGCTGAAGCTGGACAACGGCAGGCGCGCCTTCGTCAAGGCCTGCGGCTCCTCCCCGAACCCCCGCTCGATCGAGATCTACCGGGAGGAGGTCAGGATCGCGGGCGCCCTGCCCGGCCAGGTGCCCGCGCCGAGGCTGCTGACCTCGTTCGACACCGGCGACTGGGTGGCGCTGGTCTTCGAGGACGTGGAGGGACGTCACCCCGCCATGCCGTGGCGCGACGACGAGTTGCGCCGCGTGCTCGACGCGGTGGACGGGCTGTCGGCCGCGCTCACCCCCGCGCCGATCGAGGCGCGGACCTTCGCCGAGACCCACGAGATGAGCTTCACCGGCTGGCGGACGCTGCTCCACGAGGACACCACGGGCCTGGACCCGTGGGCGCTGCGCAACCTGGAGGCGCTGGCCGCGCTGGAGGAGGGCTGGCAGGCGGCGGCCGAGGGCGACTCGCTCGTGCACGCCGACCTCAGGGCCGACAACCTGCTGCTCACCGACGACCGGGTGTACGTCGTGGACTGGCCGTGGGCGTCGGTCGGCGCACCGTGGATCGACCTGGTGTGCATGCTGCCGTCGGTCTGCATGCAGGGCGGGCCGCCGCCGCAGGACCTCCTCGACGGCGAGGACCCGGCCGTGACCGCGGTGCTCGCGGCGCTGACCGGCTATTTCGTCAGGAACGGCAGCCTGCCCGACCCGCCGGGGCTGCCGACGGTCAGGGCGTTCCAGCGGGCGCAGGGCGTCGAGGCGCTCGCGTGGCTGCGTCACAGGACGGGCTGGGGCTGAGTTTCCCGCGCCGGCCGCGATCGGGTGAGCGTGATCGTGCGTCGGGCAGCATCGGCGGGGACGCACTAGGCTAAATGTTCGTGCTGGTCCTGGCCTTTGATACCGCGACCCCCGCCGTCACAGCAGCGCTGCACGACGGCGCGAGGGTGCTCGCCGAGTCCACCGTGGTCGACGCCCGTCGCCACGGTGAGCTGCTCGTTCCCACGATCGAGAAGGTGCTGGACGAGGCGGGCGCCTCGCTCAGGGACGTCACCGCGATCGTCGCGGGCTCGGGCCCCGGCCCCTACACGGGGCTGAGAGTGGGCCTGATGACCGCGCAGGCGCTGTCCACCGCGATCGGCGCGCCCGCGTACGGCATCTGCAGCCTCGACGCCGTCGCCTACGGCAGCGGGCTCACGACCGAGTTCCTCGCTGCCACCGACGCCCGGCGTAAGGAGGTCTTCTGGGCCCGCTACGCCGACGCGCGCACCCGCCTGGAAGGGCCCTTCGTCGACAGGCCCGCCGACGTGCCGCGCACCGGCGAACTTCCGGTCGTGGGGGCGGGGGCCGCGCTCTACCCCGACATCCTCGGCGAGTCGGACGCGCCGCCGTACCCCTTTGGCGGGTTCATGGCCGCGCTGGCCGCCGAGCGGCTGGCGGCCGGCCTCCCCATGGAGGAGCCGCGGCCGATCTACCTGCGCAGACCCGACGCGGTGATCCCGAAGCCACCGAAAAAGGTGACGGCGTGAAGCTCAGGCAGATGACCGAGGCGGACCTGCCCGCGGTCATGGCGCTGGAGCGGGCGACGTTCCCCCTCGACGCGTGGAGCGAGGGCATGATGCGCGGTGAGCTGGCCGACCAGCCCCGCACCAGGCACTACGTCGTCGCCGTCGACGACGGACTGATCGTCGGCTACGCGGGACTGGCCGTCGCCGCCGACCAGGCCGACGTGCAGACGATCGCGGTGCTGACCGAACGGCAGGGCGAGGGCATCGGCAGCGCCATGCTCACCGAGCTGTTCGACGAGGCGCGGCGGCGGGCGGCCCAGGAGATCTTCCTCGAGGTACGCGCCGACAACCCTCGCGCCAGGTCGGTCTACGAACGGTTCGGATTCGAGGAGATTGGCGTGCGCCGCCGCTACTACGACGACGGCACCGACGCGATCATGATGAAGAGGAAGCTGGATGGCTGACGAACCCCTGGTCCTTGGCATCGAGACCTCCTGCGACGAGACCGGCATCGGCATCGTCAGGGGCCACACGCTGCTGGCCAACACCATCGCCTCCAGCATGGAAGAGCACGCCCGCTTCGGCGGCGTGGTGCCGGAGGTCGCCTCCAGAGCACACCTGGAGGCGATGACGCCGACCATCGAGTCGGCACTGGCGACGGCGGGCGTGAAGCTCACCGACATCGACGCCATCGCCGTCACCGCGGGCCCTGGACTGGCGGGCGCGCTGCTGGTCGGCGTCGCCGCGGCCAAGGCCTACTCGCTCGGCCTCGGCGTGCCGCTCTACGGCGTCAACCACCTGGCCGCCCACGTCGCCGTCGACCAGCTCGAACACGGGCCGCTGCCCAAACCGTGCATCGCGCTGCTGGTCTCGGGCGGGCACTCCTCGCTGCTGCTGGTGCCCGACGTGTCCGAGGACGTCGTCTCGCTCGGCTCCACCGTGGACGACGCCGCCGGTGAGGCGTTCGACAAGGTGGCCCGCGTGCTGGGACTGCCGTTCCCCGGCGGCCCGCACATCGACAAGGCGGCCGTCGCGGGGTCCGGAACGGCGATCACCTTCCCGCGCGGGAAGATCGACGACGGCACGTTCGACTTCTCCTTCTCCGGGCTCAAGACGGCGGTCGCGCGGTGGGTGGAGGCCCGTGAGGTCTCGGGCCAGTCCATCCACGTGCCCGACGTGGCGGCCTCCTTCCAGGAGGCGGTCGTCGACGTGCTGACCCGCAAGGCGCTGCAGGCGTGCAAGAAGTACGGCGTGCACGACCTGCTCATCGGCGGCGGCGTCGCGGCCAACTCGCGGCTGCGGGCGCTGGCCCAGGAGCGGTGCGACAAGGCCGGCGTACGGCTGCGCGTGCCACGTCCTGGGCTGTGCACGGACAACGGGGCGATGGTGGCGACGCTGGGATCCGACCTGGTCGCGGCGGGAATCGCGCCGTCGTCCCTGGAGATCCCCGCCGACTCGTCCCTGCCGATCACGACGGTGCACGTGTAGAAGAGCTCGATCCCTCGCCTACGGCTCGGGGCCGGCCTTCCCTCGGGGCTCCCGCCCCGCTCCCGTTTCCGTTGACCACGCGTCTCGGTATCCCGAGAGGGGCGTAGCGCAGGTGGGCAGCCACAGCGACCAGACGATCTACGATTGGCGCAAGCAGGACCGCATCGATGCGGCTCTGGAACCGGCATCACCTCGGGTGATGTGGCCGAGCTGGTCACCGCGGCGACGACGGATCGCCGAGTTGGAGAACGAATGGCCATCACCCGGCGGGTGATCGAGCTGATTCGGGAGCAGCGTCTCCATGTTGTCCTCGATCAGGTCAAGCCCAGATCGCGCAGGCGATGCCGTCGGTGAAGGTCTGGGGCGGCCAGGGTATGGAGCCGGCTTGACCGGTGACGACGCGTCGCGCTGTCCAGGCGGCGACGGCCGCGTCGAGGACGTCGTCGACGCCCGCCATCGTGCCGGCCCCGCCAAGCTCTCGGGGAACCACGATGCCGGCGCCTTCGAGGAGAGCACGTCGGTGCTCCACGCCTGCCCAGGTGGTCTTGCGGACCGGAAGGGGAGCGCCTGCCAACTGGGCGAAGCAGACCTCGGGATGGACCTCGACGACACGCTGACTCGTCTGGCGAACCCACCGGTCGACCTGCAGGAGCTTCTCCCGCAGAGCGAACGCCTGCCGGGAGATTCCTTCACCGGTCAACTCCTGGTTGATCGCGACCGCTGTCGCGTAGTCCTCGGCCTCCAGCGCGGGCCGCGTCGGCGTCATGAACACCGAGGGCCAGCGTGCGCCCACTGCTCGCCGAGCCAGGACATCGGCTTCCCGCCGTCCGCGATCGGGCAGGCCGATCGGCATGTCGACGGCCACGACCTCGAGCTCACCGTCCATGGCCGCCAAGGAGACCAGCTCATCGATCCGGGCCGCGCAGTACGCGCGCACGGGTTCCTCACCGACGGCGATGCCTATCCAACCCTGCTTGCATCCGTCGACGCCGAGCACTCGCCTGTGGTCCATGACGTCATCGTCCACCGGTTCGGTGTCGCGGTACGGAGATCCGTACGACAAGCCGACGAGTACGGCCACCGGCGAGGTGCCGGCGCGGCCTCCCTGATCGTGCGGGCCTGAGGACAATGCGGTTCGCGTCCCAGGCTTCGGAGCAGGGAGGCCGGCCAGGTGGCGGGGCCGCGGCTCAGCTGCCCCAGGCTTCGAACTCGTAGATGCGGGCGGCGGGGTCGGAGTTCTGCGTGGGCTTGGTGATCGTCAACCGGGCGTAGCGGGCCGTTACGGTGACCGGGTGTGTGGTGGTGGCCGCGGTGTTGCCGGTGACGGTCACCGCCGTGGTCCACGCGTCGGACGTGGTGGCGCGCACCTGGATGGTGAAGTCACGGGTGTTCCAGCTCGAGGACTCCCCGCCGGTCTGGGCGTGCTTGACGACGAACCGGCTGAGCGACTTGGCGGAGCCGAGGTCGACCTCCAGCCACTTGGTGGCGGAGGTCGCGCACCACTTGTCGGTGTTGCCGCCGTTCACGCTGCCGTTGACGGCCTTGGCCGGCCCCTCGTTGGCGTTGCACTGGCCCGAGGCGCTCGCGGGGCGGTTGAGGGCGAGGTTGGTGTCGGTCGGAGGGGTGCCGGACCAGGAGACCGTGGCCGTGGCGGCGGCCGAGCGGCCGTATTCGGCGCCGACCGCCTCGACCTCGATCGTCGTGGTGGTCTCGGTGCCGTTCCTGTCGAGCTGCGGCACGAAGTAGGCGTCGTTCGGCGTGGCGCCCAGGTAGGTGCGGGTGCCGTCGGGGTTGCGGCGGTAGACGTCGTAGTGGTGGGCCTGCTCCGCGCCCGTCCACGCGAGGCGGAGCGACTTGCGGGTGGCGGACACGTCGGTGGCGCCGAGCACGGTCAGCCCGGTCGGGGCGGCGACGGTGTCGACCGTGCCGTCGTAGACGGCGAGCTGGCCCACCCTGACGTCGTAGGAGGCGGCGGTGCCGGCGGCCTGCAGGCCGAGCTGCGCGATCGTCTTGCCCGCGTGGGCGGACAGGTCGAGAGTCTTGCGCTCCCAGCCGGTGCCGCTGGTGGCGCCGAGGTCGATCGTGGTGAAGGTGGTCGGCGCGTCGGTGAAGGCGACCGCCGCCTTCAGGTTGGTGGCGCCCGCCGCGGGGGTCTTGACCACGACGGACAGCTTGGTGTCGGCGGCCACCGGCAGGCGGGTCTGGTAGAGCCGCACCGTGTTGGTCGCGTCGAGGCGTCCGGTGAGGCGGAGGGACGAACCGCCTTCGTAGGCGTCGCCGTAGTCGATGGAGGGGGTCAGCTTGGTGCCGGTGGACGACACGACCCACTGGTAGGTGGGCGGGACGTCCTGGACGGACAGGTTGTTCCAGCCGCCGCCGCGCACGCGGACGCCGCCGACGTTGTAGAAGTCGCCGTGCCCGGTGTTGAAGCCGGTCACGAACGGCTTCGCGGTGACCGGGGTCGACTCCGCGATGTAGTTGGCCAGGCCCTTCCACGCCGAGGACGTCGAGGTGTTGGACGGGTCGGCGTTGGCGCCCACCCAGAAGCGGGAGTCCTTGGTACGGAAGTCGGCGGGCCCCGTCGACGACTTCCACGTCCACTCGGGGCGGTAGATGCCCAGCGAGGTGACGTGCGGCTGCCCGGTGGGGAACACCGCGTCCCACGGCACGCCGGTGTTGTAGCCGTTGGCCTCGGTGTCGATGCCGGAGTACAGCTCGTGCTCGTCACGGCCGAGCGACCGGGCCAGGTCGCGTGAGGAGCTCAGCTTGGCGGCGGTCCAGCCGAAGTCGAGGAACATCGAGTCGGACACCCTGGCTGGATCGGACAGGAAGGCGTCGTTGGCCGTGGTGAGCGCGTCCTGCCAGGAGACCGAGCCGCTCTCGGTCATGGCGTCGTACCACATGAACTCGACCGGGCCCTTGGCCCTGGCGTACTTCATCAGGGACCGCAGCTCCGTCGCCAGGGCGGCGTCGCCGCCGGCGGTCTCCTGGTTGATGAACCAGCCGTCGAAGCCGTAGTGCCGGGCGACCTGGACGAGCTTGTCGGCGACCGGGTAGGAGGAGCCCGACTTCGTGACGAAGTCGCGCACCCACTGGATCTGGCCGCCGTACGCGGTGGGCGGGAAGAAGACGGTGCCGTAGACCTTGACGCCGTTGCGGTGGGCGGCGTCGATCACGGTGGCGTTGGGGGCGAGGATCAGTCCCTCGCTCGCCGAGCCGCCCCAGAAGACCAGGGTGTCGACGTACTGCCAGTGGGTGAAGGCGTAGTAGTTGGGGTCGAGCGCGCCCTGCGAGGGGTTGCCCGAGGTGGGCCCGAACGACACCAGCGAGGCGACGCGGCCTTCGCCGGCGCGGGCGTTCGCGTTCGCCTTCAACGCCGGGTCGGAGGCACGGGGCCGCAGCGGCACCCGCGAGCGGTTGAACCGGGCGTCGGGGTCGGTCGCCGGGTCCCAGCTGAGAATCGTGCTCGGGTGCCAGTAGGAGGCGTACGGCTGGTCGCCACCGCCGGCGGCGGCCGGGGCGGGGTCGGGGGAGGCTTGCGCGGGGGTCGTGACGAGGGCGGCCGCGGCGAGGACCCCGCACAGCAGGGGTAATAACGTCCGTCGCATCTGATCTCCTTCTCTCAGGCCTGGGCCAGGACGGTGTTGATCCCCCGAGCTGTGAGATAGCCGGTGTCGGCGGCGCGGTCGGCGGCGACGACGGCCAGCGGTCCCGCCTGGCGCAGCCGTACCCACTCGGTGTGGAAGGCGCTGCCGGGAGCGACCTCGGCCCTGCGCTCGGGCGCGGACCGCAGGTCCACGTCGCACACCAGCGCGGGCCTGTTCACGGCGGTACGGCGCCGCTCCTTGATGACGGCCGCCAGTTCCTTGGCCGCGGGCTTGGCCCGGTGGTCGACGGTGAACAGGCCGAGGTCGTACTCGCGCTCGGGGAAGTCGGCCAGCGCGCGGTCGAGATCGTGCGAGCACCACCAGGTGACGCCCCACAGCGCAGGGTTCGCGGTGACCGTGTCGAGCATCCCCCGGACGAACGCGGAGGCGTCGGCCTCGGGGACGTCGGGGCGGGGCACGCCGACCTCCTGCAGCCAGACAGGACGGGCCGGGTCGAGCGAGGTGGCGGCGGCGAGTTCGACCAGGTAGTCGGCGTGCGTGACGGTGGCGGGCCCGAGCGGGCCGTCGATGGCCGAGACGCCGTTGAACACCCACGAGTGGACCGTGGTCAGGTCGCCCAGGTCCACGTTGTCCGCGGGATGGAACGGGTGGTCGGGGTCGTACCAGGTGGCATCGTAAAGCGAGTGCAGGCTCAGCAGGTGCGGCGCGGCGGCGCGGACGACGTCGATCAGCTCGGCGGCCCAGCGGGCGGACGCCTCGGGGGTGGTCGGGTTGGCCGGGTAGAGGTTGTTGACCTCGTTGCCGAGCGTCACGGCGAACACGTTGTCCCGCCCGGCGACGGCGCGGGTGAGCCGGTCGGCGTAGGCGGCGATGCCGTCGCGGACGGCAGGGTCGGTGAAGAGGCTGCGCTCGTGCCAGGTGAGCACCCAGGACGGCAGGAAGTCGAAGCTGGACAGGTGCCCCTGCAGCAGGTCCACGGCCACGGACAGGTCGAACTCGGCGGCGACGTCGATCAGCCGGAGCAGGTCGTCGATCCCGCGCTGCCTGATCAGCGTGCGGTTGGGCTGGATCCACGGCCAGATCGGGAACACCCTCACGTGGTCGAGCCCGATCCCTGCAAGGTCCTCGAAGTCACGGCGGGTGGCGTCCGGCGAGGGGTCGAGCCAGCTGTAGAACCAGCCTGCCGGAGGCACGTAGTTGGCGCCGAAACGGATGGGGTGGGGCACGGGCACGCGTCCTCCGAGCGGTGAGTCGATCTCACCGGACCCTAAACCGATTTAGTCACCCCTGCCAAGCCCCGGGCGCCGCCGTGCTGCGCCTGACGACCAGGCGAGGCGTGGCGGTTCTGAGGTCCTGCCGCGCGTCGGGGGCGGCGATCAGCGCCAGCATGGCCTCGGCCACCTGGCCGCCCAGCGCGAAGGTGTCACGCGAGAGCGCGGTGATGGCGGGGTGCGCGATCCGCGTGAGCACCGAGTCGTCGAAGGCCACGATCGACAGCTCGTCCGGCACCCGTACGCGCATCTCCCCCGCCACGCCGAGACCGGCGAGGGCCATCACGTCGCTGTCGTAGATGATCGCGGTCGGCCTGCGGGCGCGCGACAGCAGCGCCCTCGTCGCCGCCGCGCCCTCCGAGTCGCTGAAGTCGGTCGCCAGCGACACCGCGTCGACCAGGTCGAGGCGGCGGGTGGAGTCGCGCAGCGCGCGCATGCGGCGCTGGGTGTGCCGGAACGCGGGCAGCCCCGCGACGTGCGCGATGTGCCGGTGGCCGAGCGCGGCGAGGTACTCGACGACCGACAGCATCGCCTCCCTGTCGTCGGCCCAGACGCTGGACAGCGAGCCGTGCCGTCCAGGGCCGCCCAGCACCACGGTGGGCACGCCGAGCTCTTCGAGCACCTCGATCCTGGGGTCGCTGACCTTGAGGTCGACCACGATGAACCCGTCGACCGTGTGCGCGGAGGCCCAGTCGCGGTAGATCTCGATCTCGGCCGCGACGTCCTCGACGATCAGCAGGTGCATCGCCACCGACTGCGCCGACAGCCCGGCCTGCAGGCCGGACAGGAGCTGGGCGAAGAACGGCTCCACGCCTAACGTGCTGGCGGGCCTGGCGATCACCAGGCCGACCGCCTCCGCCCTGGCGCCGCCCAGGGCCCTGGCGGCGCTGTGCGGCCGCCAGTTCATCTCCTTGGCCACCTGGAGGATGCGGGCCCGCGTCGCCTCGGCGACCCCTGGACGCCCGTTGAGCGCGAACGACACCGCGCCCTTGGACACCCCGACCCGCTCCGCGATGTCGGCGATGGTCGGTCGGCCCACGACTGGCTCCTTCACGAGTTCATCTCATCTATTGACACGGAAGTCTAGCCAGGGGGATAGTCCCGCAACTAGAGCGGTTTAGTGCCCGAAGGAGAGCGTCATGCGAAGGTACTGGGCAGGGCTGGCCGTGGTGGCCACGATGGTAGCCGGGGGCTGCGGGCTGGGCGAGCAGGAGCCGCAGGCGGCCCCGAGCGCGAACGCCACGGGCGAGGTGAAGGGCAAGGTCAGCCTGCAGACGTGGGCGCTGAAGCCCAAGTTCACCGACTACGTGCAGGGCGTCATCGACGCCTTCGAGAAGAAGTACCCGGGCGTCGAGGTCGAGTGGCTCGACCAGCCAGGCGACGGCTACTCCGACAAGGTGCTGAGCCAGGCCGCCGGCGGCACCCTGCCGGACGTGACCAACCTGCCGCCGGACTTCGCGCTCCCGCTGGTGAAGCAGGGCCTGCTGCTCGACGTCTCCCAGGCCGACCAGAAGCTGTCCGACGAGTACGTCGCCGGAGGCCTCGCCGCCTACTCGTACGCCGGATTCCAGGGCGTCTACGGCTACCCGTGGTACCTCAACACGGACGTCAACTACTGGAACTCCGAGCTGATGACCAAGTACGGCCTGGACGCCAAGAAGCCGCCGACCACCTTCGACGAGCTCGTCGCCCAGGCCAGGACCGTCAAGGAGAAGTCCGGCGGCAAGGCCTACCTGATGAGCCGCAGACCGGAGCTGGGCGACCTGGCCAACGCCGGGGTGAAGCTCATGGCGGACGACGGCAAGAGCTTCACCTTCAACACGCCGGAGGCCGCCGCGCTGCTCGACAAGTACCGCGACGCCTTCAAGGAGGGGCTGCTGCCGCGTGACGTGCTGACCGACACCTACGCGGGCAACACCAAGCTCTTCAACGAGAAGACGGCGGCGTGGACGACGGCCGGCGGCAACTACATCACCAGCCTGGCCACCGACAACCCGTCGCTCGCGCCCAAGGTCGTGCCGTCGACCGCGATGGGCACGCCGCCGCTGTACGTGCAGGGCCTGTCGGTGTCGAAGCAGACCAAGAACGCGCCCGCGGCCGTCGCCCTGGCCCGCTGGGTGACCAGCCCGGAGAACCAGGCCGCCTTCGCCCACCTGGTGAGCATCTTTCCGAGCACCAAGGCCTCGGCGAACGACCCGTTCTTCAGCAAGAGCGACGGCAGCAACGCCGGCGACGCCAAGGTCATCGCGTTCGCCTCGCTCGCCCAGGCCAAGATGCTCCAGCCGGTCGAGGTCACCGAGGCGATGAGCAAGTTCATCAGGCAGCAGTTCGCGCTCGCGATCAGCGGTGAGACGACCTCCAAGGAGGCCCTCGACGCCGCTGTGGCCAAGTGCGACGAGCTCCTCAAGAACTGATGACGCATCGACGCTGGTTCACGCCGTGGCTGCTGGTGGCGCCCGCCGCGGTCTGGCTGTTCGTGTTCAACGTCTGGCCATCGATCAACACGGTGGTCCTGGCGTTCACCAACGCCAAACCGCTGGGCGGCGGGCGCTTCACCGGGCTGGACAACTTCGCGCGGGTGCTGGACGACGACCAGCTGGCCGACGCGCTGCTCAACAGCGTCGTGTTCATGCTGGTCTGCCTGCCGTTGCTCACCATGCTGCCGCTGCTGATCGCGGTCCTGGTGGAGAAGAAGCTGCCGGGCATCATGTTCTTCAGGACCGCCTTCTACACCCCGGTGGTCGCCTCCGCCGTGGTGGTCGCGCTCATCTGGGGCTGGGTGCTGGATGACAGAGGCCTGGTGAACGGCTTCGCCCAATGGCTCGGCGTCGTCACCGAACCGGTCCCGTTCCTGACCGACCGCTGGCTGCTGCTGTTCAGCGCGATCAGCCTGACCGTCTGGAAGGGGCTCGGTTACTACATGATCATCTATCTCTCGGCCCTCGGGAACGTCAGGCGCGAGCTCCACGAGGCCGCCGCGGTCGACGGCGCGGGCGCCGTGCGCCGGTTCTGGAGCGTCACCGTGCCGGGCGTGCGCAACACGATGCTCCTGGTCTCCGTGCTGGTCTCGGTCTCCGCCCTCCGGGTCTTCTCCGAGCTGTACGTGCTGTCCAACGGCACCGGAGGACCCGGCGGGCGGGACATGTCGGTGGTGATGCTCATCCAGCTCTACAGCCGCGGCTTCACCGGCCACCTCGGGTACGCCTCGGCGCTCAGCATCGTCCTGCTCGTCATCACCGTCGGCCCGATGCTCCTGCTCCTGCGGCTCAACAGGAAGGCGGCCTGAGGTGGCGGCACACGCCAAGTCCGGACGGCGCGGCGGCTTCAGCACGATCACCACCGGCGAGAAGGTCCTGCGTTACGCGCTGCTCCTGCTCGTGCTGGCGCTCACCGTCTCCCCGTTCCTATGGCAGCTCTCCACCTCGCTCAAGAGCCTGGAGGAGGACATCTACACCCAGACGCCGAGCTTCCTGCCCGAGCACCCCACGCTCGACAACTACGCCCAGGTCGCCGAGACCGTCCCCGTCTGGTCCTACGCCGTCAACTCGCTGATCGTGGCCGCCATCGTGATCGCGGGGAACGCCGTCGGGGCCACCATCGCGGGGTATGCCCTGGCCAAGCTCCGCTTCCGGGGCGCGAAGCTGCTGCTGGGCCTGTTCCTGGCGACGCTCGTGCTGCCCGGCGAGGTGACGATCATCTCCCAGTACGTCACCATCCGCAGCCTCGGCCTGGCCGACACCCTCCTGGGCGTGGCGTTGCCGGGTGCCATCGGCATGCTCAACGTGCTGTTGATGCGGACCGCGTTCCAGGCGATCCCGCCCGAGATGGACGAGGCCGCCATCATCGACGGCGCGACGGCCTGGGAGCGGCTGCGCCACATCGGCCTGCCGAACGTGCGCGGCATGCTCAGCGTCATCACGATCTTCGCCTTCATCGGAGCCTGGGATGATTTCCTGTGGCCGCTCATCGTCCTGACCAACCCCGAGAACTACACCCTCACCGTCGGCCTGCAGTACCTCAACGGCACGTTCAGCGCCAACCCCCGGCTCATCGCGGCAGGCACGATGATCTCCTTCGTGCCGATCGTGATCGTGTTCGCATCGCTCCAGCGGTTCTTCTTCAGGGGCGTCGAGGAAGGCGCGATCAAGGGGTGACGGTCCACACCACCAGGGAGTTTCCCCATGCATGACGACCGCGACCTGGTCGAAGCCCGCCTCAAGCGCGTCCTCGACGAGCGCATCCGCCCGGCCGTCTACCCCGAGTCGGTGCCGCTCGACGTGGCCGTCTGGCACGCGCCGGGCGAGCCGGTCCCGGTCGCCGAGGGCCTGTCGGCCGCGCCCGCGCCCATCGCGGTCGGCGACCAGTGGGGCGCCCCGTGGGGCACCAGCTGGTTCACCGTCACCGGCACGGTGCCCGCCGCGTGGGCGGGCAGAAGCGTCGAAGCCATCCTGGATCTCGGATTCGACGAGAACATGCCCGGCTTCCAGTGCGAAGGGCTCGTCTACCGTCCTGACGGCACCCCCGTGAAGGGGCTCAACCCGCGCAACCAGTGGATCCGCGTGGGCGCGCCGGTCGAGGGCGGCGAGGAGGTGCGGCTGCACATCGAGGCGGCCTCCAACCCGGTCATCCTCGACTACCACCCCTTCCTGCCGACCACGCTCGGCGACAAGGAGACGGCCGGCAGCGCGCCGCAGTACCGGCTGGCCCGCATGGACCTGGCCGTCTTCGACGAGACGGTGTGGCAGCTGGTGATCGACCTGGAAGTGCTCGGCGAGCTGATGAGGGAGCTGCCGGTCGACGGCGCCCGCCGCTGGGAGATCCTGCGCGCCGTGGAGAAGGCGCTCGACGCGGTCGACCTGCAGGACGTGAACGGCACCGCGGCCGCCGCCCGCGAACGGCTCGCCGGCGTCCTGTCCACTCCCGCGCAGCCGTCCGCGCACCGGATCAGCGCCGTCGGACACGCGCACATCGACTCGGCCTGGCTCTGGCCGCTCCGCGAGACGGTCCGCAAGGTGGCCCGCACGACGTCCAACATGACCGCGCTGCTGGAGGACGAGCCCGACTTCGTCTTCGCCATGTCGCAGGCGCAGCAGTGGGCCTGGGTGAAGGAGCACCGGTCCGAGGTCTGGGCCAAGGTGACCAAGGCGGTGGCCGCGGGGCGGTTCGTTCCCACGGGCGGCATGTGGGTGGAGTCAGACACCAACATGCCGGGTTCGGAGGCGATGGCCCGCCAGTTCGTGCACGGCAAGCGGTTCTTCCTGGACGAGTTCGGCATCGAGAACGACGAGGTGTGGCTGCCCGACACGTTCGGGTTCGCGGCCGGGCTGCCCCAGATCATCAAGGCCGCGGGGTCGAAGCGGCTGCTCACCCAGAAGATCTCGTGGAGCCAGACCAACAAGTTCCCGCACCACACCTTCCTCTGGGAGGGCATCGACGGCACCCGGATCTTCACCCACTTCCCGCCCGTCGACACCTACAACTGCTCGATGAAGGGCAGCGAGATCGCCCACGCGGCGCGCAACTTCAAGGACAAGGGCGTCGCGCGGCACTCCCTCGCTCCCACCGGCTGGGGCGACGGAGGCGGCGGCACCACCCGCGAGATGGTCGCCAAGGCGGCCAGGATGCGCGACCTGGAGGGCTCGGCCACCGTCACGTGGGAGACGCCTGCCGAGTTCTTCGCCAAGGCCGAGGCCGAATACCCCAACCCGCCCGTCTGGGTCGGCGAGCTCTACCTCGAACTGCACCGCGCCACGCTCACCAGCCAGGCCAAGACCAAGCAGGGCAACCGGCGCAGCGAGTCGCTGCTGCGCGAGGCCGAGCTGTGGGCCGCGACCGCCGCCGTCAGGGCCGGCCACCCCTATCCCCACGAGCGGCTCGACCGGATCTGGAAGACGGTGCTGCTCCACCAGTTCCACGACATCCTGCCCGGCTCGTCCATCGCCTGGGTGCACCGCGAGGCCGAGAAGACCTACGCGGCCGTGGCCGAGGAACTAAGCGGCCTCATCGACGCGGCGCAGCGCGCCCTGGCCGGTGACGCCGCGGCGGGCACGCGGCTCGTCTTCAACGCCGCCCCGCACACCCGCCGCGGCGTCCTGGCGGGCGGCGCCTCCGCCGTACCCGCCGAGGGCGCCACGGGCCTCCGCCCCCGCGACGGGGGCGGATACCTGCTCGAGAACGGCCTGCTCCGCGTGGAGATCGACGAGCACGGCCTCGTCAGATCGGTGTACGACCCGGCCGCGGGGCGGGAGACCGTCGCGCCGGGCCAGGCGGCCAACCTGCTGCAGATCCACCCCGACTTCCCCAACATGTGGGACGCGTGGGACGTGGACGAGTTCTACCGCAACACGGTCACCGACCTGGTGGCCGCCGACGAGGTGGCACCCGGTGCGGAGCCGGGCTCGGTCCGCGTGGTCCGCTCGTTCGGCCGCTCGAAGGTGACCCAGGTGCTCACCCTCCCGCCAGGCGCCAAGCGGCTCGACATCCGGACCGAGGTCGACTGGCACGAGACCGAGAAGTTCCTCAAACTGGCCTTCCCCCTGGACGTGCACGCCGAGCGCTACGCCTCCGAGAGCCAGTACGGCCACGCCTACCGTGCCACCCACACCAACACGAGCTGGGAGGCCGCCAAGTTCGAGGCGTGCAACCACCGCTTCGTGCACCTGGAGGAGCCCGGCTGGGGAGTGGCCCTGGTCAACGACTCCACCTACGGCCACGACGTGACCCGCACGGTTCGCGCCGCCGACTCAGGGACGACCACCACGCTCAGGGTCTCCCTGCTCCGCGCCCCCCGCTTCCCCGACCCCGAGACCGACCAGGGCGTGCACCGCTTCCATCACGCGCTCGTGCCGGGGGCGACGATCGGCGACGCGGTCCGCGAGGGCTACTTCGTCAACCTGCCCGAGCGCGCTCTTCCCGGCGACGCCGAGGTCGCCCCGCTGGTCACGATCGACAACGAGGCGGTCGTCGTGACCGCCGTCAAGCTGGCCGACGACGAGAGCGGGGACGTGATCGTGCGCTTCCACGAGGCGCATGGCGGCAGGGCCAGGGCGACCCTGACGGCGGGCTTCCCGATCACCGGTGTCGCGGCGACGGACCTGCTGGAGCGGCCCATCGCCGACCGGCCGCACGAGGGGGGCGCGGTGTCCCTGTCGCTGCGCCCCTTCGAACTGGTCACCCTGCGGCTGAGCCGGTAACCGTCACTTCATGGGTCGCGGGGAATCCCTCGCGATCCACGCCCTGGAGACCAGGACCCCCGGACGCCGGGTGCGGCGTCCGGGGGTCTGCGACGTTCGTCGTTCCCGCGACCTAGTCCTTGGAGTTACGGCTGGGGCGCAGGAGCGCCTCGGCCAGGGCGAGCATGGTCTCCTCCAGCGCGCCGAGCCGCTTGGTCAGGTCGGTCGTGGCGGGTTCGATGATGCCCGTGAAGCTCTCCGCCAGCTCCACCCGGTCGGGGCGGGCGGCGACGGCGTCGGTGAGGGCGGCGGCCGCGGCGGTCAGCCGCTCGTCGATCGCGTCGAGGCGCTTGACGTGCTCGATCGTCTGGGTGTCGAGCAGCTCGCCGACCCGCTCGCTGATGCTGAGCGTGACAGGCAGCTGGCCCACGCGCTGGTTGACGGCCTCCACCCGGTCGTCGATGGCCTCGAGGTGCTCGCCGGCCTTGTCGGCGGTGGTGGACATGCCGGTGAGCGTGGCGTCGACGCCGTCGAACCTGGTGACCACGCGCTCCTCGACCTCGGCCAGTCGCTCGTCGAGGGTGTCGAGGTGGGTGTCGAGGTCGTTGAAGCGGCCCTCGGTGCGGGTGGCGGTCTCGGCGAGGTGGCCGGCCGTGCCCGCCATGCGCTCGTCGAGCGCGGTGAACCGGCCGTCGACGCGCCCGTCGAGCCCGTCGAAGCGGTCGTCGTGGCGGCTCAGGTGGCCGTCGAGGGTGCCCAGGCGCTGGTCGACGCCCACGAGGCGCGAGTCGAGCCCGCCGAGGCGGCCGTCGACGCCGTCGAGGCGGGTGTCGATGTCGGCCAGGCACTGGTCGGCGGTCTCGATGTGGCCGTCGACGCTGGTCAGTCGGCTGTCGACGCCGAGGAGCCTGCCGTCGACGCGGTCGACCCTGCTCTCGACGCCGTCGAGGCGGCCCGTCAGCCTGGTCTCGGTGGAGTCGACCTTGGCGCCGACCTCCTCGATCGCGGCGGAGAGCAGCTCCGTCGACGCGGCCAGCGACCCGTCGACCGCCTTGAGCTTCACCTCGAACATCTCCGGCATGCCCTTCACACCGCTCTCGACGCGGTCGGTGCGGGCGGTGAGCTCGGCCATCGACTTGTCGAGCCTGGTGAAGCGGGTGGCCGCGGCGTCCATGCTGGCGCTGAGCTGGCCGAGCTTGCCCGCGAAGTCGCCGAGGCGCTTGGCGATGCCGTCGGTGCTGGTGATGACCGACTCGATCCGCTTGAGCGCCTCGTCGAGGGTCTCGCTCACGGTGGCGACGTCGGCCCAGAGGCCGGGCAGCTCGACCACCGGCCTGACCCGCTCGCTGACCGACTCGACGCGGGCGTCGACGTTGCCGACCTGCTCGCCGACGGCGTCGACGTGGTCGCGCACCGCCTCCACGTGCTGGGCCAGCCCCTCGGCCCACGAGGGTGGCCTGGTGGTGATGTCGTCGAGGCGGCCGCTCACCGTCTCGAGCGTGCCGGTGAGGCCGCCGAGTTCGCGCTCGCGAACCTCGCGCATCAGCCACTCCATGCCCTCAAGCCGCTGGCGGATCTCGTCGAGCACCGCGCCCTGCGTGCGCTGCTCGTAGACGTGGTCCTGGGCGGCCCGCGCGAGCAGCTCGCGCATCCTGTCGGAGATGGCGGTCTGGCTGCCTGCCTGGAGAAGGGTGGTGTGGTTGGAGTGATCCACCGAAAGCTCCTTCACTCGCCGACGGTCTGCCGCGCAGCGGTGTGTATTCAGAATCGTTAGGGGAGAACTCCCGCCCGGCCACCTTAGTAGTCCATCAAGATCTTTCGGTGCCGACTTTAAAAGATCGTGGTTGTCGATGTATCGCCCCGATTTGTCATTTACCCAGTTCGAGCGGGGTGCAGATAAGCATGGAAGGGCGGTCCGCGATTCGGGTAAGAATGACAACTGCTGATTTGTCGCCGGACAATCGCAAATCGCTTCGCAAGCGTTCGATGTCGACCGCCGAGGCGCGTTTCTTGATAGTCACGTTTCCGACTTGGCGTGCGCGAAGTGCGGCTCTCAGCTTTTTGACGGAGAACGGCATGACTTCATCCACCTCGTACCGCGATGCCCATGCGGTCTCGACGGGGTCGTCGCCGGTGACGTAGGCGATCAGCGGGTCGGCCAGCCGTCCGTTGACCATCGCGGCCACCTCGGCGACCAGGTGCGCCCGGATCGCGGCGCCGTCGGGCTCGTAGACGTAGCGCCCCATCGGACCGACGGGCGCCTGCGCGCCGGTCGCGGTGAGCGTGCTTCCGCCGGGCAGCAACGTCGCCCTCCGCGTGAACCCCGCGGCGCCGGGCTCGACGGCGCTCGCCAGCGCGCCCGTCCAGAGCGTGACCTCCTTGACCTCGCCCCTGAAGGACACCCATTCGGCCTCGGCGCCCTCGGGGACGAACTCGTACGGGATCCCGGGCGCGACCTTCAGGCACGCGGCGGGCGCGCGATCGAGCAGGCCGAGGATGACGGGCCAGGCAGGGGAGTAGGCGTTCGGGTCGAAGGTCCTCCCCCTCGCGGTACGGCGGGCGGGATCGGCGAACAGCACGTCGTGGGAGGCCGGGTCGACGTCGGCGGCGTCGGCCGTACGAACCGTGACCCTGTCCGACAACCCCAGCGCGTCGACGTTGGCCAGCGCGACGGCGACGGTCAGCGGATCGGTGTCGACGGCGTCCACGGAGCAGCCGGCGCGAGCCAGCGCGATGAGATCGCCGCCGATGCCGCTGCACACATCGACCACCCGCGGACCTTCGCTGTTGAGGAGGGTGAGCCTGCGGGCCCGGTGTTCGGCGACCTCCCGGCGGGTGGCCTGCTCGACGCCGTGGGGCGTGAAGTACATCAGCGCCGCGTCGTCACCGAACTTCGCCCTGCCCCGCTCCCTGAGCTTCGCCTGCGTGAGGGCGGCGGAGGTGAGGGCGGCGTCGTAGGTCCTGCGCAACCTGGTCGCGGCCACGACGGGATCGGCACCTGCCAGCTCGACGGCCTCGGCGAGGGCTTTCTGCCCGCGAGGGGTGAGGAGTTCGAGGAAGGCGTCGTGGTCCACGCCATACGACGTTAGTGCAGGGTGTCGAGCTCGATGTCGATGGGGAAGGGCACGGAGACCTTGACCCGGTCCCGGTGGAGGCCGGTGCCGACGTAGGAGGCGACGGCCTCGTCGAGTTCGTAGGTGTGGACGACGGGTCTGCTGTCCTCGTCCTTCACGATTTAGAGGTGCTCGATGCCGGCCGCGGCATAGATCCTGGGCTTGACGTGATCGGACGCGGGGAGACGACCTCGACCACCAGATGGACCTCATGGGGGGTGTAGGTCGTGCGCCTCATGTCGGCCGCGATGGACGCGTCGATCACGAGGAGGTCGGGGCGCGGCCGCTGTCTGGGCGCGATCGTGACGTCCATGTGGGCCGCGACTCCACCGCCGGTGGGGGCCTGTCGTTCGAGGGCGTCGGCGAGGTGCCGGATCACGACATCGTGGAAGCGGCTCTGGGGCGAAATGAAGGTGAAGGTCCCGTCGACGAGCTGGGCGTGCTTGAAGAGGTCAGGCTCGCCACGGGGCCCGTCCTGAGGGAGCAGGTCGAGATCATCGGCCCTCTACCCGTCCTCCGGTGGGTACGGCCAGTCGGCGAGCGCGTCCCGCGAGCCGTTGTTCGTGACGATCACATCACGCATCGTAGCGTGACGCGCACCACGGCTCTGTGTCGTCGAGGGAGACGAGGAGTTTGCCGAGCAGTTCGCGAAGGGTGGACCGCTCGTCGGGCGCGAGCCCCGACAGCAGCGCTCGCTCGGTGGTGCTGCGGCCGCCCTTGAGGTCGGTGACCAGGCCGAGTCCCTCGTCGGTCAGGGTGACGATGATCATGCGGCGGTTGCCCGGGGCGGTCTCGCGGCTCACGAGGTCCTTGGCGACGAGCCGGTCGATGCGGTTGGTCGCGGCGCCGGGGCTGAGCAGGAGGGCGTTGGACAGGTCCGTCATGCAGGAGTGGCCGCCGACCCTGTGCAGCGTGGCCAGCACGTCGAACTCCCACGGCTCCAGGCCGTGGGCGCTGAAGTACTCCTTCAGGCCGCGTTCGAGCAGCCGGGAGGCGCGGGTCAGGCCGGAGACCACGTCCGCGGACTCGGCGGCCAGGAGCGGTCTACCACGGGGTCGCCGAGGAGGCGGTGTCCGTGGCCGAGGTGGCCAAGGCCGCGGCGAAGGCGGCGGGCGTGCGGGAGGGCGCCGAGCCGTGGCCCGTGGAGGAGGCGGCCAAGGTGTTCGGCGGGCCGTTCGCCGACGCTCTCGCGCTCAGCCAGCGGGCGGGCGCCCGCCGTACCAAGGAGGAACTGGGGTGGGAGCCCGGCCGTCCCGGCGCTCTGACCGAGCTCGTCGAGGGGTCCTACGTATCCGCTGTGAGCTGAGCCGGGCGGTTCGTGTTGACGGGCACGGCCTGCTTGCATACTGTTTCGTTTTGGCACTCTCCTACTGAGAGTGCCAACGTGCGACGAGGCAGGTCTGACACCCGCGACGGCAGGCCCAGCTGGTCGCCTCTTCTAGATCAACCAAATCTGAAGGGGAGGTCCGATCGTGACGACCGCCACTAAGGTTCCCGTTAAGCCGCTCGGCGACCGCATTGTGGTCCAGCCGCTTGAGGCGGAGCAGACCACCGCTTCCGGCCTGGTCATCCCGGACACCGCCAAGGAGAAGCCGCAGGAGGGCAAAGTCCTCGCGGTGGGCCCCGGCAACTGGGACGAGGACGGCGACAAGCGGATTCCGCTTGACGTCAGCGAGGGCGACATCGTCCTCTACAGCAAGTACGGCGGCACCGAGGTCAAGTACGGCGGCGAGGAGTACCTCGTGCTCTCCGCCCGTGACGTTCTCGCCATCATCGAGAAGTAAGCCGTGAGAAAGCCCCGGGCCGTCAGTGCCCGGGGCTTTCGACGCTGAGAGGACTTTCCATGCCGAAGATCCTGGAGTTCGAAGAGGACGCACGGCGCGCGCTCGAGCGCGGTGTCAACGCCCTCGCGGACGCAGTGAAGGTGACCCTCGGCCCGCGTGGCCGCAACGTGGTCATCGACAAGAAGTTCGGTGCGCCGACGATCACCAACGACGGTGTCACCATCGCCCGCGAGGTCGAGCTCGAGGCGCCCTACGAGAACCTCGGCGCCCAGCTCGCCAAGGAAGTGGCGACCAAGACCAACGACATCGCCGGTGACGGCACCACCACGGCGACCGTCCTCGCCCAGGCGATGGTCCGCGAGGGCCTGCGCAACGTGGCGGCGGGCGCTTCCCCGCTGTCGCTCAAGCGCGGCATCGACCTGGCCGCCAAGGCCGTCAGCGAGAAGCTGCTGGCCACCGCGCGCCCCGTCGAGGACAAGAAGGAGATCGCCAATGTCGCGACGATCTCCGCTCAGGACGCCAAGATCGGCGAGCTGATCGCCGAGGCGTTCGACAAGGTGGGCAAGGACGGTGTCATCACCGTCGAAGAGTCCAACGCCATGGGCATGGAGCTCGAGTTCACCGAGGGCATGCAGTTCGACAAGGGCTACCTGTCGGCCTACATGGTCACGGACCCCGAGCGCATGGAGGCGGTGCTCGAGGACCCGTACATCCTGATCCACCAGAGCAAGATCGCGTCCATCGCCGACTTCCTGCCGCTGCTCGAGAAGGTCGCCCAGACCAAGAAGCAGCTGCTGATCATCGCCGAGGACGTCGAGGGCGAGGCCCTGGCCGTCCTGGTGACCAACAAGATCCGCGGCACCTTCACCTCGGTGGCCGTCAAGGCCCCCGGCTTCGGTGACCGACGCAAGGCCATGCTGCAGGACATCGCGATCCTGACCAACGGCCAGGTCGTCAGCGAGGAGATCGGCCTCAAGCTCGACCAGGTCGGCCTCGAGGTGCTCGGCAGCGCCCGCCGCGTCGTCGTCACCAAGGACGCCACCACGATCGTGGACGGCGCCGGCGACCCGCAGGCGATCGAGGACCGCGTCAAGGAGATCAAGCTCGCCATCGAGCAGTCCGACTCCGACTGGGACCGCGAGAAGCTCCAGGAGCGCCTCGCGAAGCTGTCCGGTGGCGTCTGCGTGCTGCGCGTCGGCGCTGCCACCGAGGTGGAGCTCAAGGAGAAGAAGCACCGCCTCGAGGACGCGATCTCCGCGACCCGCGCCGCGATCGAGGAGGGCATCGTCTCCGGCGGTGGCTCCGCGCTGATCCACGTCTCCAAGGAGCTGGACGACCTCGGTCTGTCCGGCGACGAGGCCACGGGCGTGGGCGTCGTGCGCCGCGCGCTCGTCGAGCCGGCCCGCTGGATCGCCGAGAACGCCGGTCTCGAGGGCTACGTCGTCACCCACAAGGTCTCCGAGCTGCCCGTCGGCCACGGCCTCAACGCCGCGACCGGCGAGTACGGTGACCTGGTGGCGCAGGGCGTCATCGACCCCGTCAAGGTGACCCGCTCGGCCGTGCAGAACGCCGCGTCCATCGCCGGCATGCTGCTCACGACCGAGGTCCTCGTGGTGGACAAGCCCGAGGAGGAGGCCCCGGCCGCCGGTGGTCACGGCCACGGTCACGGCCACGGCCACTGATCTGGGTCGACCCGAAGGTCCGCGCCCCCGTCCGGGGACGCGGGCCTTTCGTGTTCTCCGGGGGTCTTCCGGCCTGTAAGGCAAGCACCCGACAGCCCACCGCAGGCGCGAGGCCGGGCTCTGTCCTGCCACGCCACTCCAGCGGGACGGGGCGGGCCGCCGTCACGTCAGGCGCCCTGGGCCGACGTCCTGAACCTGGCACGGTAGGCCGAGGGCGTCACGCCCAGGTGGCGGAGGAACGCTCGCCGCAACGACTCGTCGCTCCCCATGCCCGAACGCGTCGCCGCCCCCGTGACCGTTTCGCCGGAGTCGAGGAGCGACTGGGCGGCCTCCAGCCGTACGGACTCCACGAAGGCGGCGGGCGTGCATCCCACCCGCTCGTGGAACAGCCGCGTCAGGTGGCGCACGCTGACGCCCGCCCGCGCGGCCATCACGGGCAGGGAGTGATCGGCCGCGGGGTCGGCGGCCACCCCGTCGAGCAGCTCGCGCAGCGGGTCGTGGGCGGGGCGAGGGGTACGCGAGGCGACGGAGAACTGCGACTGGCCGCCCGGCCGCTGCAGGAACACCACCAGGTCGCGGGCGACCTCCCTGGCCAGCTCGGCGCCCGCGTCCTGCTCGACCATGGCCAGCGACAGGTCGATCCCCGCGCTGACCCCCGCCGAGGTGAGCACGTCGCCCGACCGCACGTAGATGGCGTCGGGCTCGACCTCGACCGCGGGGTGGCGGCCGGCCAGCGTGGCGGTGTGGCGCCAGTGGGTGGTGGCCCGTCTGCCGTCCAGGAGCCCCGCCTCGGCCAGCACGAACGCGCCCGTGCACACCGACGCCACCCGCTTCGCCGTGAACGAGGCGACGATCTCGACGACCTCACTCGGCGGTCGCCGTCCTGGCAGGTCGGGCGAGCCGGGCACGACGAGGGTGTGGGCGCGCGTGACCGGCGCCGTCGTTTCGAGACGGACGCCCGTCGAGGTCGTCACGGGCGCGCCGGTGGGTGAGCAGAGCCGCACCGTGTACGGCCCGCCGAACCCCGCGGCCGTGCCGAACACCTCCAGCGGCGCGGTCACGTCCAGCAGCCGCACCCCGTCGTAGGCCAGAATCACGATGTCCATATGTGAGGGATAGTAGTCCTGATAGACATGGCTGCGAGACGGCCCGGGTCGGCAGCATGGAGTCATGGCAGAACGCATCGCATACATCGAGATCCCTGACACCAAAGGAGATATGTCATGACTCGTCCGCCCGTTCCGCCCTTCACCGAGGCAGACGCCCTGGCCAAAGTCCAGGCCGCCGAGGACGCGTGGAACACCCGCGACCCGGCGCGAGTGGCTCTCGCGTACACGCCCGACTCGCTCTGGAGGAACCGGGACACGTTCGTCACGGGGAGGCAGGAGATCGAGCGGTTCCTGACCGAGAAATGGGCGCGGGAGTTGGACTACGCGTTGCGGAAGGAGCTGTGGGCATTCGGTGACGACAGGATCGCGGTGCGTTTCCAGTACGAATGGCGGGAGTCGTCGGGTAGGTGGTGGCGGAGCTATGGGAACGAGCTGTGGGAGTTCGACGGCGAGGGGCTGATGCGAAGGCGCGAAGCCAGCATCAACGACGTGCCGATCACCGAGGCGGACCGCCGCATCCACGGCCCCCGACCGCCCGCCGAGCACGGGATCCCGTTCCCGCTGGCCTGACGTTCTTATAGGCGGCCCACCTCCGCCTTACGGGATTTCTATGGGATACAGCCCGCCTCCGCCTTCTCTGGGATACGGCATGCCTCCGCTTCCATGGGATGCGGCCCGCCTCCGCGCGGGTCTCGGCCCGCGCCCATGGGGTACGACCCGCCACCGCGCAGTGGGACGCCCCACTGACCTTCGCGGCCCTCTCCCCTGGAACCGGCGTGGCGGAGGGGGCGCCTTCCGCGCTCGGGGTCAGAGGGGTGGTGGGGGGACCGCCCGGGAGGCGTTTGACGGGCTTCTCTGCAGGATCGGTCTGGTGGGCGGGGGCGGCTCCCGGGTTCGGGGGTCAGGTTGGTTGGGGTCTGGGGGAACAGGCCGCGCACGTTCGGGAACATTCGGGACCGTACGAGGACGTTCGTTCAGCCGTGCGGGTGGCGGTTGAGCGTGAGGGGCTGGAGGGCGGTGAGGCCCGACTGCTGGGCCGCCGGATGGTTGATCGCTGGGTGTGGGTGAGGAGGGGGTGTCCGAGCCGGTGAGGTCGGGTGGGTGGATGTCGTGAGAGCGCTGGCTGACGCTGAAGGGCGGACGCTGACTGTGGGGGAGGGTCGCCGGGAGGTTGGTGAGAGGCTGACTGCGTGCCGCAGGGGGGTCGGTCGCTCGGTGGGAGGGTGCCGGGCGGGTGGGGGGTGGTCACGGAGAGTTGGAGGAAAGGTGCGGGGTCTGAGGGCGAAGGTGTCCGGAAAGGAGGTTATTTCCCGGTAAACCGAACACGTTCGTAAAGCGTCTACGCGTCCGACATGTTTCGTGCATTTCCGCAAATGGCTTGAAATATCATAGCACCTTGAAAGCCTTAGTGTGGTCGGTTGATTACGCCCCGTTATCGTCGCTTCAATGTGACCAATCCGTAGCCGTTCGCTATGACGACAGGCAGGATCAGTGCGGGCATCATGCCTAACGTGAGCGAGGGAAGCGTCGCCGACGCCAAAATTGGGGTAAGGCTTGCGTCGAGACTTCCGGCAAGATCGGATGAGTCCGACCTTCGGGAACTGACGAGCCTCGCCGTCCAGGGGGATCGCAGTGCGATCGAATCTCTGATCGGGGAGCTCCGCCCGATGGTGGTGCGCTATTGCCGTGCGCGCCTAGGGAGGGTTTCAGGGCAATATCACATTGCCGATGACGTAGCTCAGGAAGTGTGCATCGCCGTCCTGTCCGCGCTGCCCCGCTATCGCGACATGGGGCGGCCGTTCGCCTCGTTCGTGTTCGGGATCGCCTCGCACAAGGTGGCCGACGCGCTGCGCAGTTCGGTGCGCTCGGCCGTACCGACGCAGGATCTGCCCGATGGCCCCGATGAGGGGCCGGGGCCCGAGGAGACCGTCGTCCGCTACATCGAGGTGGAGCAGGCACGCAGGCTGCTGTCGCGGCTGCCGGACAACCAGCGCGAACTGCTGCTGTTGCGGGTGGTCTCGGGGCTGTCGGCCGAGGAGACGGGTAATGTACTCGGCATGACACCAGGTGCCGTGAGGGTCGCCCAGCATCGGGCGCTGGCCAGGCTGCGGCAGATGGCCGAGCTGGAGTCGATCGCTTGACCGAAGACGAAAGCGACGCGCTCCTCGACGCGTTGTCACGGGGTGAGCCGCCGCCCGCGTGGGATCCGGCCGCCAGGCTGCTCGCGGCGCTGGTCGAAGACGTCGGTCAGTGCCGCTCTTCGGTGTCGATGACGCCGTCGACGTAGCCTCTGGCGTACTCCCAGCTCACATAGTCGGACGGGTCGGGGTGGAAGGCCGGCTCGTGCACCTGCGGCTGGCCGTTCTCGATCATCTGGCGGAGGTTGCCGCGCAGCAGCTCCCAGTCGAAGAAGTGCTGTTCCGAGCATTCGGGACAGTCGAGGACCAGGCCGAGCACGCCCTGCGGTTCCAGCAGTGAGCGGAAGACCTCGACGTCGGCGAGGTCGGTGATGGCCTCGTCGCGTTCGGCAGCCGTCAGCGGCTCGGCGTCGTCGAGATCGCCCAGCGCCGAGCTCGGGTCGTTCGGGTCGTCCGCGAACGGGTCCTGTGGCACATCTTCCAGCACCTTCCCACCATAAGACCGATGGGGTGCTTCAGGTGAGCCATCCCCTCCGCGTGGCCTCCACGCCTGCGTGGAAGCGCGACTGGGCGCCCAGTTCGGCGATGGCGTCGGCGAATCTGGCGCGGACCGTGCGGACCGACACGCCGAGGTGGCGCGCGATGGAGTCGTCGCACATGCCCTGAGCGGCCAGGCGCAGCACCTGCACCATGCCGTCGCTCTTGCGTCCCCACGGCAGGGGTACGGCACGCGCCCACAGCTCCTCGAACAGCGAGCGCAACACTCCCACCACGATCGGCGCGCGGACGACGTAGAAGTTGTAGGCGTGGTCGGGCAGGTTGCCTCCCCAGGCGGCGGGCAGCCCCGCGACGCCGGGCCCCGCGGTCATGAACCAGCTCGGCACCTTGTCGAGCGTGCGCACCTGCCCTCCGCTGGCCAGTAAGCGGCCCAGCTGGTCCCGCACGCCCGGCAACGTCAGCGTCGACACCGGGATGATCGCGCGCATGGACAGCAGCTCCCGCTGCTGCGCGTCGACCCACGGATCGGCGAACTTCCTCGCGAAGTCGAGCATCGTGCGCTCGTCGGGGATGGCGGTGAGCAGCTCCATCGGCGGCGCCTGTACGGCGATGCCGACGACGCTCTCGTACAGGATGTCGGCGCCGCTGACCAGTTCGACGGGGAAGGGGCCGCTCTGGTAGTCGCGGCCCGCGTCGTAGTCGCGGATCAGGTGGCGGATGGAGCTGAGCGCGGTGTCGATGCGGCGGCTCTCCTCCGCCAGCAGGTCGAGACGTTGGGCGATGAGCCTGCCGAGGGCGGCGGCGGGATGGCGGGCGAGGTAGTGACCTGACTGCTCGTCGACGACGCCCAGCCGTACGAGGTCGTCGAGTTGCCTGCCGACGGTGTCGGTGGGGCCGTCCATGGCCGCGGCCAGCTCGGCCAGCGTGGCCCTGTGCAGCCTCAGCACCGCCGTGTACAGCGCGGTCTGTGCCGGATCGAGGCCGAGGGTCTCGAGCGGGTCTGACATGGTGCTGGAGATATTGCGCATGTGCGGTGCTCCGTAGAGGGGACACGGGCGTGCCGCGAGGATAACCCCGTCGCCCGGCCCTGTCCTGCCCTTGCGCCGACTCTTCTGCCCGGGGTGCAACTTCGTGCAATTGCACGTTTTCACATTGCGATGTTCCATCGCGTAACGCAGCATTAACCCAGCGTCGGCACCCGGAAGATGAGCAGCGCCGCCACTTGGACGCGGAGGGGGGTTCGGTGGCATTCGCGCCTCATCTGAGGCTGCCGGTGGCCGGGGAACCGGGGCGGATCACCGACCGCCCCGGTTCTCCGGCACTTCTGGATGCGTGGAGCACTTCTCGATGCGTGGAGGACGACGGACCGTGGGGGTCATCGTCCTCCATCCCCGCCCTGATCCTTTTGGCCGCACCCACTAAACTTGCTGTCACAAGCAGGTATGGCGGCTGGAGGGGTCACGGCATGTCCAAGTTCACTGAGACGGGGCTCACGTTTGACGACGTGTTGCTCGTTCCCGCTTATTCGGACATGCAGCCGGGTGATGCCAACACGGGCACCCGGCTCTCGCGCGGCATCACGCTGTCGATCCCGCTGGTCTCGGCGGCGATGGACACCGTGACCGAGGCGCGCATGGCCGTCGCGATGGCCCGCCAGGGCGGCATCGGCATCCTCCACCGCAACCTGTCGATCGAGGAGCAGGCGCAGCAGGCCGACCTGGTCAAGCGCTCCGAGGCCGGCATGGTCACCAACCCCGTGACGTGCTCGCCCGAGGACACCCTCGCCGACGTCGAGCGGCTCTGCGCCAACTACCGCATCTCCGGCGCCCCGGTCACCGACGCCGACGGCGTGCTCGTCGGCATCGTCACCAACCGCGACATGCGCTACGAGAGCGACCAGGGCAGGACCGTGCGCGAGGTCATGACCCCGATGCCGCTGGTCACCGCGCCGGTAGGGGTGTCGCGCGACGACGCGTTCGCGCTGCTCAAGACCAACAAGATCGAGAAGCTGCCGCTGGTCGACGCCCAGGGCAGGCTGCGCGGCCTCATCACCATCAAGGACTTCACCAAGAGCGAGCAGTACCCGCTCTCCACCAAGGACGCCGACGGCCGCCTGGTCGTCGGCGCGGCCATCGGCGTCGCGGGCGACGCCGAGCAGCGCGCCCAGGCCCTCATCGACGCGGGCGTCGACGTCATCATCGTCGACACCGCCCACGGCGACTCCAAGGGCGTCGGCGACATGATCGCCAAGGTCAAGGCCAACAGCCACGGCATCGACGTCATCGGCGGCAACGTCGCCACCCGCGCGGGCGCGCAGCTGCTCATCGACGCGGGCGCCGACGCGGTCAAGGTCGGCGTGGGCCCCGGCTCCATCTGCACCACCCGGGTGGTCGCGGGCGTGGGCGCGCCGCAGATCACCGCCATCCACCAGGCGTCACTGGCCTGCGGCCCAGCGGGCGTCCCGCTGATCGGCGACGGCGGCCTGCAGTACTCGGGGGACATCGTCAAGGCCATCGCCGCCGGCGCCAACACCGTCATGCTCGGCTCCCTGCTCGCCGGCTGCGAGGAGTCGCCCGGCGACCTGATCTTCATCAACGGCAAGCAGTTCAAGTCCTACAGGGGCATGGGCTCGCTCGGCGCGGTCCGCAACCGGGAGCGCGGCGGCACCTCCTTCAGCAAGGACCGGTACGGCCAGGGCGAGGTCAGCTCCGAGGACAAGTACATCCCCGAGGGCATCGAGGGCCAGGTCCCCTACCGCGGCCCGGTCTCGGCGGTCACCTACCAGCTCATCGGCGGCCTCCACCAGGGCATGTGGTACGCCGGGTGCCGCACCATCGACGAGATGCACGAGCGCAGCCAGCTCATGCCGATCACGTCGGCGGGGCTCAAGGAGAGCCACCCGCACGACATCCAGATGACGGTCGAAGCTCCGAACTATCACAGAAGGTAATTGTTTTGATGACTCAGGTGGAGATCGGCCGCGGCAAGACCGGCCGCCGTGCCTACGCGCTCGACGAGATCGGGCTGGTGCCCTCGCGGCGTACGCGTGACCCGGAGGAGGTCTCGATCGCCTGGCAGATCGACGCCTACCGGTTCGAGCTGCCCGTGGTGGTGGCGCCGATGGACAGCGTCGTGTCGCCCGCCACGGCGATCGCGATCGGCAGGCTCGGCGGCCTGGCGCCGCTCGACCTCGAAGGTCTGTGGACCCGCTACGAGGACCCGAGGCCGCTGCTGGAGGAGTGCGCCGCGCTCGACACCGAGGCGGCCACGCGCAGGCTCCAGGAGATCTACACGGCGCCGATCAAGGAGGAGCTGATCGGGCGCAGGATCCAGGAGATCCGCGACGCGGGCGTGACGACCGCGGTCCGCCTGTCGCCGCAGCGCACGGTGCAGTTCCACAAGACGGTCATCGACGCGGGCGTCGACATCTTCGTCATCCGCGGCACGACGGTCTCGGCCGAGCACGTGTCGAGCAAGGCCGAGCCGCTGAACCTCAAGCAGTTCATCTACGAGCTCGACGTGCCGGTGATCGTGGGCGGGTGCGCCACCTACACCGCGGCCCTGCACCTGATGCGCACGGGCGCGGCGGGCGTGCTGGTCGGCTTCGGCGGCGGCGCCTCCCACACCACGCGCAACGTGCTCGGCGTCGCCGTGCCGATGGCCACGGCGATCTCCGACGTGGCGGCGGCGCGACGCGACTACCTCGACGAGTCCGGGGGCCGCTACGTCCACGTGATCGCCGACGGCGGCATGGGCACCTCGGGCGACATCGCCAAGGCGATCGCCTGCGGCGCGGACGCGGTGATGGTCGGCTCGCCGCTGGCTCGGGCGACGGAGGCTCCGGGGCACGGGTTCCACTGGGGTTCGGAGGCGCACCACCCCGACCTGCCGCGCGGGCGCAGGATGCAGTTCGGGACGGTGGGCACGCTGGAGCAGATCCTGCACGGGCCCTCCAGCGTCGCCGACGGGTCGATGAACCTGATGGGCGCGCTGAAGCGGACGATGGCGTCGACGGGCTACTCCGACATCAAGGAGTTCCAGCGCGTCGAGGTGGTCGTCGCGCCGGTCCAGCGCTGACGTTCGACCTACGGGAAGACCCGCACCGCCGTCCAGCGGTGCGGGTCTTTCGCGTCCGCCGCGATCACGCCCTGCTGTACCAGGTGACCCTGGCGCCGTTGCTGAAGGTCTCGCTCTTTGTGGGAGCGAACAGCGTGGGCCTGAACTCGCCGGAGAAGGCGGAGATGCCGGTCCCCGCGACCACCGGGTAGTGCTTGATGATCAGTTCGTCGATCTCGGGCAGGACGGCGGCGGCGAGCGCGCCGCCACCGCACAGGTAGATGTCCATGCCGTCCTCCTTCTTCAGCCGCCGCATCAGCTCGAGCGGCTCCCCCCGGACGATCTCGACCTCGGGGTCGGTGCTGTCGGGCAGTGTGGTGGACACGACGTACTGCCGCAGCGGGCTGTAAGGGCTGGTCACGCCGGCGTCGAGGCCGGGCATGTAGGTGCCGCGGCCCATCACGACCGTGTCGAAGCGGCGCGCGGCAGCGTCGAGGCCGATCATCGCGCGGATGTGCGCGGGCACCGTCTCGGGCTGCTCGGTGTTCATCCACGCCATCATGTCGTCGGCCAGCGGGTAGAAGTCCCACTCGCCGCCGGGTCCCGCGATGTAGCCGTCGATCGAGACGCCCACGTAGTACACGAGCTTTCGCATCAGTAGGAACTCCGTATGTAGTACTCTGCTTGAAGTGGTCTCAACGTAGTACTACATCTGGAGTGGTGTCAAGTGAGGAAGAACCGCGAACGGCGGGCCGCGCTCGTCGATGCCGCCATCGAGGTGCTGGCACGCGAAGGCGCGAGGGGGCTGACGTTCAGGGCGGTGGACGCGCAGGCGGAGGTGCCGACGGGGACGGCCTCCAACTACTTCTCCAGCCGTGACGACCTGCTGACCCAGGCGGGAGGGCGCATCTACGAGCGGCTCCAGCCCGACGAGGCGACCATGGCGCTCACCATGGAAGGGCCGCGCGACCAGGACAGGACCATCCAGTTGCTCAAGGCGATGGTGGGGCGGATCACCGCCTACTCCACCGGGTACCTCGCGCTGCTGGAGCTGCGGTTGGAGGCGACGCGCAGGCCGGAGTTGCGGGCCGTGCTGACCGAGCGGATCCGCGCCGACGTGGACATGAACGTGAAGTACCACCTGGAGTCGGGGCTGCCCGGCGACGCGACCACGGTGAAGCTGCTCTACCTGGCGCTGAACTGGCTGATCGTGGAGCGGCTGACGCTGCCGGAGGTGTTCTCGGCGGAGGATGCTGAGGAGCTGGTCGTGCGGGCGGTCGAGCGGTTGATCCCCGGCTGAGGGTGCCGTTGCCTAGATGTTGCGGGGCACGAGGTTGACGACGCTCGCCCTCCGGAACCCGGTTGCTTGATGACCTGTGGTTTGAGTAGCGTTTGCGTCATGTCGAGCCCTGAGGCATCCAAGGTGGGGGCTTTCGGTCACGCCGTCAGCCCCCTGAACCGCTGAGTTCTTAGTCCGCTTCCCAGCAGTTTTTGCTGCGTGGGATATTTGTGCGCACCCTTGGGTCGCTGGCCGCGGTGACGAGACGTCTCCTTCTCGTTCTCTCTCACCTCGGAGCTCGTGATGCCTCTGCCGCTCTACCTGCTTGCCGTGGCGGTCTTCGCCATGGGCACCTCGGAGTTCATGCTCGCCGGCCTGGTGCCGGACATCGCCACAAGCCTCGACGTGTCGGTCGGCGCCGCCGGGCTTTTGATCTCGGCGTTCGCTGTCGGGATGATCGTCGGCGCGCCGCTGATGGCGGCGCTTGCGCGCCGGTGGCCTGCCCGGGCCAGTCTGCTGGGCTTCGTGCTGGTTTTCGCCGTGGCCCACGTCGTGGGTGCCCTCACGGCGAGTTTCGCGGTTCTGCTGGTCACGCGGGTGATCGCTGCCCTGGCCAATGCGGGCTTCCTGGCTGTGGCACTGAGCACGGCGGCCACGCTCGTCGCACCTGATCAGAAGGGGCGTGCACTGGCGGTGCTGCTCTCGGGGACGACGGTGGCCACCATCGCTGGAGTTCCCGGCGGTGCGCTGCTCGGCACGTTGCTTAGCTGGCGGGCAACCTTCTGGGTGATCGCACTGCTCTGCCTTCCCGCCGCCTTCGGCGTCGTGAAGGGCATCCCGGCCCGTGCCGGAAAGACCCCTCAGGACACTCCGGCCGGCTCGTCTCTTCGGGACGAGATCGCCCAGCTCGCGATGCCCAGGTTGCTCGTGGTCATGCTGCTCGGTGCCCTGGTCAACGCTGCCACCTTCGCCACGTTCACCTTCCTGGCACCGATCGTGACAGACACCGCCCGCCTAGGCGAGCTGTGGGTCTCGGTCGTACTGGTGCTCTTTGGTGTTGGGTCCTTCGTCGGCGTCACCCTTGCGGGACGGCTCTCCGATCAGCATCCGGGCATCGTGATCGCAGTCGGTGGCCCGTTGCTGTTGCTCGGCTGGGTCGCGTTGGCGGCCCTGGCTGCCCAGCCCGCGGCGCTTCTGCTCCTCGTGTTCGTGCAGGGCACGCTTTCCTTCGCGTTGGGCAGCACCTTGATCGCCCGGGTGCTCTATGAGGCAGCAGGCGCCCCCACCATGGGAGGGTCGTATGCGACCGCGGCGCTCAACATCGGTGCTGCTGGCGGCCCCGTCGTTGCAGCAACGGCGCTCGGGGCCAATGCTGGCGATCTCGGCCCGGTATGGGTCAGTGGCCTCCTGGTTGCGATCGCACTGCTCATCGCCCTGCCGCTCCTGCGATTCATTACACCCCGCGTCGGTCAGGCGATCCGATGACCCACGCGAACGCTCCACTGAGCATCGAGGGACGTCGACGACTCATCAAGCGCTGCCGAACCCGTCCAATCGCTCATGTCGCCGCCGAGATGGGGATCTCGCGGGCCTGCGCCAGCAAGTGGGTCAATCGCTGGCGTCGCCACGGTGAGGTCGGGCTCCAGGACCGGCCTTCGACCCCGCATTCCAGCCCGAACGCAACACCGTCAGAGGTCATCGAACGGATCGAAACCTGGCGACGAGAGAAGAAGTGGTCCGCCCAGCGGATCACCGACGAACTACTCGCCACCGGGGTCCGCATCCATCGCCGCACGGTCACCAGACATCTGGCTCGACTCGGCCTTGGACAGCGCAGGTTCATCGATCCGAACGGCGAGAACAACCGCAAGCCGGGCAAGATCATCGCCAGGTGGCCCGGACACATGGCGCACCTCGATGTGAAGAAGGTAGGCCGGATCCCGGACGGCGGCGGCTGGCGCATCCACGGTCGCGGCAGCGACCAGGCCAAGTTCGCCGGCCGAGCGAAGTCTGCGGGCGCCAAGCGCGGCTACGTCTATCTGCACTCCATCGTCGATGGCTTCTCCCGTCTTGCCTACACCGAACCTCTGGCCGACGAGAAGGGCGCCACCGCAGCTGCTTTCCTCGCTCGGGCGAAGGTTTGGTTCGCCGCACATGGCATCACTCACATCCACCGGGTCATCACCGACAACGGTGCCTGCTACCGATCCGGCGACTTCGCTCGAATCATCGGCAGCCAGACCCGGCATCAGAAGACCAAGCCCTACACCCCTCGGCACAACGGCAAAGTCGAGCGATACCAGCGGATCTTGCCGAGGAACTGCTCTACGCCCACGAGTTCACCAGCGAGGATGCACGATCAGCCGCGATCGCGGTATGGAACATCCACTACAACTACCACCGGCCACACAGCGGTGCCGGTGGCCAGCCACCCGCTTCACAACTCCAGCGAGGTGTCACGAACGTCCAGCCCTCCTACACCTAGACTGCACGGCTGTGATGGCCGATCTTCAGAACACCCACGCTGTCTCGTTCGAGGGCGAGGTGGTCACCAAACGGTTCACCGACGGGAAAGCGGGCGGCGCCGAGCGCGAGTGGCGCGCGCTCACCCTGCTGGCCGAGCACGCGCCAGGGCTCGCACCGGCGCCGATCGACTTCCAGCCCGGCGTGGTGGTCATGTCCAGGCTGGCGGGGGCCTCGTTGCGCGGCATGACGCCGGCGCCCGCGCCTCTCGCGGGGCTGGCCGAGGCGCTCGGGGCGATGCACTCGGCGGTGCCCCCGCGGGTCCTGCGGGACCTGCCCGAACGGCCGTGGCAGACCGCGCAGCTCGCCGCGCAGGTGCGCGCCTGGTGCTCCGGGTGGCGGCCCAGGGGCGGCCTGGCCGATCGGGCGGTGAAGGAGGGCGCCAGATGGCTGGACGGCTGGCGGCCGAGCACGGCCGGCGTACGGCCGGCGTTCGGCGCGGGCGACGGCAACCTCGCCAACTTCCTCTGGGACGGCGAGCGGGTGCGCGTCGTGGACTTCGAGGACTCGGGCCGTTCCGACCGGGCCTTCGAGCTGGCCGAGCTCGCAGAGCACGTGTCGGCGTGGGTCGACGGCGAGGTGGACGTGCTGGCCTCGGTCGAACTCGACAGGGACGAGGCCTCCAGGATGCGGGAGTGCCGCCGGCTGCAGGCGTTGACGTGGCTGTTCCTGTTGTCGGGGGAGGGCCCGCGCAACCCGCCTGGCACCTTCCGGCGGCAGGTCGAGCGAGTGCTGCGGGCGCTGGACGGCGCATAGGCGTCAGCGGTCCTGGCGCCGCCTGAGCAGGAGCCACGCCAGCGCTCCCGCGCCCGACGCCACGACCGCGCCGCCGGTGATCGGTCCCCACGGGAGGCCGGCTCCATGCGAGGAGGCCGCGACGGGGGTCAGGGGAGGGCCGCTCTCCGGTGACATGGCCGAGGGGGCGGGGGTAGGCGTGCCGAGGGTGGCGAGCAGCTCCTTCGTGATCGGCTGCCCGGCGAACCCCGGCGCGGCGGCCTCGTCACCCCTGCGCAGCGGGCCGCTCCCCGGCCTGAGCGCCACGTTGCCCGCGCACAGCGACGAGTAGAGCGATGTGCCGGGATCCGTCGAGAACAGTCCGCTCTCCCGCGGCCCCGACGACGCGAACACCAGATAGCGCGCCCCCACCGCGAACCGGTACCCGCACGAGGCCTCGTCGGCGTTGGTCGCCACCTCGACCGTCGCCACGCGTTCGCCCTTGTAGACCTGGTCCACCACGAAGGTGACCACGTAGGGCGGCGGGGGGCCGAGGGGCGATCCCGTGGGCCGCCTCGTGTCCTTCACCGTTCCCGTGAACACCGCGGCAGCCCTCTCCATGCCCTCCTTCGGCACGAAGGCGACGCAGTCGCAGGCGCAGGCCGTACCGGCGGGAACAAGGACGATGGCGGCGATCAAGGCGAGGGCGGCTAGTAGGCGCATGCCCTTTCACACGTGACGGGCGCGTCTCCGGTTCAGGAAAGGACGCCGAGCAGGTGGGTGACCTCGCGCGCCACCGCCTCGCGGCCGGCCTTGAGGTACTTGCGGGAGTCGACGACCTTGGGATCGTTGGCCAGGTACTCCCTGACGGCCCCGGTGAAGGCCTTGTTGAGGTGCGTGGCGATGTTGATCTTCTTCATGCCGTGCCGTACGGCGTCGCGCAGGTTGTCGTCGGACACCCCAGAGGAGCCGTGCAGGACCAGCGGCACCGGCACGGCGGCGTGCAGCTCGGCGATCAGCGCCAGGTCGAGCACCGCGTCCTTGGTCGTCATCGCGTGGGAGGTGCCGACGGCGACGGCCAGGGCGTCGACGCCGGTGCGGGCGACGTAGTCGACGGCCTCGTGCGGCTTGGTGCGGGCGCCGGGGGCGTGGACGCCGTCCTTGCCGCCGACCTCGCCGAGCTCGGCCTCCACCCAGACGCCGTGGGCGTGGCAGTGGGCGACGACCTGCGCGGTGGCGGCGACGTTCTCCTCGTCGGGCAGCGCGGAGGCGTCGAACATGACCGAGCCGAGGCCCAGCGCGACGGCCTCCTCGACCAGCGCCCTGTCGGTGGCGTGGTCCAGGTGGACGGCGACGGGCACGGCCGCGCGCCTGGCGACGGCGAGCGTGGCGAGGGCGACGGGTTCGAGCGCGCCGTGGTAGCGGACGGCGTTCTCGCTGATCTGCAGCACCACGGGCGCGCCCGCGGCCTCCGCGCCCGCGACGATCGCGGTCGCGTGCTCCAGCTGGATCACGTTGAACGCGCCGACGCCCGCCTTCGCGCTGCTGACGATCTCTGCGATGCCGACGAGAGGCATGGGGCTCCTTCTAAGCGTTTCTAGGCGATGACGATCTCGGAGTGGATGGCGTCGAACACGCCACGATCGAAGTCGCCCGCCACGGGCGCGGCGACGGCGGCTGCTCCCAGCGCGGCCGCCCTGCGCAGCAGGTCGGGCCACGGCAGGTCCTCTACCAGGCCCAGGGCGAGCCCCGCCACCAGCGCGTCACCCGCGCCCGTGGGGTTGCCCTCCACCCGGTACGGCATGCGCGCGCGAAACGTTCCCGCAGGCGTGATGGCGTGCAGCCCTTCCTCGCCCATGGACACGACGACCGCCCCCGCCCCCTCGGCCAGGACGGCCTCGGCGCCGCCGTCAGGGAAGGCGCGGGCCAACTCGTCCTTGTTGGGCTTGACGATCGAGGGCCGGCCCTTGGGCGCGTGGCGCAGCGGTTCGCCGTCGGCGTCGACGATCGTGGGCGCGCCGCTCATGGCGGCGAGCGTGGCGTAGAGGTCGGAGGGGACGCCCCGGGGAAGGCTGCCGGAGATCACGACGGCCTCGGCGTCCTTGGCCAGGTGCTCGAAGCCGGCCAGGAAGCGGTCGAGTTCGTCGCCGGTCACGAGCGGGCCCGGCTCGTTGAACAGCGCCGTGGTGCCCGAGTGGATCACCAGCGTGGTGCGGGAGTCGCCGGAGATGGGGGTGAGCGCGGAGGGCAGGCCCGCGGCGTCCAGGTCGGCGCGGATGGCCTCGCCCGTTGGCCCGCCCGCGAGGCCCGCCACCACGACCTCGCGGCCGAGGGCGGCGAGCACCCGCGCGACGTTGACGCCCTTGCCACCGGCACGCCTGTGCACCGAGGAGACCCGGTTCACCCCGTCCCAGTCGGCGTCGGGCACCTGGTAGGTGACGTCGAGGGCGGCGTTGAGCGTGACGGTGAGGATCATCAGGGCTCCGTGATCCAGCCGCCGCGCTTCATGACGCCGGCGACCTTGAAGGAATCGTTGAGAACGACCAGGTCGGCGACCTTGCCCGCGGCGATGGACCCCACCTCGTCGGCGATGCCGAGCACGCGGGCGGGGGTCAGCGAGGAGATCTCGACGGCCTCGGCGATGGAGAGCCCGACCTGCTGGACGGCGCGGCGGAAGGCGACGTCCATGGTGAGGGTGCTGCCCGCGATGGAACCGCCCTCGGCCAGGCGGGCCACGCCGTTGCTGACGTCGACCTGCATGGAGCCGAGCACGTAGGTGCCGTCGCCCATGCCGGTGGCGGCCATCGCGTCGGTGATCAGCGCCGTGCGCTCGGGGCCCGCGACGGTGTAGGCGAGGCGCAGCATGGCGGGGTGGACGTGGACGCCGTCGTTGATCAGCTCGACGGTGACGCGCTCGTCCTCCAGGAGGGCCGCGATGGGGCCGGGCATGCGGTGCCCGAGCGGCGGGAGCGCGTTGTACAGGTGGGTGGCGACGCTCGCGCCCGCGTCGATGCCGGCGATCGTCTGCTCGTAGGTGGCGTCGCTGTGGCCGAGGGCGGCGATGACGCCTTCGGCGGCCGCCGTACGGATGGTGTCGAGCGCTCCCGGCAGCTCGGCGGCGATGGTCAGCATGCGCACGTGGCCGCGCCCCGCCTTGACCAGCTCGCCGAACTCCTTCGGGTCGGGCTCGCGCAGCAGCCTGGGGTTGTGCGCGCCGCAACGCGCCCTGGAGATGTAGGGACCCTCGAAGTGGATGCCGGCGAGGATCCCCTCCTCGCACAGGTCGGCGAGGGACGAGGTGGCGGCGGCGATGTCCTCGATCGTCCCCGTCACCAGGCTCGCGACCATCGTGGTGGTGCCATGACTCTCGTGGAGCGCGACGGCGTCGCGCGCCTTGTCCTGCTGACCAGTCGGGAAGGACCCGCCCGCGCCGCCATGGTTGTGGATGTCGACGAAGCCGGGCACGACCAGCCGCCCGGCCAGGCTGTGGCCCGCTCGGGGGGCGGGTCCGTGACCGACATGCGTGATGCGGCCGTCTTCGATGGTCAGCCACCCGTCGTGAACTCCCTCGGGAGTCGCGATACGGGCGTCGGCGAGAGTAAGGCTCATGAAGAAAGAATCACAGATCGCGTGAGGTGCATCGGCTCGTCGGGGTCGAGACCGCGGGCGAAGGCGCGCGCGACCGCGACCCGCTGGGCGCGGATCAGCTCGGCCATCGGGTCGAGCGAGGTCTCGAAGAACGTGCCGCCGGTGACTTCGACCTGCTCGCGCAGGCCCTCGGGGGCCGTGCCGAGCATCCAGGTGACGCGGTCGGGTCCCGCGATGCTGATCGGACCGTGGCGGTACTCCATCGCCGGGTACGCCTCGGTCCACGACCTGGAGGCCTCGCGCATCTTCAGCGCCGCCTCCTGCGCCAGGCCGACCGACCAGCCGGTGCCGAGGAAGCTGAATTGCTCGGCCTCGATCAACTCGGCGCCCAGGGGGGCGGAGACGGCCTCCGTCGCGTCGGCGATGGCCTTGGTGAGGTCCTCGCCGAGGCTGGCGCGCAGCAGCGCGAGCTGGGTCGTGGCGAAGCGGGTCTGCACGACCGACCGCTCGTCGGCGTAGTCGAGGACGATGACCTCGTCGGCCAGCGTCATGACGGGGGTGCCGGGGTCGGCGGTGATGGCCGTGGTCCTGGTGCCGGCCTCGGCTGCCTTGCCGAGCAGGTCGAGGACCTCGGTGGTGGTGCCCGAGCGCGTCAGCGCGAGCACCCTGTCATAGGTACGGCCGAGCGGCGCCTCCGACGCGGCGAAGGCGTCGGTCTCGCCCAGGCCCGCCTGCTCGCGGAGGGTGGCGTAGGCCATCGCGATGAACCAGGAGGTGCCACAGCCGACCACGGCGACCCGCTCGCCCGGCTTGGGCAGGGCGTCGGCCGGGATGCTCTCGACGGCACGACGCCAGCAGTCGGGCTGAGACGCGATCTCGGCCTCGGTGTGGGTGGTCACGGCTTCCTCCCAATTGTGTTTGTTTCTGCTCTTTTTATATCAGAAAAGAGCATGACTGTGCAGTGCTAGTAGGTCGGTCATCGGATGTGCCACGCTTGCCCCCATGAGCCGTTATGACCGTTGGAACTCGATCCTTGAGCTGCTCGCAGAGGAGGGACGGCTCTCGGTCGAGGAGGCGGCCCAGGCGCTCGACGTCTCCACCGCGACCATCCGCCGTGACTTCGACCAACTCGCTCAGCAGCAGATGCTCATGCGCACCCGCGGCGGCGCCGTCGCGCAGAGTGTCAGCTACGACCTGCCCCTTCGTTACAAGACCGCGCGGCACGCCGACGAGAAGCACCGCATCGCGTCCGCCGCGGCCGAGTTGGTCTCCCCTGGGGCCGTGGTCGGGATGAACGGCGGCACCACCACCTCGGAACTGGCCCGCGCGCTGGCCACCCGCTCGACGCTCGAGGCCGGGTTCACGATCGTCACCAACGCGCTCAACATCGCCTCCGAGCTCACCGTCCGCCAGCACGTGAAGATCGTGGTGACGGGAGGGGTGGCCAGGCCACAGTCGTACGAGCTCATCGGACCATTGGCCGGCGGCGTGCTCGAACAGGTGACACTGGATGTGGCCTTCCTCGGGGTCGACGCGCTCGACGTTGAGCTCGGCGCCTCCGCGCACCACGAGGGCGAGGCCTCGGTCAACAGCCTGCTCATCGGCAGGGCCGCCCAGGTCGTGGTCGTGGCCGACTCCTCCAAGCTGGGCAAGCGGGCCTTCGCCAGGATCTGCCCCATCAACCAGATCGACACGCTCGTGACCGACGAGCGGCTGTCCGACGAGATGGCGAGCGGGTTCGCGGACGCCGGGGTGAAGGTCATCCGCGCGTGAGCGGGCACGCCAATGTTGTGGCGCAGCTCAAAGTCCGTTAACGCTCGACCAAGACGAAAGCGGGTACGTTTCGTTTCATGACGGCGAACATCGGAGCCTCCAGGCTCGGCCCCGCCGAGAGATCGGCCGCGCTGGCCGCGCTGGCGGAACGAGAGCTTGACGTGGTCGTCGTGGGCGGCGGCGTCGTGGGCGCGGGTGTGGCGCTCGACGCCGCCACCCGCGGCCTGTCCGTCGGGCTTCTCGAGGCGCGCGACTTCGCCTCGGGTACCTCCTCCCGATCCTCCAAGCTGATCCACGGCGGCCTGCGCTACCTCGAGCAGCTCAACTTCGAGCTGGTCAGGGAGGCGCTGCAGGAGCGGGCGCTGCTGCTCCAGCGCATCGCCCCCCACCTGGTACGGCCGGTGCCGTTCCTCTTTCCGATGACCCACTTCGGATGGGAACGCCCCTACGTCGGGGCGGGCGTGGCCCTCTACGACACGCTCGGCTTCGCCTCGGGCCTCAGCCGTGGCGTACCGGGGCACAGGCACCTGTCCAGGAGCAGGGCGCTGCGGCTGGCCCCCGCGCTGAAGCGCAGCTCCTTCACCGGCGCCGTGCAGTACTGGGACGCCCAGGTCGACGACGCCCGCTACGTGATGACCATGCTCCGCACCGCGGCCGCCTACGGCGCGCACGTGGCACAGCGGGCGCAGGTGGTCGGCTTCCTTCGCGAAGGCGAGCGGGTCACCGGCGTGCGGGTGCGCGACCTGGAGAGCTCCACCGAGGTGGAGATCAGGGCCCGCCAGGTCGTCAACGCCACAGGGGTGTGGACCGACGACATCCAGGAACTGGTCGGCGGCAGGGGCCAGATCCACGTGCGCGCCTCCAAGGGCATCCACCTGGTGGTCCCGCGCGACCGCATCCACTCCCTGACCGGGATCATCCTGCGCACCGAGAAGTCCGTGCTCTTCGTGATCCCGTGGGGCAGGCACTGGATCATCGGCACCACCGACACCGAGTGGACGCTCGACAGGGCGCACCCCGCCGCCTCGCGGGTCGACATCGATTACCTGCTCGACCACGTCAACGCGGTGCTGTCGGTGCCGCTGACCAGGGACGACGTCGAGGGTGTCTATGCCGGGCTGCGCCCGCTGCTGTCCGGGGAGTCGGAGGAGACCTCCAAGCTGTCCAGGGAGCACGTGGTCGCCCACCCGGTCCCGGGCCTGGTGATGATCGCGGGCGGAAAGTACACCACGTACAGGGTGATGGCCAAGGACGCGGTCGACGCGGTCGCGCACGGCCTCGACCAGCGCGTGCCCGTCTCCTGCACCGACCGCGTCCCGCTGGTGGGGGCCGAGGGATACCCGGCGCTGTGGAACTCCCGTCACCGGCTCGCCCGCAGCTCGGGTCTGCACGTGGCGCGCATCGAACACCTACTTCAGCGGTACGGCTCGCTCATCGACGAGGTGCTGGAGCTGATCGAGGAGGACCGCTCGCTGGCCAGGCCGCTGAACGGGGCCGACGACTACCTGCGCGCCGAGATCGTCTACGCGGCGACCCATGAGGGGGCCAGGCACCTCAACGACGTGCTGACCCGGCGGACCCACATCTCCATCGAGACCTTCCACCGGGGGCTCGCCGTGGCGCAGGAGGCGGCCGAGCTGATGGCGGGGCCGCTGGAATGGGACGACGATCACGTGAAGAGGGAGGTCGAGTACTTCTGCAAGCGGGTGGAGGCCGAGCGGCTCTCCCAGGAGCAGGACACCGACCACGAGGCCGACGCGATCCGCCTGGGCGCGCCGGAGATCGTCCCCGTCGCCCTCCCCACACACACCCGCCCCTGACGAGTCCACGAGGTACGGCCGATCCCCGGCCCCTCGAGAGACGAGAGACCGGGGATCCGGGAGCGGCCGAGGGTCAGGTGAGCGGGATCCAGGCCTGCTCGTCCAGCGTGTTCAGGTCGTTGACCTTGATCCCCGAAGGCGACACCGTCCACAGCGAGTCACCGATCACCACAGAACGCTGGATGTTCGGCTCGTAGGTGTAGTCGCCCTCCTTCACCCGCGGGTGCTTGATCGTGCCCGCCGCGCTCACCCCGCTGTCGGTGATCTTCAGCACCATCGCCCCCGACTCGGACTGCCCGTTCTTGTAGCTCGACACGGGGATGACGGCGGTCCCGGTCTTGGGCCAGTACAGGAACGCGTGCGGGTCCCACTCGGCCTCGGACCCCGAGTCCTTCTGGAACAGCTGCGACAGCCGCCGCGGGTTGGCAGGGTCGCTGACGTCGAACAGCGAGACCTGGGTGCCGAGCGTCCTGCCCTTCTCGCTGGCCTCCTGGCCGAGCCCGATGAGGCGTCCCTCGCCCGCCGGGTGCAGATACGCGGAGTAGCCGGTGATCTTGAGCTCGCCCGTCACCTTCGGCGCCGCGGGGTCGCGCAGGTCGAGGGTGTAGAGCGGGTCGACCTGCCGGAAGGTCACCACGTACCCGACGGGGCCGATGAAGCGGACCGAGTAGATGCGCTCGTTCCTGCCCAGGCCGCCGACCTCGCCGATCTTGGCCAGGGTGTCGGCGCGCAGCACGTAGACACCGCTGGAGCTGGTCTTCTGATCGGCCGTGGTGGTGGCCACGCGCAGGTTGCCCTCGTACTCCGACATGGCGTACTGGTTCAGCAGTCTGCCGGGGACCTTGCCGGACGCGACGTACTTGGGCGCGCCCGGCCGGCTGATGTCGAAGCGGTGGACCTCGGTCTCCTCCGGCGGGACGGCAGGGCTGGTCGGCGGCGCCGCGGATCCCGTGGGAGTCGGCTCGTCGATGGGGGCGAGCACCGAGCCCGACGAGCTGGTGGAGGTGTCGGCGGAGGCCGGAGGGGCGGAGGCGGTCGCCGACGGCGCGTCCGACGGCGCGTTCGAGGGCGGGTCGGAGGGCGGGTCGGAGGGCGCGGACGTGCCCGCTCCGGACTCGGTGGCCGACGGCACAGGCGTGTCCGCCACCGGAATCGGCTCGATCGGCACGGGGAACCACCAGCGCGGGTTGCTCGTGACGTACAGACTGGTTCCCGTCCCGTAGACGGTGTCGCCGTCCGCCGCCACGGCGATCGGGTTGGCCGCCGAGGCCGCCAGGTCCTGCGTCAGGTCGATGGAGTGGACCGTCAGCAGCGACGTCCCCGTGTACTCGTCGGGGTGGCTGACCTGCTCGCACTTCACCGCCTCCGCGCGCGACCTGCCCGCCGCGTCGGTGATGGTGAACTTCGGCAGCCACGCCGAGATCGGCGCCTGCCGTACGACGGCCTGGTTGACCTTGATGCGCTCGGCCTCGGGCACGTCCTCGCGCGGCTGCGGGAAGGTGATGTCGGGCTGGCTGCGCACGACGAGCCGTACCGTGGAGCCCACGAGCCTGGCGTCCACGTGCATGCCGTTCGGCTCGATGGTGCCGAGGAGCTTGGGTTCGCCGGACAGGTCCACGAGCACGTACTGCGGGCCGCCGGTGGGCGCGAAGGCGCGCTTGGCGACGGCGCCGAACGGGATGCCGCCGCCGTTGAACAGCACCAGGGCCCTGTCGCCCGACACCAGCAGGTCGCCCGCGACCCAGTTCTCCTTGGCCAGTTCGAGCGTGCCCGTGACCTTCTTGGTGGCCGCGTCGATGACGCGGAGCTTGCCGTGGCTGACGGTGATGACCCGCTTGCCGTCGGTCTTGACCAGGTCGGGCTCGTCGACGCCCTGCTCGTGCACGTTCGTGGTGGAATGCTCGGCGCCCTTGCCGTCGGCCGTCGCCTGGGGGACGGCCTTGCCCGCGACGTCCGAGCGCTCCATGTACATGATGGGCGGCCCGCCGAGGCCCCACGACGAGACGTTCTTGGCCGTGTTCTCGCGCAGCCCGGACAGCATGTCGTCGCAGCTGCTGTAGGAGACCAGCTTCACGTCGCTCAGGTCGAGTGGCGCCGATGCGCGTGGGGCGACGGAGGCGGAGCAGGCGGCGGCCGCCGTCGCGAGGGCGGCGGCGGTGAGTGCCGTCCGGATCAACGTCTTCATGACCCCTTACACGGGCGGGCGCGCGGAACGGTTCATGAGGTCCTGGTGAGGGTCGGGCTGAAGCCGACGCCGTCCGGGATGTCGAGCAGGGTGCGGACCTCCTTGCCGGCGAAGTCGACGACCTGGATGCGGTCCTTTGCGGCGTTGTCGAGCTCCCAGCAGTAGAGATGGGTCTCGTCGTACCAGCCGAGGAGCTTGTCGCAGGAGGAGGAGATCTTGCGCACCCGGTCTCCCGAGCCGCTGTCCCAGAGGCACAGCTCACCCGAGTCGCCATCGGGGCAGCGGGTGGCGAACGACCGGCCCGAGGGGGAGAAGATGTCCTGGGTGCCCGCAGGCAGCTCGCCGACGTTGACGACGTCGCGCACCTTGTGGCCGGAGGCGTCGAAGAAGCGCAGGTCGGAGCCGAAGAGGTTGACCACGCCCTCGTTCTCGCCGTCCCAGCCGTAGGAGCTCTTGCCCGTCACCTTGACCACATCCGCCTTCTTCGCGGCCACGTCGACGATGGCGAATCCCAGGTAGAGCCAGTCGTCGCCCTTGGACTGCTCGACGTTGAGCAGGATCTTCGAGCCGTCGCTCGACCAGGCGCGGACGCTGCTGATCAGCGGCTCCTTGACGGTCTTGATCGAGGTCTTCTTGCCGGTCTCCCGGTCGGTGATCTCGACGGAGTCGTAGCGGTCGGAGGTGTAGTTCTTGCTGCGTCCCGCGAGGTAGCGGCCGTCGGGGGACAGCAGGGTCTCCCAGTTGCCGCCGTAACGGCTGAACGGGCCCTTCAGCGCCCCTCTGGCGTAGTTGACCCACTCCTTGGAGTTCTTGTTGTAGACCTCGTAGGAGGTGAGCGTGATCGGGTCGTCGGGGTGTTCGTAGGCCGTGGCCTGCGTGCCGAGCAGCCGCTGCTTGGCCAGCCCCTGCGTGGGCACGCCCGTGGGCGAGGGCGTGACCGAAGGGGTGGACGCGCGCGTCTGCGCGGCTGACGACGGCGAGGGCGTGGCGCGCCCGGACAGCCTCCCCCAAGGCACCGCGATGACCGCGATGACGACGAGCAGCGCGGCGGCGCCCGCCGCGAGCCCGACGACCAGCCCCGTTCTGCTCTTCTTCGGCGGAGGAGGGTAGGCGCCCGCCGGATGGGTCGGGGGTTGCGCCCATCCCTGTTGCGGGCCCTGCGGCGCCCACTGCGCCGGGGGAGGCGGCGGGCCTGTGTGGCCGTGCGGGGCGAAGCCGGGATGAGACACCTGCGGGTGCGGCGCACCGGGGGCGGAGAAGGCGTGCGGCGGGACCGCCATGGAGGCGGCCGCCGCGGCCTCCTGCAGCATGCCGCCGGGGGTCACCGGGTGCTGCAGCAACCGCATGATGACCTGCTCGGCCGTGGGCCGCTGGGACGGGTCCTTCGACAGGCAGGCGTGCACCACCCCGCGCAGCGGCTCGTCGAGGCCCGACACGTCGGGCGGCGCGTTGAGCACCCTGTTGATCACCGCGGGCATCGTGTCGCTGCCGAACGGGGCCCTGCCAGAGGCGGCGTAGGCGATTGTGCTGGCCCAGGTGAACAGGTCGGCCGCGGGCCCCACCTGGTGGCCGAGCAGCTGCTCGGGAGCCATGAACGACGGCGTGCCCACGGGCGAGGAGCTGATCGTGGAGGTGGCGTTCAGCGCCCTGGCGATGCCGAAGTCGATCACACGGGGCCCGTCGGGGGCGATGATGACGTTGGCGGGCTTGAAGTCGCGGTGCACGATGCCCGCCTGGTGGATCGCGGCGAGCGCGGTCGCGGTGCCGATCGCGAGGCGATGGAGGGCGGGCCCGGTGCGCGGGCCCTGCTCCTGCACCACGCGCTGCAGGGAGGGGCCCTCGATGTACTCGCTGACGATGTAGGGCCTGTCGTGCTCGGCGCCCGTGGCCAGGACCTGCGCCGTGCAGAAGGGCGCCACCTGCTGGGCGACCTGGACCTCGCGCAGGAACCTCTCGGCGCTGACCGTGTCGCCCGGACGCAGCCATTTGATCGCGACACGCGCGCCCGTCCTGTCGGCGGCGAGGTAGACGACGCCCTGGCCGCCTTCGCCGAGCCTGCCGAGGAGCGTGTAGTCGCCGAGTCTGGCCGGGTCTCCAGATCTGAGCTGATCGTAGGGCGGCATAGAGGGAATTCTCCCGGGTCGCCATAACGGTTGAGCCACCGAATATTCTTCCAGGAGTGTCGTGAAGCCCTCAGCCAGGCGGTCTCCGGCGGAAGGACGCCGAACGGTTCATGTGGTCCTGACGAAGTTGGGGCTGAAGCCGTCGCCGTCCGGGATGTCGAGCAGGGTGCGGACCTCGCTGCCGGCGAAGTCGACGACCTGGACGCGGTGCTTGGGGGCGTTGTCCTGCTCCCAGCAGTACAGATGGGTCTCGTCGTACCAGCCGAGGAACTTGTCGCAGAAGGTGGTGAGACTGCGCAGCCTCTTGCCCGACTCGCTGTCCCACAGGCACAGTTCGCCGTCATCGCCTCCGGGGCATTTCGTGGCGAACGACCTTCCCGAGGGGGAGAAGATGTCCTGCGTGCCGATGGGAAGTTCGCCGACGTCGAGGGCGTCGCGCAGCTTGTTGCCCGCGGCGTCGAAGAAGCGCAGGTCGGAGCCGTAGAGGCGGACCACGCCCCGGGTCTGGCCATCCCATCCGAACGAGCTGTCGTCCTTGCCCGCCATCGTGACCACGCTCGCCTTCCGCGCCGCCACGTCGACGATGGCGAAGCCCAGGCTGAGCGTGTTCTCGCCCTTCACCTGCTCGACGTTGAGCAGGATCTTCGAGCCGTCCTTCGACCAGGCGCTGATGCTGCTCACCAGCGGCTCCTTGACGGTCTTGACGGCGGCCTTCTTCCCGCGGGTCCTCGCGTCGACGATCTCGATGGAGTCGTAGCGGTCGGAGGTGTAGTTCTTGCTGCGTCTGGCGAGGTAGCGGCCGTCGGGGGAGAGCATGGTCTCCGCGTAACCGCCGTAGAGGCGGAACGGGCTCGTCAGCGTGTCCCTGGCGTAGTTCACCCACTCCTTGGTGCTCTTGTCGTAGAGGTCGTACGACGTGAGCATGATCGGATCGTCGGGGTGCTCGAAGAGGGTGGCCTGCGTGCCGGGCAGCCGCTGCTCGGCCAGCCCCCGCGTGGGCACGGCCGGGCGGGTGGGTACGGCAGGCGAAGCCGAGGGCGTGACCCGGCCGAAGATCCGCCCCCACGGTACGGCGACGGCCACCACGACGAGGAGCAGTGCGGTGAGCGCCGCGGCGAACCCGGCGACCAGCCTTTTCCTGCTCTTCCTGAGCGGCGTCGGACGGGTCATCGGGGGATGGGCGGCGGGCGGCGCCCATCCGTGCCCGGTTCCCCATGGCGGTTCGGCGGGGCCTCGCGGCGGAGGTCCTCCCACACCTGAGCTCTGGGAGCGCGGAGGGTCGCGGCCGGGGAAGGCGCAGGTGGAGCCCACCATGGAGGCGGCGGCGGCCTCCCGCAGCATGCCGCCGGGGGCCACCGGGTGCCGCAGCAGCCGCATGATGACCTGCTCGGCGTCGGGCCGCTGGGCGGGGTCCTTGGACAGGCAGGCGTGCACGACCCCGGACAGCGGCTCGTCGAGATCCGAGACGTCGGGTCGCGCGTTGAGGATCCTGTTGATGACCGCGGGCATCGTGTCGCTGCCGAACGGGGCCCTGCCAGAGGCGGCGTAGGCGATCGTGCAGGCCCAGGCGAACAGGTCGGCGGCGGGCCCCACCTGGTGGCCGAGGAACTGCTCGGGCGCCATGAACGACGGTGTCCCCACCGGCGAGGTGCTGATCGTGGAGGTGGCGTCGAGGGCCTTGGCGATGCCGAAGTCGATCACTCGGGGCCCGTCGGGGGCGATGATGACGTTGGCCGGTTTGAAGTCGCGGTGCACGATGCCCGCCTGGTGGATGGCGGCCAGCGCGGTGGCGGTGCCGATCGCGAGGCGGTACAGGGCCGGCCCGGTGCGTGGACCCTGCTCCCTGACGACGTCGTGCAGGGTGGGGCCTTCGATGTACTCGCTGACGATGTAGGGCCTGTCGTGCTCGGCGCCCGTGGCCAGCGCCTGGGCGGTGCAGAAGGGCGCGACCTGCTGGGCGACCCGGACCTCGCGCAGGAACCTCTCGGTGCTGACGGCGTCGCCGAAACGCAGCCACTTGATCGCGACACGCGCGCCCGCGCGGTCGGCGGCGAGGTAGACGACGCCCTGGCTGCCGTCGCCGAGCCTGCCGACGATCGTGTAGTCACCGAGACTGGCCGGGTCTCCTGACCTGAGCGGATCGAAGGACGGCACATCTGAAATTCTCTCGCGCCGCCATAACGGTTGCGCTACCGAATATTCTTCCAGGTATGCCGCAAAGCCTCAGCCACGTGGTCTCCAGCGGAAGGACGCAGGAGATCAACGTCCCGTTCACCGGCGAACCACTGGCCGCGATGCCGATCTCCACCCCCGACGACGTCCGCGCGGCCTACGAAAGGGCCCGCGCCGCGCAGGAGGCATGGGCCGCGCTGCCCGCGGCCGAACGCGCCAGGCCGTTCCTGCGGCTGCACGACGCGATCCTCGACCGGCGCGCCGAGATCCTCGACGTGGTCCAGCAGGAGACGGGCAAGGCCCGCAGGCACGCCTTCGAGGAGGTGCTCGACGTCGCGGGCTGCTCGCTCTACTACGCCCGCCGCGCCGCGGGGCTGCTCGCGCCGAAGGCCCGCAAGGGGATCTTCCCCATGGCCACGCGCGTGGTCGAGCTGCGCCACCCCAAGGGCGTGGTCGCGCTGATCTCGCCGTGGAACTACCCGCTCTCGCTCGGCGTCGGCGACGTGGTGCCCGCGCTGCTGGCGGGGAACGCGGTCGTGCACAAGCCCGACACGCAGACCTCGCAGTCGACGCTGTGGACCATCGACCTGCTGACCGAGCTCGGCATGCCGCGCGAGATCTGGCAGGTCGTGCTGGGCGAGCCCGCCGACATCGGCGACGCGTTCATGGACGGCGCCGACTACGTCGCCTTCACGGGGTCGACGCGCGGCGGACGCAAGATCGCCGAGGAGTCGGCCAAGCGGCTCATCGGCTGCTCGCTCGAGCTCGGCGGCAAGAACCCGATGATCGTGCTGGACGACGCCGACCTCGACGTCGCGGCCCAGGGCGCGATCCGCGCCTGCTTCACCAACGCGGGCCAGCTGTGCATCTCCATCGAGCGCCTCTACGTGCACGAGTCGATCTTCGACGCCTTCGCCGACCGCCTGGTGCGCCAGGTCGAGGGCATGAAGCTCGGCGCGGGCCGCGACTGGTCGATCCAGATGGGCTCGCTGACCTCGCGGCGGCAGCTCGACGGCGTGGTCGCGCACGTCACCGACGCGGTGGACAAGGGCGCCAAAGTGCTGACCGGCGGCAGGGCCCGCCCCGACCTCGGCCCGCTGTTCTACGAGCCGACCGTGCTGACGGGCGTCACCGAGGACATGGCGCTCTGCCGCGACGAGACGTTCGGCCCTGTCGTCAGCCTGTACCCGTACTCCTCGGAGGAGGAGGTGCTGGCGCTGGCCAACGACACCATCTACGGGCTCAACGCCTCCATCTGGACGGGAAACCCCGCGCGCGGGCGGGCGCTGGCCGCGCGGGTGAAGGCGGGCACCGTCAACATCAACGAGGGGTACGGCTCGGCCTACGCCTCCTACGACGCGCCGATGGGCGGCATGAAGGCCTCGGGCCTTGGCCGCAGGCACGGGGTCGAGGGGCTGCTGAAGTTCACCGAGGTGCAGAACGTCGCCAGCCAGGCCTCGTGGCTGGGCTTCGACCCGCCGATGGGCATGCCGTACGACAAGTACGCCGACCTGCTGTCGGGCCTGCTCAAGACGATGAAGAGGCTGCGGCTGAAGTGAGCTTCGACGTCGTGGTGATCGGTTCGGGCTTCGGCGGCAGCGTGTCCGCCCTGCGCCTGACCGAGAAGGGATACAAGGTCGGCGTCCTGGAGGCGGGCCGCAGGTTCGACGAGTCGACGCTGCCGAAGACCTCCTGGCGGGCGCGCGACTTCCTCTGGGCGCCATGGCTCGGGTTCAAGGGCATCCAGCGCATCCACGTGCTGGGCGGCGCGAAGGGCACCCGGGTCATGGTGTTGGCGGGCGCGGGGGTCGGCGGCGGCTCGCTCGTCTACGCCAACACCCTCTACGAGCCGCTCGAGCCGTTCTTCGCCGATCCGCAGTGGGCGGCGATCACCGACTGGAAGGCGGAGCTCGCTCCCTACTACGACCAGGCCAAACGCATGCTCGGCGTGGTCGTGAACCCGACGCTCACCCGCGCCGACGAGGTCATGAGGAAGGTCGCGGCCAGGATGGGCGTCGAGGAGACGTTCCGCCTGGCCCCCGTCGGCGTCTACTTCGGGCCCTCGGGGCGGGATCCGTACTTCGGCGGCGCGGGCCCCGTCCGCCAGGGCTGCGTCGAGTGCGGCGAATGCATGACGGGCTGCCGCCACGGCGCCAAGAACATGCTGACCAAGAACTACCTCTACCTGGCCGAGCGGGCGGGCGCGAAGGTCTACCCCGAGTGCACGGCGGTCTCGGTCAGGCCCGACGGTGACGGCTACCTGGTCACCGCGCACCGGACGGGCGCCCCGTGGCAGCGCCGTACGTTCCGGGCGAAGCAGGTGATCTTCGCGGCCGGCGCCTACGGCACGCAGCGGCTCCTGCACCGGCTCAGGGCCGGCGCGCTGCCGCGGCTCTCGCCCAGGCTCGGCGCGCTGACCCGCACCAACTCCGAGGCGCTGCTCGGCTTCGAGCGGCTGGCCACCGGCGGCGACAAGCTCAACCGCGGTGTCGCGATCACCTCCTCGATCCATCCCGACGCCGAGACCCACATCGAGCCCGTCCGCTACGGCGACGGCTCCAACGCCATGGGCCTGCTGCGCACCCTGCTCGTCGACGGCGACCGCTCCAGGTGGCGGGGGTTCCTGCGCCAGGTCGCCGAGGATCCGCTGACCGCGCTGCGCCTGCTCAACCTCCGTCGCTGGTCCGAGCGCACGATCATCGCGCTGGTCATGCAGGCCAACCACAACGCCATCACCACCCGCAGGTCGCTGTTCGGCCTGCGCAGCGAGGGCGGCAGGAACCCGACGTGGATCCCCGCGGGCCACGAGGCGGTACGGCACGCGGCGAAGGAGATCGGCGGCGTGCCGGGCGGGTCGTGGCTGGACCTGTTCGACACCCCCGCGACCGCGCACTTCCTCGGCGGCTGCGCCATCGGCGACTCCCGCGAGAGCGGGGTCATCGACCCCTACCACAGGGTCTACGGCTACGAGGGGCTGCACGTCGTGGACGGCTCGGCGATCTCGGCCAACCTCGGCGTCAACCCCTCGCTCACCATCACCGCGCAGGCCGAGCGCGCCATGGCGTTCTGGCCGAACGCCGGCGAGCCCGATCCGCGGCCGGCCGCGGGGTCGGCCTACGTGAAGATCACACCGATCGCGCCGAAGCGGCCCGCCGTACCGGAGGCGGCTCCTGGAGCGCTGCGACTGAGGATCGTTTCATCGTGACCGTGCTCGGGGGAATAGCCGCCAGCCGGTGAATGTCGTTGTAGGCCATGGAGATGCGTTACGTGGGCGGCCCGACCGCCGTCATCGAGCTGGGCGGCGTGCGGCTGGTCGTCGATCCGACATTCGATCCGCCGGGTGAGTACCCGATCGGTGAGCGGGTGCTCACCAAGACGGCGGGACCCGCCTTCGGGCCCGAGCCCGCCGACCTGGTGCTGCTCTCACACGACCAGCATCCCGACAACCTCGACACGGCGGGCAGGGCCTACCTCGGGACCGTCCCGCTGGTGCTGTCGACGGGACAGGCCGCCGGACGGCTCGGCGGCGCCGTCAGGGCCCTGCCGAACTGGGAGAGCGTCGAAGTCGGCGCGCTGCGCGTCACCGGTGTCCCGGCCCAGCACGGGCCGGACGGCACCGAGCACCTGGTGGGCGAGGTCACCGGGTTCGTGCTGTCGGGCGACGGCCTCCCCACCGTGTACATCAGCGGCGACAACGCCTCGCTCGACGTGGTCAGGGCCATCAGCGCCCGCGTCGGCGCGATCGACGTGGCGGTGTTGTTCGTGGGAGGCGCGCGGACGCCGCTCCTCGGCGACGCCTACCTGACCCTGCCGAGCGCCGACGCGGCCGAGGCCGCGCGCATCCTCGGCGCCCGTGACGTGGTGCCGCTGCACTTCGAGCACTGGCAGCACTTCACCCAGGGGCCCGACACCCTCGTGGAGGCCTTCGAGCGGGCGGGCCTGTCCGACCGGCTGCGCCTGCTGAAGCCGGGCGAGCAGATCACAGTGGGTGGCTGACCCAGACGTTCGGCTCCACGTAGACGGCGTGGTCCTGGTCGAGGTCGACGTGGACGGGCGCGAGCGCCCTCGGCACCTCGACGGGACCACTGCGGTCGAAGGGCAGCCCGGTCCACTCGCGCCACTCGGCGAGCGTGCCGGGCACCACCATCGACCTGGGCGCCACCTTCACGATCTTCGCTCCGGCCCGCACGTGGACCCGTAGCCACGCGTCGTACGGCAGGCCGTCCTCGCGGGTGCGGAAGGCGTACTCCGCCATCGGCGTGCGCGGTTCGAGATGCTTCTGGTTGGGCCTGACCGGCGCGAGCAGCTCGGTGAACCCGAGCCTGGCCGCGTTGGCCCGCATGGCGGCCAGCATCTGCTTGGACAGGCCGCCGCCCTGGAGGTCCTCCCTGATCGTGATCTCGAGCGCGGAGATCGCGTTGGGAGTGGCTCCCCTCCTGCGGGTGGTCGTTCCCCAGCGGACCGCCGTGTCCCAACCGCCGTCGGGCAGGTCGCCGTCGGGCCGCTCGAACGGCACGGCGAACGCCCTGGCCACGATGGTGCCTGGCTCGTCCTCGTCGACCGCGACGAGCACGTGGTCGGCGAAGTCGCTCGTGGCGACCGTGTAGTAGAGCCCTGCGAGGAGGTCGTTGAGCATGAACTCGGGCCACGGGTTCGGCATGTCCCACAGGGTGTCCGCGAGGTCCGGCCGCTCGGCCAGGGTGCTGATCCGAAGGGTCATGGCGGACATCTTCACATGGAGCTCCAGGGCGAACACGCGCGGCGGATCGACGAGCCAGCTGGTGGGCGGCCGAAATTGACGTTTCGGGCACGCTGGCCAGCCGTCGCACGCTGACCTGATTATGGCCATATGTGGGATATCGAGGAGTTCGAGAGTGCGGCACGGGTGGCCGTCGAGGAGCTGTCGCGCTACGTGGCCGACAGCCAGAGCGGCGCCGCCAGGGTGGTCAACCGCACGCCGCCGCGCGAGCTGGCCGAACGCCTGCACCTCGCGAACCTGATGGAGAAGGGCGGCCTCACCCCCGAGGCCTTCCGCGGCGGACGAACTGCGCCTGGCTCGGGCGCATCAGCCACACGGCAGCGGCGAGCGTGAGCACCCAGCCGATCACTTCGATGAGCAGGTGATCCGTTGCGTTGGGGACGGATTGCAGCAGGTACACCCGGACGCTGTTGATCGCTCCGTGCGTCAAAACCGCGGGCCAGACACTCCCCGACTGCCAGCGAAGTGCGAGCAACAGCGGCGCCCATGGCAGCATGCCCGCGAAGTAGATAACGATGTCCCAGGGTGGTCGATCACCGATGACGGCGAGGACCGGCAGGTGCCAGACGATCCAGACCAGACCGCTGACAAGGGTCAGCGGCCAGAATCCCCATGACGCGGCACGCGTCGCCAGCCAGCCGCGCCAGCCGAACTCTTCGCCGATGGCGAAGACCGACTGCATGAGGAAGACCGGAACGATCCACATGGTCGCCGCGAAGATCTGGTCAAGCGGGTTGAGCTGCCAGATTCCCAATGCCAGTGCGATGGCGGTTTGGATCGCGGCGATCGCGGCGATGAGGCCGATGCCGATGCTGGCCCACTTGGGTGTGCCGCGCCACCTGGTGGCGAACGTCTCTCGGAACGTTCCGGGTCGTCGGGCAAGCCACATGATGATCGCTGCGAGCAGCGGGGTCAGTTGCAGGATCGGAGTGATCAGGTTGTAGAAGTCCGTCGGGACGAGCCGGAAGACCATCGGAACGGACAGCGCGAAACACAGCAGGACGGCGATCGCGAAAAACCACGTGACATCGATAATAGTTGATCTGGCAGAACTGGAGCGCGTGGGGGACGCAGTCATGATGACCTCGTTTCGTGCGGGCGCGAGGATCTAGCTCGATGAGCGTACGGTGATCTTGGTGTAGCGCGGATCGGCCATCTTGAACTCGGGGAGAACCTTGACGACCGGGTCGTCCACGGAGAATCGGTCCGTCAGCAGCATGATCGCCGTCGCCGTCATCGACTTGCTCATAGACGCGATCCGGAACCGGGTCCCGCCGTCACCGCGTTGCCGTCCCCGTCCCGGCCGCGGACGATCTTCTCGACCGACGACCCGTTGATGACAGCCGCCGCGACGCCCGGCGTGCCGTAGACGGAGCGGTAGTCGTCGACCAGCCGTTCGCCACCGGCAAGGGTCGGTGCCGTCCAGCCGAGCAGCACGGCGAGCGCGAGCAGGGAGATCACAAGCGGAAGGCACAGACGTGGAAAGGACACGACGTCGAACCTAGGCCGGGCGTCACCGGCCGACATCACCCTAAGGGGTGAGACGGGACCACCCGGCAGGATGGAATTCAGTTAGGCAGATCGTTGCGACCCACAAGCCCGTTCTCGTACGCGTGGATCACCGCGTGCACGCGGTCGCGCAGGTTCAGTTTCTGCAGGACGGCCCGGA